>JASGGL010000219.1:0-4211 GCA_047605065.1 Asticcacaulis sp.
CCAGCGTATCGGCCATGACGTGACGATCGTACTGTTCCCACAGCCAGCGCTTGGAAGCCATGTCCGGCGAAGCGAGCAGGGCGAGGAGGGCGTCGCCCACCGGCGCGGCCGGGGCGTCGCCGAGCGGGGCTTCCATGTCCGGCTCCACCCAGGGGCGGTCATAGAGCGGCGCGTCGTCGCTGAGCGGGGCCAGCGGCAGATCGCAGACGACCTCGCCCTTGTGCGTCAGGACGATGTGGCCGGAGGTATTGGTTTCGCCGATGACGGCGGCATCCAGACCCCATTTTTCGAAGATGCGGTAACCGTCCTGTTCGCGGCCCGGCTTGAGGATGGCCAGCATGCGCTCCTGAGACTCAGAGAGCATCATCTCGTAGGCCGACATGTTTTCTTCGCGTTGCGGCACCTTGTCGAGGTCGAGCGTGATGCCAAGCCCGCCCTTACCGGCCATTTCGACCGATGAAGAGGTCAGGCCCGCGGCGCCCATGTCCTGAATGGCGGCGACCGCGCCCGAAGCCATCAGCTCCAGCGTCGCCTCAATCAGCAGCTTTTCGGCAAACGGGTCGCCGACCTGAACCGTGGGGCGCTTCTCCTCGGAGTCTTCCGAGAACTCCGCCGACGACATGGTTGCGCCGTGGATGCCGTCGCGGCCGGTCTTCGAGCCGAAATAGACGACCGGCAGACCGGGTTCCGGGGCGGCGGAATAGAAGATCTTGTCGGCGTCGGCCAGCCCCACGCACATGGCGTTGACAAGGCAGTTGCCGTTATAGCCGCTGTGGAAGTTGGTCTCACCGGCGACGGTCGGCACGCCGACGCAGTTGCCGTAACCGCCGATGCCTGCGACCACGCCTTCGACGATGCGCTTGGTCTTCGGGTGGGAGGGCTCGCCGAAGCGCAGGGCGTTGAGCAGCGCCACCGGGCGCGCGCCCATCGTAAACACGTCGCGCATGATGCCGCCCACGCCCGTCGCCGCGCCCTGATAGGGTTCGATGTACGAGGGGTGGTTGTGCGACTCCATCTTGAAGATACAGGCCAGTTTCTGACCATCCGGCCCGTCGCCGATATCGATGACACCGGCGTTTTCGCCCGGTCCGCAGATGACGCGCTCGCCCGTCACCGGGAACTTGCGCAGGTGCATCCGCGAGGACTTGTAGGAGCAGTGCTCGGACCACATGACCGAGAAGACGCCCAGTTCGACATAGTTGGGTTCACGCCCCAGCCGGTCGAGAATGACCTGATATTCGTCGGGCTTCAGTCCGAACTCCGACGCATAGTCGGCCATGGACTTCTGGGTTTGGGCGGGGGCGGAGGATGTCGTGCTCATGGGCGCGCGTTTAGCGGATTCAATGCGCCCTGTCAGCTATTATCCGTGCGAAATGACGCGGTTCACTCGTAAATGAACGGAAATTTCGGGCGGTCGTCCTTCATGCACGACGTGTCCACGGCCGGATCGGCGGTTTGCAGAAACTGAGCCGTCATCTGACGGGCGCAGACGCTGCCCTGAATGGTGTGCATGCGGTTGGCGAAGGTGTAGCTGCGGCCATGGCTGAGGCGTGTCACCGCCGCGTCGGACAGTTCGGCAGGACAGCCGGCATCAATGTCCGCCGACAGCATCAGTGTCGGGATATCGCTGGTCAGGGGCTGGTTTTCCACGGGGTCCGCCTTGCCCGTGGCGAAGGCCGGGCAGACGGCGAAGAAGCGTCGGGCATCGCGTGCCACAGCCAGCGCCAGCGGATCGCTGGCGTCGGTGGCATCGAGCGCGGCCGGGTCTTCGAAGCTGAACTCCTCCTTGCACAGGGTGGTGAAGAACTGGCCTTCGGTATAGCCCGCCTGCACCTTGCTGAAGTCATCCAGCGCCTTGAGATCGCCCCGGATCAGGGCGTCGATGGTCAGGGGCAGGCGGCGCGCGCCCCGGTCACCGTAGATTTCATCGAGCAGGAAGGCCCCGACCTCATCGGCGGTATAGGTGCGCCCGTCCTGCACCACCGGCGTGTCGAGCCAGACCTTCAGGCGGGCATCGAAGCGGGCTTCGAGGTCGGGATAGCGTCGGTTGCATTCGGTATCGGCGCGACACAGGGCCAGTATCTGACGCACTTCGCGCGAGACGAGGCCGGGCAGGGGCGCGGTCGCGTTGCCTTCGGGCGGCCAGGTCGAGCTGAGGACGGCGCTGCGCAGGCCCTCGGGATCGTGCTGCATGACCGCCATGGCCACGCGTGTGCCGTAGGAGCCGCCGAACAGGTTATAGGTGGTGATACCGAGGGCCTGCCTGAGGTCGCGAATGTCCCTGACGATGACGGCAGAATTGTACTGCGACATATCCACGCCGCGCGCACGCCAGTGCAGGGCGCAGGCCTTAAGCACCTCAACGCCCGCCGTGCTGGTCACACCGGCGTCGGACAAGGGCGCTTCGCCGCAATCGAGGGACGGCGTCGAGCGGCCTGTGCCGCGATGATCGAACAGGATGATATCGCGGTCGGGCGTAATGCTGTTGCCCCTGGCCATATAGGGCGCGGCATCGACGATGTCGCCACCGGGGCCGCCATGCAGATAGATCAGCGGATCGGGTTTCTTGTCCGCGGCGGTGGTGCGGATGATGACGACAGGAAAGCTGATGCGGCGGTCATTGCCGCTGCCGCGCGTTTCTTCGACGACCATGTCGCCGCATTCGACGGGACGGGTGCTGTCCTTCAGAGCGTCTTTCCACTCCGTCGGGCAGGGATGGGCGTGGTAGCCCAACGGCAGGGGCGTGGTGACCGGCGTGTCGGGAAAGGTCGTTGCCGCAGAGGCGCTTCCCGCCATGAGGACCAGAGCCGCAGACACATAAAACGCACAGATACGCATACGAAAACCCCTTGCCGGTCATTCGGGCGTCATGCCGCGTCAGACCTGCAAGGGGTTAACATCTGTGTCGTTACATTCGCAATCGATTTTATCGCTCTGCGAGGGCTTTACGCCGCCTGAAGCACCTTCATCAGGCTGTGGAACAGCGGCGCGCCGTCGGCGGAGCCGAGCGCCGGTTCAAAGGCGCGGTCCGGGTGCGGCATCATGCCGAGTACATTGCCCTGACTATTCATGATCCCGGCGATGTCGTTAACCGAGCCATTGGGGTTTTCGACGTAGCGGAAGACCACCTGATCATTGTCTTCGATGGCTTTGAGCGTGTCTTCGTCGGCGAAGAAATTGCCGTCGCCATTGCCCTGAGTCATCCACACGCTGGCCTTGTCGCCATAGGCGGAGGTAAAGCGTGTGTTGCGATTTTCAATTTTCAGTTCAATGGGTTTGCAGACATACTTAAGGCCGGAATTGCGCATCAGCGCGCCGGGCAGCAGGCCCGCTTCGCAAAGAATCTGGAAGCCGTTACAGATGCCGACGACCGACACGCCGCGTTCGGCGGCCTTCACGACTTCGGCCATGACCGGCGACAGGGAGGCCATGGCCCCGCAGCGCAGGTAGTCGCCGTAGGAGAAGCCGCCCGGAACGACGATCAGGTCCAGTCCCGAAGGCAGGCTCGTTTCCTGATGCCAGACCATGCTGACATCGGCACCGGTGGTCACCTCGACCGCCACCTTGCAGTCGCGGTCGCAGTTGGAGCCCGGAAAAACAAGGACGGCGGCTTTCATCTTATGCGACCTCGATGCGGTAGGATTCGATGACCGTGTTGGCCAGAAGCTTTTCGCACATGGACTTGACCTCGGCTTCGGCAGCGGCCTTGTCGGTCGCGGTCAGATCGAATTCCAGCACCTTGCCGACGCGGACATTGGCGACACCGCCCCAGTTGTTGACCGGGCCGAGGCCGTTAAGCGCGCCTTCGACGGCCTTGCCCTGCACGTCGAGAACACCGGCCTTGAGGAAGATATGCACCGTGGCTTTCATGATTGAGGTTCGTCCTTAGGATACTCTTGTCAGTGAAAAGGCCCGCCGGTGGATCGGGGGCCTTAAAGGGGTTACTGCGCGCCGCCTTCGATGACGCGGGGCATGTCTTTCATAATGCCGAGGCGTTTGGCCACCTCGGTATAGGATTCGATGACATTGCCGAGATCGCGGCGGAAGCGGTCCTTATCGAGCTTTTCGCCCGAGGCGCTGTCCCACAGACGGCAGGAGTCCGGGCTGATTTCGTCGGCCAGAATGACGCGCGAGAACTCGCCTTCGAACAGGCGGCCGAACTCGATCTTGAAATCGACCAGCGTGATGCCGACGGCGGCGAACATGCCGCA
>JASGGL010000220.1:0-4188 GCA_047605065.1 Asticcacaulis sp.
ATAGGCCAGCGCTCGGCGACGCGTTCAACGACGCGGGCGATGAAGGCGACCAGTTCGGCGCCCATCTCCGGGCTGAAGCCTTCCCAGTCGGCGGAACCGAAGGACACCGCGCCGGGGCGGCCCTCGCGCCACATGGCCGTGCGGATGACCGCAGCGGATTTGACGCGGCGGACATCATCGCCGAACAGGGCGCGGCAAACGCCGTCAGGCCCCAGAAGCGACAGGCCGGTCTCACCGACAATATAATCGACCCCGCCGTAATCGAGCGTCATCCAGCCCAGCGGGATAGGAGCGGTGTCTTCCAGAGCGATGGTTGCGCTGACCAGACCGAAGCGCGCATAGGCTTCTTCGCGCAGACGGCGGGCGAGATCGGAGTGATTGCGCGCCTCCATAAGCGACAGGGCCATGGCGTGGGCCTGCCCCTGAGCGTCGAAATTGGCGCGGGCGGTCATTTCGATCTGACGGCGCATGTCGAAATCGCGGATAGCCTTGGCCTCAAGGCGCGACAGGGCCGCGGGGCCGAAATCTATCAGGGTCTTGCCGCGGGTTTGCAGGCCCAGCGCCTCGAGCAGTTCGCGATCCTGCTTCAGTTCCTGCGCAAAATCCGGCAACAAACCGCGCAGCGTCTGATAATCCATCAGCGCGGCGAGGCGTTCGGTCGTCGTCGGGTCGCGGAAATCTGAGGACATGCTCGGTAAACAGCAGGTTAATCTTGGCGTTGTCCTCAGTGATGGCATAAAATCAGTGCGGGGATGAGTCAAATCTATGGTTAACGCTTAAAATCTTATGGACAGTCACGCCGCCGCCTTGCCCGATCCTGACACCGCTGCCACGCGGTGCGCGAAGGTCGTGGTGCTGGCCCCTATGGAAACGGCGCTGGACTATCTGGTTCCGGCGGATATGGACCTGTCGGTGGGTGACCACGTCTGGGTGCCGCTGGGCCATGCCAGGGTGCGCGGGCTGGTTGTCGATATGGGCGAGCGCGCACCCGAAACGCTGAAGCTTAAGCCGGTGGCCACGCGCATAGACGATCCGCGCGTGCCGGAAAAAACCCTGAACTTCTGGCTGTGGGCGGCGGGCTGGACCCTGACCGCGCCGGGTACCTTCCTGAAGGGATGCTTGCAGGCACTGAAGACCCCACGGGCGCAGGCGCGTTACGGCTATGTGCGCAGCGATACCGAAGCGGTCAAGCCCACGCCGAAGCAGTCGCGCGTACTGGACTGTGCTGTCCTGCCGCTGACGGCGGCGGAACTGGCGCAGGCGGCGGGGGTAACCCCCGGCGTGGTGCAGACGCTGGAAAAGAAGGGGTGGCTGGACAAGGTCGAGCTAAGCACCGAAGGTTTCGCGGTCCCCGACCCGGATTACAAGGTGGCGGCGCTCAATCCGGATCAGGCCGCCGCTGACCGGCTTTTGCAGAATGAATGGGATCGTCAGGGCTTTGCACCGGTCCTGCTGGACGGTGTGACCGGTTCGGGCAAGACCGAGGTGTATCTGGAAAGCGTGGCGCGCACCCTGCGCGATGACCCCTCTGCGCAGGTGCTGGTGCTACTGCCGGAAATCGCCCTGACCACGGCGGTCATGGGGCGACTGAAAAACCGCTTCGGTGTCGATCCCGTGCAATGGCACTCGGCGGTTTCGCCATCTCAGCGCCGACGCATCTGGGAAGGGGTGGCGTCGGGTGAGGCGCGCCTTGTCGTCGGGGCGCGTTCGGCCCTGTTCTTGCCGTACAACAATCTGCGCCTGATCGTCATCGACGAAGAACACGACGGTTCCTACAAACAGGAAGAGGGCGTGCGCTATCAGGCGCGCGATCTTGCCGTCATGCGTGCCCACCGCGACGGTTTCATGGTGGTCATGGCCTCGGCGACGCCCTCACTGGAAACCCTGACCAATGCCCAGAAGGGCCGTTACGCCTGGGTACGGCTGGAAAGCCGCCATGGTGAGGCGCAACTGCCCGACATCGCCCTGATCGATATGAAGGCGCACCCACCGGAAAAGGACGTCTGGCTGTCCGATCCGCTGGTGGCGGAAATACTGGCGACCCTGCAAAGGCGCGAGCAGGTGTTGCTGTTCCTGAATCGCCGGGGCTATGCGCCGCTGGTCCTGTGCCGGGCGTGCGGTGAGCGCATGACCTCGCCCAAAACCGATAGCTGGCTGGTCGAACATCGTGCGTCCGGTCGGCTGGTCTGTCACCTGACCGGGTTCTGGATGAAGAAACCCGACCGTTGCCCGCATTGCGGCGCGCTCGACAGCCTGACATCGATCGGGCCGGGGGTCGAACGCATTCTGGAAGAGGTGCGCGAACGCTTCCCGGAGGCACGAGCCGAAATCTTTTCATCGGACACGACGCCGGATGCGGATTCGTCGGCGGCCCTGATCAAGCGGGTGGAAAACCACGAGATCGATATTCTGATTGCCACGCAGGCAGCGGCCAAGGGGCACAACTTCCTCAACCTGACTCTGGTGGGCATAGTCGACGCCGATCTGGGGCTCAAGGGCGGCGATCTGCGGGCGGCGGAGCGCACCTTCCAGCTTCTGGCGCAGGCCACGGGCCGGGCGGGGCGGGCGGCCAAGGCGGGGCGCGCCGTGCTGCAAACCTATACGCCGGAACATCCGGTGATGCAGGCGCTTCAGGCGCAGGACCGAGAGGCCTTTTACGCCTATGAGCAGATGAACCGGGAAATCACCCGCTTCCCGCCCTATGGGCGTCTGGCGGCGGTGATCCTGTCGGCTAAGGACAATGGCCTGCTCAATCGCTTTTCCAAAGAGCTGGCTCTGGCGATACCCAATGCCGAAGGCGTCGATGTCTACGGCCCCGCCGATGCCCCGCTCAGTCTGGTGCGTGGCATGTGGCGCAAGCGCTTTCTGGTGCGGGCGGATCGCAACCGCGATCTTCAGGGTTTCATGACGGCGTGGCTGAAAAGCGTAAAGACGCCCAATGCGGTGCGCGTGGTCACCGATATCGAGCCGTACAGTTTCCTGTAGGACTTAACGCCTCGGTGGGAAAGGTGCGCTTTAGGCGTACAGCACCGATTTCGGCCCGAAGACGGCGCGTTCGTCGTCCAGCCCTTTGCTGAGGTCTTCGAACTCTTCCTCGATTTCCTTCATGTCTTCATAGGAACTGCGGAAGTCCTCCACCGTGTCCTTGCCAACCGTCTGGAAGGCCAGCTTGATCTTGGCGATTTCCAGTTGCTCTTTGATGCCCTTCACGAAACCGCGCACCAGCCGCATGAACTCGCCGACCTCCATCAGTTCGCCCTGAGCGCGGTCGCGTTCGGTTTTCACATAGGCTTCGGCGGCGGTGCGGGCCTCAAGGGGCGTCTGTACCCGCTCAGTGGTTTCTGTCGTCGCAGACGTTTCAGAAGTTTCTGCGGCCGTGTCGGCGTCATCGACATCGGCGGTGTTTTCAACGCCTTCGGTGGGGGCCTCTTCCGCAGTCGCTTCGGCCTCATCCACGGCATCTGCGGTTTCGGTGGCGTCCGCTTCGGCGGCCTTGATGTCTTTTTCTTCAGCGGGGACGGGCGCGCTTGCCGTGGCCTGCGCGGTGGAAAAGCCTGAGACGTCGCTCGAATTACCGCCCGCCCGGACGTACTCCTTCACGGCGGCCTTAAGCTCCTTCATCACCCCGGCCAGCAATTTGGCCATGATCTTGGGGTCGCTTTCGCCCAGCTTTTTGATGATCTTCATGCGGTCGACAAGCTGCATCAGCTTGGCCTTGGCGCGGGCGCGGGTATCGTCGCGCGCTTTTTTCGGCAGGTCGCGGATATCCTCGGTCGCCTGTTTCTGGGCGGCGGTCTTTTCCGTATCCTTCTGCGCTTTCAACGCCCTCAGGCTGTCGAGTACGCTCGCGGCGGTCGCGCTGCGACTGGCATATGTGCTGCCGATATTCATTGCGTTGAGCCTTCTGCTAACGCGGTTAGCTTAACGGCTCAGGCTTAACCAAGTCTTGAAATGTAAAAAACCTGAAACAAAAACGCCCCCGGCGAGGGCCGGAGGCGTTGTTAAAGATGTTTAGAACACGTTCCGATCAGACTGGATCGGAACGTGTTCTAAGTTTTTGTTTTATCGTGCATTTGATTCCGAAACGGAGTTCGGCGAAGCCAAAACCGTTGCACACTTTTCGGAATGCGCTCTAGTGCAGCGCGTCGCCGGAAGGGGGCGGTGCAGCCGCGGCTGCCTTCTTCTTCT
>JASGGL010000221.1:0-4127 GCA_047605065.1 Asticcacaulis sp.
TCAGACTGACGCACGCGGTTAATTCAGTCGACGTCGGCTTCAGGAAAGGCGCTGGTGGTGGTGCTGGCCGAGGCGGCGGCGGAAGTGGAGGAGGTGGTGGCGCCAGCATAGGCCCGGGCGCGACGACAGGTGCGACGGCTGGTGTAGATGCGGGGACGTTTTTGACCTCCGCACAGACTCCGCTGGTGGCAAACCCAGCCGCCAGACTAAAAATGACAACCTTTTTCAACATAGCCCCCTTGAAAATAACGTTGTATTTTTAAATACCACCACAGGTAGATTTGTGAAGGAAATTTTTCCAGAATTGCATAGCCACCCGGCCCGGCTTCATCGCCTGAGGGCATGGACGGGGTCGCCGTTGCGGTCTGGCCGTCCGCCGTCCTGAGGTGAAATGAGACGCCCGCACCGAATTATGCACAACGTCCCGCGCCTTTATCGGAAAAGGGCTTCACAGTTTTCGGGATGCGCTTTAGGTTCTCCTGACAAGCGAACGGAGACCACTGATGCCTGAGAAGATATATCCGGATGCGAAGGTTGCGTTGGAGGGGTTGGCCTTTGACGGGATGGTTGTGATGGCGGGGGGCTTTGGTCTCTGCGGCATCCCTGAGAACCTGATCGCGGCGCTGCGCGACACCGGCGTGACCGGGATCACGGCCATATCGAACAATGCCGGGGTCGATGGCTTCGGACTGGGGATGCTGCTCAACACGCGTCAGATCAAAAAGATGATCTCCTCCTATGTCGGTGAGAACAAGGAGTTCGAGCGTCAGTATCTGTCGGGTGAGCTTGAGCTCGAGTTCAATCCGCAGGGCACGCTGGCTGAGCGTATCCGGGCTGGCGGCGCGGGCATTCCGGGCTTCTATACCGCCACCGGCGTCGGCACGCTGGTCGCCGAGGGCAAGGAACTGAAAGAATTCAACGGCCGGACCTATGTGCTGGAGACCGGCCTTGTTGCCGATCTGTCGATCGTCAAGGCGTGGAAGGCCGATGAGCGCGGCAATCTGGTCTTCCGCAAGACGGCGCGCAACTTCAACCCGATGATGGCGACGGCGGGCAAGGTCTGCGTGGCCGAGGTCGAGGAGATCGTGCCGGTGGGGTCGCTTGACCCCGATCAGATCCACACGCCGGGCATCTATGTCGACCGGATCGTCAAGGGGACGTTCGAGAAGCGCATCGAACAGCGCACCGTGCGTCAGAGAGAAGGAGCCTGATCATGCCGTGGACGAGAGACGATCTGGCAGCCCGCGCTGCCAAGGAATTGCAGGACGGCTATTACGTCAATCTGGGGATCGGCATACCGACGCTGGTGGCCAACCACATCCCTCAGGGCATGACGGTGACCTTCCAGTCGGAGAACGGCATGCTGGGCATGGGCCCGTTCCCCTATGAGGATGAGGTGGACCCGGACCTGATCAATGCCGGCAAGCAGACGATCACCGAACTGCCTGAAACGAGCTATTTCTCGTCGTCGGACTCATTTGCCATGATCCGCGGCGGGCATATCGACCTGACGATCCTCGGGGCGATGGAGGTGGCTGAAAACGGCGACATCGCCAACTGGATGATCCCCGGAAAGCTGGTCAAGGGGATGGGCGGGGCCATGGACCTTGTGGCCGGTGTGAAGAAGGTCGTGGTGGTGATGGAGCACGCCAACAAGGCGGGCGAGTCCAAGGTGCTGAAGGCCTGCACCCTGCCGCTGACCGGGGCGGGGGTGGTCAATCTGATCATCTCGACGCTGGGAGTGTTCGAGGTGAAGCCCGATGGCTCAGGCCTCACCCTCATCGAACTGGCTCCGGATGTCACGCTCGACGAAATCACGTCAAAGACCGAAGCAAAATATGACGTGGCTTTGAAGACGTAAGCGTTAGCCACGAAAAACACCAAAAGCACGAAAAGGCTGCGGCGAGGCTCTTGTCTGAAAATCCCGGCAACGTACAGCCAGACATACAGGGGACGGCAGGGGATGGCGCTTCGCGCCGAAGATGCCGCCCTCTCGTTGGTGCTTTTCGTGCTTTTTGTGGCTAAACTTCTTTACGCACCCGACTTGCTCGCGCGCTTGATGACGCCGGAGAAAGTCATGACCATGCGGTCGCCGACCCGGATCTGACCGCGCCCGAAGATGGTCGACTGACCTGCGCGGGTGATTTCCCCCGTGGCGACGACGATATCGCCCAGATTGCCGGGGCTGAGGAACTGTGCATCGAGTTGCATGGTCACGCCGCCGGAGGTCTGGAGGTTTTGCAGCGCGAAAACATAGAGCGCGGTGTCGGCCAGCGACAACAGGCAGCCGCCATGCATAATGCCACCGCCATTGAGGTGCCGCTGCTCGACCTTAAGCGCCACCTGCATATTGCCGTCGGCGTCGGGCAGATAATAAAACGGCCCGATGTGGTTGACATAGTCGTCGTGGAAAGGCGAAAGGAACCACCCTTTGAACTCGCCGTCCTCAACCTGAATGGGTTGGAGCTGATCGGCCATGGCATACCTCGTTTCAAACACACAAAAAAGATTGGGCCCGACATGGCGAACCCGGTGGAAGAGCTGATTATCGAACTCCTGAACGATCTGGGAGATAAGGAAACCCTGAGCCCCAATCAAGTCGCTAAAAGTATAAACGAGGAAAACTGGCGCCGTCAGTTGCCTCAGGTACGCGCCGCCATCGGTCAGCTGGTCGAGGCCGGACGTATCGAAGTGGTGCGCAAGGGCAAGGTCGTCGAATTCGAAGGCATCAAGGGCATCTGGCGCATCCGCCTGAGCGGTGCCGAATAACCACATTACCCTACGCTCGGCTGGGGCGGATTGTATTTCCGTTACCGGAAACTTATCTTTTCCAGCGTATGTGAATAGCGGTCAACGCGAATTACCTTTACCAATAGGTTAATGTCTAAGGCTGATTTCAAAATCGAGACGCCGCGGGAAGACGGTGCCACCCTCGTCAGGCTGACGGGTGAATGGACGACGCTTTCCCTGCGCGACGCCGGAGAGCGCCTAAAAAGCACCCTGAAAAGCGGTTTGAAATCCGCGACAGACATCCGGATTGACGCTACGGAACTCAAAGCCTTCGACACCGCCGGGGCTTATGCGCTACGTAGCGCCCTGAGCAGCGTTGTGGGTGATCGCAATCAGGAAGTCTTTGCGGGCGACGACCGCTTTGGCCCGATCTACGCACTGGTCAGCGACCTTCAGCCCCAGGTCGTCGATGCCGAAGCCGCCACCAAGCGCCATAAACCCACCGTCGTTTCCGAACTGGCGCAGATCGGGCGCGGCACCGCCGATTTCCTCAGCGACCTGCGCGACCTGAACGCCTTTGTCGGACAACTGGTCGGTACGGCCTTCCTGTCGTTTTTCACGCCGGGCCGCCTGCGCTGGACGCCGCTGGTGGCGCAGATGCAGCAGGCGGGTTTCGGCTCTATCATGGTGGTCTGCGTCACCAACTTCTTCGTCGGCGCGGTTATCGCCTTTCTGGGTATTCTTCAGCTCAAGCAATTCGGCGCGGCGGTCTTTGCCGTCGAACTGATAGGGATTTCGGTCCTGCGTGAATTCGGCCCGGTCATCGCCGCCGTCCTGATCGCCGGACGCTCGGCCTCGTCCTTTACCGCCGAAATCGGCGCGATGAAGATGAATCAGGAAATCGACGCCATGCGCGTCATGGGCATCAACCCCTTTGACGCCCTGATCTTCCCGCGTCTGGTGGCGCTGGTCATCACCCTGCCGCTGGTCACCTTTATCGGGTCGATGGCTGGCCTTGCCGGCGGGTTTGTCGTCGTATGGGCGCAGCTTGGCTACGGGCCGCACTTCATGGCCGCGCGCATGACCGAATACGTGCCGTTCGTGAATTACTTCGTTGGCATGATCAAGGTGCCCTTCTTCGCCGCCGCCATCACCATCATCGGCTGCCGGTTGGGGATGAACGTGTCGGAAGACGTGATTTCGCTGGGCCGTCAGGTGACGCGCGCCGTGGTGCAGGCCATTTTCAGCATCATCCTGATCGACGCCCTGTTCGCTATGATGTTCAACGGGTTCGACTTCAAATGAGCCAGAACACGCCCCCTCCCGCCGCCCCGTCTCAAGCGCCGATCGTCGTCGAAGGCCTGCGCAACCAGTTCGGGCCGAACATCATCCACGAC
>JASGGL010000222.1:0-4122 GCA_047605065.1 Asticcacaulis sp.
AGTCGATCAGGGCCGCATGCAGGACGCAGTGGCGGTCGACAAAGGCTTCGAACAGCTCTTCCTTGTTCTTGAAATAGTTATAAAGCGTGCCCTTGGACCCGCCCACGCGTGCGGCGATGGCCGACATGGAGGCGGCATCGAAACCTTCTTCGAGGAAGATCCGGCTGGCCACATCCAGTATGGCCTCGCGGCGGGTGTCCTTGTCAGGACGGGATTTCAGCTCTTGCATTTCAGCCTCGGTGTCGCTGCGCGGTCATTTCCAGACATCGTGGCGCGCTGCGTTCTAAATATGTGTCGTCAGCACATCAGGGCTTTCGCAGTGCGAAAAATTTTCCTGACCGTACCGTACGGTTCGGTTGACAATATAGCGCCGGGGGCGTATAGGCGCAACCCATAAATGACCGTACCGTACGGTTCGAAACGAAGGGCGTTCCTGATGTTTGTTTTCCGAGCGCATCCCAAAAAGTGTGCAACGGTTTTTGGTGCTGAATGCGCGAAAGGCCAAAAATTTCGACCCGCAACCCTGCTTTTGCTGGGTGTGTCTGCCATGGCGATGACCGCCTGCGCGGCCCTGCCCAAGAGCGAGCCCGATGCCTCCATTCCGCGCGCATCTGTCGCCATGCCTCAGGACATGCTGATCGGGCGCTGGTGGGAAGGTTATAAGGATCCGGCCCTGACCGATCTGGTCGAAACTGCACTGCGTGATTCCCCGAACCTGTCGGCGGCTGCTGGTCGTCTTCTGAAGGCGCGTGCGCTCGAAGACGGGCAGAAGGCGAGCCTTTATCCCACGGCCACGGCTTTGGGCGCTTCGCTGCAAATGGGTGGTAAAAATCCTGCAATCGATTCGTTAACCGTAGGCGGTATCAATTTTGGCTGGGAGATCGACTTCTGGGGCAAGAACCGCGCCGGTGTAAAGGCGGCGACCTCGGCTTCGGACGCGGCGCGCGCCGACGGACAGCAATCGGTACTGGTCCTGTCGACCGCTCTGGTCAATGCCTGGTTCGAACTGGGCCATCTCTATAAGGACCTCGACGTCGCCCAGCGCGCTCAGGGCATCCGTCAGGATTCCGAAGCGCTGGTTTCGCAGAAGGTGGCCGGGGGCTTGCGTCCGCGCGCCGAGCAGGAGCAGGCCCGCGCCAATGTCGCCAACGCCAGAGGCGATGTGGCCGCGCTGAATGAGCGTATCCTGATCCAGCGTCACCTGATCGCGGCTCTGGCCGGGCAGGGACCTGCCTTCGGTGAGGCGCTCCCCAGGCCGGTCCTGCCGGATGCCCATGATTTTGCCGCTCCGGAACGTATCGACCTCGAACTGGTCGCCCGCCGTCCGGACGTGGCCGCGGCCCGCGCCCGCGCCGAGCAGGCAGCCTTCGGCACCAAGCGCGCCAAGGCGGCCTTCTATCCCAATGTCAACCTGATGGCCTTTGCGGGCAAGGTATTCCTCAACGACCTGTCCGGTTCGGGCATGGACGCCATTAACGCCGGTCCGGTCATCAGCCTGCCCCTGTTCGAAGGTGGCAGCCTGAAGGCGTCCTTACGCGGGGCCGAAGCCGATCAGGCGGTGGCGCTGGCCAACTACAATCAGGCCGTCGTCAACGCCATGCAGGAAGTCGCCGACACCGGCGCCAGCCAGAAGGCTCTGGCCGAGCGCCTGCGCCTGTCGAACGAAGCTCTGAGCGCCAGCGAAGAGGCTTATCGTTTGGCGCGCCTGCGCTATGAGGCCGGCCTGAGCGATTACGCCAGTCTGCTTCTGAGCGAACAGAACCTGCTTACCCAACGCAATACCAACACAGCCCTGCAAAGCCGCGCCCTGACCCTCGAAGTCGCCATGGTCAAGGCCCTGGGCGGTTCCTACTGAATTCCAAGCCGAAGAGCGAAGTCACACCATGTCCGATACTCCTGAACAATCTGCTTCCCCGGTCGCGCCCGCCCAGACGTCGTCCGCCAAATCCGACGGTCGCCGTCGTCAGCTCCTGACCGGTCTGGCCGCCGTGGTCGCCGTCGGTGTCATTGGTTACGGGGCCTATTACCTGCTGGTCGGGTCGCACTATGTGTCCACCGATAACGCCTATGTCGGGGCCGAAACGGCTCAGGTCAACGCGCAGGTCGCCGGTCCCGTCGCCCGCATTCTGGTCAATGAGACGCAGATGGTGAAGGCCGGTGACGTCCTGATGGTCATCGACGACGCCGATGCGAAGATCGCCGTGGCCTCGGCCGAAGCGACGCTGGCCTCGGCTGAACGTCGCGTCATGGGCTACTACGCCAGTGACAAGGCGCTGGCCGGTCAGATGGGCGCGCGTCAGGCGGATATCATGCGCGCCGAAGCGGGCATCAAGGCCGCCGAAGCCGAGGTGGTGCGCACCAAGTTCGAATTCGAACGCCGTCGCAATCTGGCCACGTCGGGTGCGGTGTCGCAGGAAGAGGTCGTGTCGACCGAAAGCGCCTATGCCGCCGCCATCGCCAATCTGAACGCTGCGCGCGCCGCCCGCGTTCAGGCCGAAGCGGCCCTGCAGACTTCGGAAGGCAACCGTCAGACCAACGCCACCCTGATCGCCGGGGTGCAACCGGGCCAGAACCCGGAAGTCATGGCCGCTCAGGCGCGTCTGGCTTCGGCGCGTCTGGCGCTGGAACGTACCGTGGTGCGCGCGCCCATGTCGGGCATCGTGACCAAGAAGTCGGTTCAGGTCGGTCAGCAGGTCGGTATCGGTACTTCGCTGATGGCCGTGGTGCCGGTGGCCGACGCCTATGTCGATGCCAACTTCAAGGAAGTGCAGCTCAAGAAGGTGCAGCCGGGTCAGGAAGTCGAACTGACCTCTGATCTTTACGGCGAAGGCGTCAAGTTCAAGGGCAAGGTCGTCGGCGTTTCCGGCGGCACCGGTTCGGCCTTCTCGCTGATCCCCGCTCAGAACGCTTCGGGCAACTGGATCAAGGTGGTTCAGCGCCTGCCGGTACGCATCCAGCTCGATCCGAAGGAACTGAAGGCGCATCCGCTGCGCGTCGGCCTGTCGATGAAGGCAAAGATCGACGTTTCGGAAAAGAAGTAAGCCAGAAACTGTGCCTCCCCTGATTTGGCTGTGCCGAACTGGCGTTTCAGGGGAGGTGGCGTTTGAGCCTTAGCGAAAACGACGGTGGGGTTAAAGCCACCGCATAACCCCCCTCCGGCTATGCCGGCATCCCCCCTGATATCAGGGGGGAGGTTAGAGAGTGAGCCGGATATATGGCCTCAGCATCCCCAAATACCATGCCGCCGCCCCTGACGGGTGTGTCTCTGGCGCTGGCCGCCGTGGCGCTGGCGCTGGGCACCTTCATGCAGGTGCTCGATTCCACCATCGCCAATGTCGCCTTGCCGACCATCGCCGGTAATCTGGGGGTGGCGTCCGATCAGGGGACGTGGGTTATCACCTCGTTCGCCGTGGCCAACGGCATCTCGGTGCCGCTTACAGGCTGGCTGATGATGCGTTTCGGCGTGGTGCGGACCTTCGTCGCCTCGGTGGCCCTGTTCACTATTGCCTCCTTCCTGTGCGGGATCGCATGGAACCTGCCGTCGCTGATCCTGTTCCGCATCCTTCAGGGCGCGGTGTCGGGTCCGATGATTCCGGGGTCGCAGGCCCTGCTGATCATGATCTTCCCGCCCAGCAAACGCGCGACGGCGCTGGGGGTGTGGTCGATGACCACGCTGGTGGCGCCCGTGCTGGGGCCGATCCTCGGCGGCTGGATCTCCGATAATTTTGCGTGGGAATGGATATTCCTCATCAATGTGCCGGTGGGTATCGCCTGTACGTGGATCTGCTGGCGCTTCATGCACAACCGCGAAACGCCGACCATGCCGCGCAAGCTGAACATGATTTCGTTCTCGCTGCTGGTCTTCTGGGTCGGTACGCTGCAGCTGGTGCTCGATACCGGTAAGGACGCCGACTGGTTCAACTCGGCTCAGATCGTCATCATGTCGATCATGGCCCTGATCGGCTTTATTGCCTGGCTGATCTGGGAACTGAACGAAAAGAACCCGGTCGTCGATCTCAGCCTGTTCAAAAGCCGCAACTTCGCCTTTGGGGTCATCGCCCTGTGCGCGGCCTATGCGGTCTTCTTCGGCAACAACCTGCTGATGCCGCTGTGGCTTCAGAC
>JASGGL010000223.1:0-4105 GCA_047605065.1 Asticcacaulis sp.
GCCCAGGCGAAGAAGCTGATCCCCGGCTGCTGGGTAAGGACGATCTGATCCATGCGCATCAGCCATTCGTCGTGCAGTGCGCCGCTGCCGTGCGAGGCGATGAGGAAGGCGATAATGCCACCTGCCGCGCCGATGACCGTGAAGAGGGCGCGGCTTAGGAGCTTACGCTCCTGATAGAGCAGGACGACGAGGTAGGTGAGCAGCACAGGCTTGATGAAGGCGGCGGCGATGACCGCGATCAGGAAGGGCCAGCGGTGACGGTTCAGGCACAGGGCACTCAGCAGGATCAGGCCGTGCAGGATCAGGCTGATATTGCCGCTGGCCAGCGAACTGCCGGTCAGGATGGCGCAGCCCAGCACCCGCCAGCGCAGGCTCATGTCGGGAAACGCCTTCACGAAGACGTACCACACGCTTAAGGCCACCACGGGGATGAGCAGCAGGGCGTAGATCAGGCGCAACTGATCGAAACTCAGGGCGGCGGTCAGGGGGGCGAAAAAGGCGGCGATAGACGGCGGGTAGACGAAGGGGGCCGGATTAATGCCGTCGCAGACGGGTTGCAGGGCGTAGGGCGACAGGCCGCGCCGGATGTGATCGGCCCCGCAGATCAGCGAATCGAAGTCGTTGAGCCACCACTTGCCCTTGACCAGACGGCCCAGCAGCGATGACCAGACCGGCATGGTGAACAGGGCGACGAAAAAGGCGGTAAGGGCGCGGCTATGGCGCGCAGGAGAGGGGGGCATCAGGCGGCCTTTCGCGGCAGCAGAGCCGCCGCAATGGCGTCACGGCGCTGAACGAGGGTCATGGCACCGAGGGCGAGGGCGTAGAGGCTTAAGGCGAGGGTGGCCATACGCGTGGTGTAGTCGCCAAGCTCTGCCGCGCCGCCGATCAGGGCAAAGACGCAGATAGGGGTCAAAAGGGTGCGGCCGCGATCCTTGAGGACAATCAGGGGTTTGGAGGTCGCGCTTAAGTTACGGGCATAGAGGGCGATATAGACCAGCCCCACGCCGATCAGGAAGACGTCCTGCGACATCAGGCGCGGAATGCACAGGGTGCCGAGGCTGAGGCCCAGCCAGATACGGGCACGGGTGTCGAGCTTAAGGCCTTCGGCGATGCAGAGGCCGCTTAAGGTCATCAGCCCGGCGAAGACCAGCCAGCCGATGTTGGCCAGCGCGCTGTCGCCGCGCAGGCCGATCAGGCCCAGCCAGCCGTAGAAGCTTTCACCGGGGGTGGTGGTATAGACGAAGGCGCTAAGCGTCGCCCGCCAGCTTTCCGACAGGGCAGAGCCTTCGGCGGCGAACAGAAGCGTCGGCAGGACGCCCGCCACGGCGGCCAGCACGGCCCAGCCGAGGCGTTTCCACAAGGGAATATCGAGGAACAGCAGGACCAGAAGATAGGTCAGGAAGACCGGCTTGATGACGCCGCAAAGGGCCACTACGGCGGCGAACAACCACGGGAAGCGTTTGGCCACAAGCGCCGATGCCAGAACAGCGGCATGACACAGGACGGCGATATTGCCCCAGACGACGGCGCTGCCCGTCAGAAACGCGGCAAAGGGAATTTTGTCGATCAGGGTAGGATGCAATCCACCTCCCCCGCTACGCCCAAGGGCTCGCAAGGGAGGATAAAGATAGGTGCCGCCCAGAAGGACGATCAGGCTGAGTATATAAAGCGCCCCATAGAGCCAGATCATGCCGTCCTGACCGATCAGGCGAATCACACCGGCAAAGGCTTCGGCCACCACAGGCAGATAGACATAGACGGCGGTGGTGCCTTCCATGTTCGGGCAGGTGAGGTTCATGTCATAAAGCGCGCCACCATCGATGATTTTCTGCGCCCCGCAGGCGACTGCGCGATAATCGCCGAACCAGGCGTTCGACTTGGCGATCTTGCCCAGCACACCCGACAAAAGCGGCAGCAGGAACAGAAAAACGATCAGGCCTTTGCGGACCGCAGGCGACATAAACTTCATACTGGGCCTCAGGCTCTGGCGGTCGGACGGGCGGGCGTAATCTTGCCGCCATCTTGATGCCGCTATGCCAAATCAAAAGAGTGTTATATATCGCGGCCTGAACCGGCCGCCTAAGCCGCACCATAAGTTTCAGGAGTTGTTTTTGCCAGACGCAAATTTTGCCGCTGAATCCGCGCGTGAAGGGACCGCGCCCGACCTCAGCCTCATCATCTGCACCCTGAATGAAGGCGCGGCCATCCGCGGCGTGATCACCGAAATCGCCGGTCACCTCGAAGGGATCAATTACGAGATCGTCGTGGTCGATGACGATTCGAAGGACAATACGGCGGCGGAAGTCACCGCGCTGGGGCAGAGCGATCCGCGCGTACGCCTGTTCGTGCGTAAGGGCGAGCGCGGCCTGTCGTCGGCGGCCATCAGGGGCTGGGACATCGCGCATGGCCGCGTGCTCGGCATTATGGACGGCGACGGTCAGCACGATCCGGTGGCCATCCGCGAACTGGCCGACATGATTCTCAAGGGCGATAAGGATCTGGTCTGCGCCTCGCGCTATATCGGCAAGACCGATACGGGCCTCAGCCTTATCCGCGATCTGGGCTCGAAGGCCGCGACTCTGGCCACGGGTCTGGTGCTGAAAGCACCCCTGACCGACCCGATGAGCGGTTGTTTCATGATGACGCGCGCCTGGTACGAGACGGCGCGTCCGAATCTGACCGGTGTGGGTTTCAAAATTCTGGTCGATCTGGTCGCTTCGACCAAGGTCAAGCCGCGCTTCGGCGAGGTCAAGGCGTCGCTGCGTCAGCGTCAGGGCGGCGAATCGAAGCTCGATATCCGCGTCGTGCTCGATCTGGGGGCGCTTCTGGTCGAAAAAGCGACGGGCGGCCTGATTACCGCGCGTTTCGTGCTGTTCGGTCTGGTCGGTGTGTCCGGTGCGTTTGTTTACGCCCTCATTCTGGCGCTCAGCCACTATCTGCTGCGCGTCGATGGCGGGCTGCCGCTCTATCGCTATCAGGTGCGCTACGACGACATCATCAATTACGGTCTGGCCATCTGGCTGTCGATGACGTGGAACTTCTACCTGAACAACGTCCTGACCTTCCGCGATCAGCGCCTCAAGGGCTGGCCGATGGTTACCGGCCTGTTCGGCTTCTACTTCGCCTGTTCGATCGGCGCGCTGCTCAGCCTCGGCGTCGCCATTCTGTTCAAGGATTATTTCGGCATCCACTGGTTCGCGGCGGGTATTTCGGCGGCGCTCCTGAGTGGGGTGTGGAACTATTGGGGGGCCAAGGCCTTCGCCTGGAACCGCAAGAAGGGCACGAACTAAGCAAAAAAAAGCCCTGCGCCGGGGGACGGTGGCGCAGGGCGGCAGTGGCCCCCGCCGCTTCAGGGACGAAGCGGCAGAGGCGGTCCTGTGAGGGATTAACGACGGTCGTAACGCTCATAGTTGGCGCGATCGTCGCGGCGGTCGTAGCGCTCATAACGGGCGCGGTCGTCGTAACGGTCACGGCGCTCATAACGGTCGTCGCCACGGTTGCCGTAGTACTGGCACTGGGTGTTGTCCGCGCCGACCTTGGCACCGATCAGGCCGCCGACCACGGCACCCAGAAGCGTGCCTTCGGTGCGCGAATTGCGGGCGGAAACGCCATTACCTACTGCAGCCCCCGCGACCGCGCCCAGAATGGCGCCGTTGGTCTTGTTGTTGGTCTTGCGTTCGGCGCAGGGCTCAGAATAGCTGCGGCTGCTGTAGCCGCGGTCATTGTAGCGATCGCCGGCCGAGGCGGCACCGCTGAGGCCGGCGCTGAGGACCATGGCCGAAGCCACGGCCGACAGGATGATCTTCTTCGAGCTGTTGATCTTCGTCATGGTGGTTGTCCTTTCGGTAACTGTCCGGCGGGGCGATCCCGTCGTTGATGAGGACCTTTATACGGGGGCCAAGCTGAACGGATTTTGAGAAACGCGTTCATCTTCGTTCATCTTCGCTTTTTTCCCGGGCGGTCTTTGGGTGGGAAAAATTTAAAATAATCATTTAAAAACAAATGATAATGTGAAATTCGACGAGTGACGGCTGTCGATCCGGCGGATAGCGGCAAAACTTTTTTCAAAAAAACTGTTCAGCTTTCTGACGTCTATCCCCTATGT
>JASGGL010000224.1:0-4064 GCA_047605065.1 Asticcacaulis sp.
CTCAGCCTGTTCGTCGAAGGTAAGAACCTGACCGAAGAGGATGAATCGACCTGGGGGCCGGGCTTCCAGGTGATCTTGCCGTCCAGATAGCCGGTCGGGTCCTTGAACACCGGGTTGAGCGACGTATCGGCGGCGGTCACCAGATATTGCGAGCGGTAGTTATAGGCCAGACGCGCATTGATCGGGCCCTTGTCGTACCAGAAGGTGACGTTGTAGCTGTCCGAGGACAGGCCCGGATAGGGCAGTTCGGAACCGTCGAGCTGGCTGTAGACGCCGACATCCTTGGCTTCCTGATAGGTGTAGTTGGCGTCGGCGCCGAAGCCCGACAGCCAGCCCGGCAGGAAGGTGAAGGCGGTCTTGGCCGTCAGTTCGAGGCCCGAAATCTTGGCGCCCTGACCGTTGATATAGGTGTTGTAGTAGTAGAGCGTGCCGTCGCCGAACACGTCCTGCTGACCCAGATTGGTGCGCGAGGCGATGTAGAAGGACTTGATGTCCTTATAGAAGAAGCCTGCCGACAGCTGGGTGTCGCGGTTCGGATAGTATTCGAACGACACGTCGAACTGATCGGCGCGGTAGGGCTTCAGGCCCGGATTGCCGGCGTTACAGCTGTCGGGGCCGTCTTCGGACGTACCGTCATTGGTATAGTTGATGGTGCAGTCGACGCTGGGCTGGAGGTAGTTGACCAGCGGACGGGCCATCAGCTTGGCGAAACCAGCGCGGACGTTCAGTTGCGACGGGATGATCCAGGTGTTGATGTTATAGCTGGGCAGCCACACCGTATAGTCCTTGGTCATCGAGGTCAGGGTGTTCGACACGATGGCTGTGGTCGACACGCCGTTGACCAGACGCGTTTCGCGGCGGGTGTTCTGACCCGTAGCGACGGTTTCGGTGTGGACGCGGCGGACGCCGAAGTTACCTTCGAACTCCAGACCGAAGGCCGGGAAGCCGTAGTCGAAGCGGGCGTACTGAGCGTCGGTCGTTTCCTTCACGTTGTACGGGATCTGATTGTAGGTCTTACCGTCGCTGCCGACGGTCGAGTACAGGTTGTTCAGATTGAAGTGCGACGTGTCGAGGTACTGAGCGATGCCGTTGAAGTCAGGGTAGAGCCAGCCCGACGGCAGGTTGCTGGTGCCACCGTAGTAGAAGTTCGACGGCAGTTGCGTCATCGCGTTGGCGAAGACCTGATTGGAGAAGGCGCGCGACCAGGTCTCGGTCGTGTTCCAGTAGGTCGTCTGATACGGATTGCCGTACAGCGCCGCCGTCTGATCCAGCGTGGCGGTGTTGCTGACCGTGGCGGTCGAATTGACCGAGTTGGCGTAGATGACCGTGTTGTCCAGCTCGCTGGCCAGATCGGCGCCGGCATTGACGATGAACCCGCCGTAGCCGTAGCCCGAGGTGACGCCTTCGGTGAAGCGGCCGCCGAACTTCACGCCCTTGAGGAAGGGCAGGTCGGTGTCATAGGTGAAGTCGATCTTGTACTGGTCTTCGGTGTTGGCCGATTGCGACGGACGGTACTGGATCTGGTACTGGTTGACAGCCGAGGCGTCGGCGGGGCTGTAGCCCTTGGCGAAGGTGAAGATCGGGGCCGAGGTGTTCGGATCGATCGTGACCTTAAGGCCCGGCGTATTGAACGACACGCTGACGTTATTGGTCTGGCTCAGGGTCTCGGTTTCGGCGTTCGACCCGGCGAATTCGATGCGCCAGCGGTCGCCGCGATAGTTGAAGCCGTATTGCAGGTACTTCGAGGTCGAGACGTAGGAGAAGTCGCGCGACGAGATGCTGAAGGCGTTGTTACCGCCGCGGTTGGCGGTGGTGACGCAGTCGCCGATGACGAATTCGGTGACGTTATGGTTGGCGTCGACCTTGATACCCGGCGTGTTGGCCGCCGTGGCGGGGGTGACGCGGGCGCAGTTGGCACCGTTGGCCGAATAGTTCAGGGCGTCGAGCGAGGTGAAGCCTGAGCCGTAGTTGATGTCGTTTAGCGTCTGCGAGCGGCGGTTATGCTGATAGCCGGCCCACACGTCCATGCGATCGCTGATCTTGTACTGGACCTGGAATTCGGCCGAGACGCGTTCGTCGTCGCGGGTCCACACGCGGTAGCGCGGCACGCGGGGGTTATAGTCGTACCACTGGGTTTCACAGGCGGTGCGTGCCTGAGCGGTGGTCAGCTTGCTGGCGTCCGGCGTGGTGAGCGTGGCGCAGGCGGCCTTCGACTGGACACCGGCGATGGCGTCGCTGACGGCCTGACCATAGCCCTGATTGTAGTAGTTGGCGGTCTTTTCCGCCGAATTGTCGAAGTCGGCCAGACGCGCCCACGAATGGTCGTCGTAATAGTCGCCGCGCGTATTGACGCGGTCATAGGTGACATTGGCCATGACGCCCAGACGGCCGTCGAGGAACTTGGTCGCGCCGAACAGGTTGGCGCGCGGCGTCCAGCCATCGACCGTGTCGAGGTTCTGGTAAGAGGCGGTTACCGAGAAGGTCGGCTTTTTGAAATCGAGCGGGCGGTTGGTGGTCACGGCGACCGTGCCGCCGATGCCGCCTTCGGTCATGTCGGCGGTGAAGCCCTTGAACACGTCGATCGACTTGACGATTTCCGACGGCAGTTCGCGGAAGTCGTTGGAACGCCCGCCGCCGCCGTAGACGTTGAGGTTACCGGCGGTCGACATGACGCTCATGCCGTTGATTTCGACGCGGTTCAGGTCGGGCTCGACGCCGCGGATGGAGACCTGATTGCCTTCGCCCATGTCGCGCGACAGCTGCACGCCGGTGACGCGGCCCAGCGCTTCGCCGACGTTCTTGTCCGGGAACTGGCCGATATCTTCGGCGACGATCGAGTCGGAAACGGTTCCGGCGCGCTTTTTACGGCTGATGGCCGAAGCCAGCGAGGCGCGGGTGCCGGTGACGACGACGGTTTCGATCTCTTCCGATGCGGGCGGCTGTGCGGCCGGGGCTTCAGGCGTAGCGACCTGAGCGAAGGCGGCGCCGGACAGGCCCAGCATGGCGACGGCGGTCAGCGCCGTGCCGCACTTCAGGCGGGCGGAAAAGAAACGGGTGGACGGGCGAAGGATCATGCCTTTGGGCTCCTGAGCAAGTGCGATGCGGTGGCTCCGTGTTTTCGTCCGGGGAGGGACGGCGGAATTCTGACACCGGCGGACAGATCGAAGCGGAAGGCACGCCCTGTAAGACCTGAGCCCTGAACCAGTAGCCGCAGGGCCGCAGCGCAAAGGCGCAGCGATCCGGCAAGACCCATGATGGCGGGGCGGTCGTGGGGCGCAAAAACAAGCCCCGAAGGCGTATCTCCCTCACCGCGTACCCATGAGTGGTTCTCTATGTGGCGCGATGATCAATTTATCAGCACCTTGATCATTTACGATCAAATGTGATCAGTCAAGTGCTTTGCCATAAATAGCGCTGATATTTTTATGATTCCGTCAAATATCCGCGTTTCATGGACAAAAACGCCTATAAATATGTCAAAAAGTGGCCAATTTTGACGTGAATGTGGCGTGTTTCGTGAGGTTGAATAGTGATTTATAATTCAAAAACGACAAAAACGTCTATTTATTATACATTCGATTTCATTAGTAATTATTTTATACTGACCAATAATGTAATTACTTTATACTAATATTCTCAAGAATAGCTCAATTTGACGCAAAAGAGAATTTTCATATTTAAAATATTCACATTACGTCAAAATCGATCAACCTGACGATCCTTTTCCATAGGGGCGGAATGAGGTGAACGAGGCAGCTGGCCGGGGGTATCCGGGGCGGCTTAGGGTCAGTGTCTGTGGGGCTACGCGCCCGGTTTTCTGTCGGAGAGCCGTGACGGCTTGTTTGTTTGCTTTTGCCGGGTGCACCCCCACGGCCATGAATATGCGCGGGATGAATACGGTTGCGGTGGTGGCATAATCCGGCTGGACAAGCGCGCGGCGATATGGCGATGCTGTGAAAATGACTGCGCTGTCAATTCGTGGGCACAAGCGATACGTCGCGGATCGGACGCAACATAAAACAATGATATAAAAGACTCAGGGGAGCTTCCATCCATGCATATGA
>JASGGL010000225.1:0-4043 GCA_047605065.1 Asticcacaulis sp.
TCGACGTCGTGACGGCGCAGCAGATGTATGACGCCGTACATGCACACCTGCCTGCCGATGTGTTTATCGGTGTGGCCGCCGTCGGCGACTGGCGCGCCAAAGAGGTGGCCGCCGACAAACAGAAAAAGGGCGTCGACGGTGAACTGAGCCTCACCCTCGTCAAGAACCCCGACATTCTGGCCAGCATCGGCCACCACGAAACGCAACGCCCGCGACTGGTCATCGGCTTCGCGGCGGAAACGCGCAATGTCGAGGTCTACGGCCAAACCAAACTGCGCACCAAGGGCGCCGACGCCATACTGGCCAACGATGTCTCAAAGGACGTCTTCGACCGCGACACCACCAATATGATCCTCATCGATGCTTCAGGCCCGACCGCCGGTAAGAAACTGACCAAGGCCGAAGTCGCCGATGACCTTATTCAATATCTCAGCCACAGACTGACAAAAGACTGAACATGACCTATACGCCGACCGCCCACATCATCCAGTTGCCGCACGCGGCTGGTCTCGCCCTGCCCGCCTATGAAACCGAAGGCTCCGCCGGTCTCGACCTGCGCGCCGCCATTTCTGAGGGTGAGGTACTGACGCTGAAGCCGCTGGGCCGCGCGCTGGTGCCCACGGGCCTTAAGGTCGCCGTGCCGCTGGGCTTCGAAGTGCAGGTGCGCCCGCGTTCGGGCCTCGCGCTGAAGTTCGGTATTACCTGCCTCAACTCCCCCGGCACGGTCGATTCCGACTATCGCGGCGAGGTTGGGGTCATCCTCGTCAATCTGGGGGCCGAAGATTTCGAAATTCGCCGCGGTGACCGCATCGCCCAGATGGTCGTCGCGCGCCACGCCCGCATCGAGTGGGAAATCGTCGAAAGCCTCGAGGACACAGCGCGCGGTGCAGGCGGCTTCGGCTCAACCGGACGGGGTTAATTCACCCGCCCAACTTCACACGCCCAACTTCACACCCTTGTGTAAGCCACGGCCTTTACCTTAAGGGCAAAGCGTCTCACATTTCGCCAGAAAGGCGAATTTAAGAAGAGACGCTTATGTCGGAACCGACCGCATACCTCAGCCTGATCGGCGATCTCCTGAGCGCAGCCCTCGTCGGCCTCAACCTGTGGCCGGCGGTGGCTGGGGGCGTCGTGGCTGGCTTTTTCTCGCGCATACCCGCCGCTGGGCGGCTGATGCTGGGACTGTGCCTGACCCTTCTGGGGGCCAGCCTGTGGCCCATGGCCTATGGGCTGCCGCCGATCGTGCCGGATTTCGGCGAGCCGGAATTCGTCATCCAGTTCAGCCTGATGGCGCTGGTCGTGTTCGGGATTATCGCCGGTTTAAGCCGGTTGCGGCCCTTTCGCACGGCGAGTTGAAGCACACCTCACCGAAACCCCAGAACGTCCTGCATGTCGTAAAGACCGGGAGCCTGAGACGCGGCCCACAGACCGGCCTCGACCGCGCCGCGCGCGAACAGGGTACGATCACGCGCCGAATGCGACAGGGTGATCACCTCGTCTTCGGCGGCGAACAGGACGCTGTGTTCCCCGACAATCCCACCACCACGGATGACGCTGAAACCGATCGTGCCGGGTTCGCGCTGACCGGTCAGACCATCACGCGCCGCCACCCGGACATTGTGCAGATCGACATCGCGGCCATCGGCAGCGGCTTCACCCAGCATAAGGGCCGTCCCTGACGGCGCATCGACCTTGCGCTTATGATGCGCCTCCAGCACCTCGATATCCCAGGCGTCGGGACCAAGCTTCGCCGCCGCCTGCTTCACCAGCCCCATCAGGATGTTGACGCCCAGCGAGAAATTGCCCGACCTCAAAACGACATTGCGGTCACCGAAGGCATTGAGGGCCTCGACCTGCTCCGGCATGAAGCCGGTCGAACCGATGATGTGCGCCAAAGCCTTGCCACGCGCGGCCCCTGCGGCGGCGCAGAGTTCGGCCAGCCCCAGCGTCGCGGCCGGCGTCGTGAAGTCGATAACCGCATCGGCCTGAGACAGGTCGATGTCGTCACCACGGTCGAAGCTGGCGGCAATATCGAAACCGCGCTCCATCAGCACGCGGATCACCGCCTGCCCCATACGCCCCTTGACCCCGGCTACGGCGAAACGAACCTGCGACATGTTTTCTCCGGCATTCTAGCTGTCAGGACTGGGCTCTTAGCAGTTCAGAGATCGAGAGCCAACCGCAACACGACCCAATTTGTCCTAATTAGGACATAGGGTTTAGCAGTTCAGAGATCGAGGACGGATAATCTGCCACCCTATCGCTTCCAGCAATAGACACAGGCTGGATGTGCGTCTGTACCGGCAAAGTCCCTTACCTCACCACGCCAGACCTCGGCCAGACGCGCGTAAGGCAGGGACGCGCGGCCGGGATCGCCGATCAGGGCTTCCACGGGGTCGCAACGGTCCAGAAACGCAGTGACACGCGCGGCCAGTCCGGCCTCGTAGAACAGGTCACCGATAAGGATAAGGTCCGCTGACGGCACAGGGCCATCCAGCAGATCGCCCGCGATCACCTCGATGTCCACGCCATTTTCTGCTGCGTTCAGCCGCGTCGCCGTGATGGCCAGAGGGTCGGTATCCACCGCCTGCACCGATGCGGCACCGGACAGGGCGGCGGCAATGGCGACCAGTCCGGACCCTGTGCCCAGATCGAGGACATGACGGCCCCTGACCACATGCGGATGATCGAGAAGATAGCGCGCCAGCACCGTACCGCCTGCCCATACCGACGCCCAATAGGGCGCGGGCGCGTTCTCACCCAGAAACTGTCCCAGAAACTCACCAAGGCCGCTGCCCGGATGGCGCTGGAACAGACGAAGTTCTGGCAGGCCCGGAAGGGATGCCAGCCTCAGACGCGTGCGGATAAAGTCCGCCGGATCAGGCCGTGCCGGTGATGTCATCCCAGAAGCGTCTGGCCTTGTGCATGAAGCCCTGAGACTGAGCGTAGGACTGCGCCTCGGAAATCTCGGCGAACTCCTTCATCAGATCTTTCTGGCGGGCGCTGAGGTGGCGTGGCGTTTCGACAAACAGCTCGACCATAAGGTCGCCGCGCTGCTTGGAATTGAGCACCGGCATGCCCTTGCCCTTGATCTTGACCTTGTGACCGGTCTGCGCCCCTTCGGGGATGGCGACCTCAAGCTTGCAGGTACCGTCACAGCCTTCGCCGCCCATCAGGCACGGCACCTCGACATCGCCGCCCAGAATGGCGGTGGTCATCGGCACCGGGATCTGACAGTGCAGGTCCGCGCCGTCGCGTTCGAAAATCTCGTGTTCGGCAACCGACAGGAAGATATAGAGGTCGCCCTTCGGACCGCCGCGCGCTCCGGCCTGCCCCTCGCCGCTGAGGCGGATGCGCGCGCCGTCTTCGACGCCCGCCGGGATACGCACATTGAGCTTGCGGTTGGCGCGCACCTGACCGTGGCCGTGACAGCTGGCGCAGACGTCCTTGATCACCTGACCCTGACCGTTACAGGTCGGGCAGGTGCGCTCGACGGCGAAGAAGCCGTTCGAAGTGCGCACGCGGCCCGCGCCGCCGCAGGTGTGGCAGGTGACCGGCTTGGTGCCGGGCTTGGCACCCGAACCGCTACAGGCCTCGCAGGTCAGGGTGGTCGGCACGTTCAGCTCGACATCCGCGCCCTGATAAGCCTGTTCCAGCGTGATTTCGTAATCGTAGCGCACATCCGAACCGCGTTGCGGCCCGCCGGAACGACGTCCGCCGCCCCCACCGAAGATGTCGCCGAACATTTCCGAGAAGATGTCTTCGACATTGCCGAAGCCCGCGCCGCCAAAACCGCCCTGACCGCCGCCGAAACCGCCGCCATTGACGCCCGCGTGACCGTGACGGTCGTAGATGGCGCGCTTATTGCCGTCGGACAGCACCGAATAGGCTTCGTTGACTTCCTTGAAGCGCGACTCGGCTTCGGGATCGCCCTGATTGCGGTCAGGATGGTGCTCCATCGCCTTCTTGCGGAAGGCCGATTTCAGCGCCGCATCGTCCGCGTCGCGGGCCACGCCCAGAATTTCGTAGTAATCACGCGCCAT
>JASGGL010000226.1:0-4015 GCA_047605065.1 Asticcacaulis sp.
TCATCAAGGACGTGCCGACCGACTGGGCCGACACGAAGATGCTGACGGGGGAGCCGGGGGATTACGCCGCCATCGTGCGCCTCGATAAGAACAGCCGCGATTGGTATCTGGGGGCGGTGACCGACGAAGAGGCGCGCAGCCTCGACATCGCGCTGGACTTCCTTGAGCCCGGTAAGACCTATGAGGCGCAGATCTACCGCGATGGCGACGACGCCGATTATCGCACCGAGAAACGCCATTCCATGGTCATCGAAAAGCGCAAGGTGACCACCAAAGACCGTCTGACGCTGAAACTGGCCCCCGGCGGCGGGGAGGCGATCCGCTTCCGCGCCCTGTGATCCGGATGCACTGATCTCTGAAGAAAAGCCCGGTTCCGCAAGGTTCCGGGCTTGGTTTTTTATACCGGCAGGCTTAAGTGAAACGAAATGAGTGAACGTTCACTCCGTTTGGAGCCCCCGCCATGTTTAAACCCGCTCTTTTGTCATTGTCCCTGCTTTTACTGCCTGCGACGGGCCTTGCGCAGACCCAGCCCTTTAAGCCGGTCGAGGCGCAGAAGGACTGGACGCTGATCGTCGGGGGCGGGCCTGTCTATGGCTTCAGCGTGTCGGGCAAGGATCCTGATCGCTTCAATTTCACGCCATGGGCGTCGTTCAGCTATAAGGACCGGCTCTATGCCAACGGTCTGGATGGCGTGGGCTACAATGTCGTCAAGCGCGAAACCGTGCGGGCCGGGGTGCAGATTCGTCCGCACTATTCCGGTCAGTCGGAGCTGGAAGGGCTGGTCCTGCCGGACCGCGGGGCCGACCTGGCGGTCTACGGCTTTGTGCGGGTGGGCGAAAGCTGGTCGCTGGGCGGGCGCATCACCCACGATATTTCCGACGTCAGCGACGGCAGCGAACTGTTCCTGTCGGCGTCGCGTCAGGACATTACAAAGGTCGGATTGCTGCAAACCACCCTCTATAGCCGCGCCGGAAACCGCAAGGCCAATCAGGCCTATTACGGTGTTGAACTGTCTGAGGCGGCGGCCAGCGGTCTGCGCGCCTATGACCTTGGTGGCGGGGTGCAGAATATAGGCGCGGCCTTCCTCATGATGACGCCCATAGGCGATAAGTACGCGGTGGGTACCCTGTTCAATATCGAGCGGGCGCTGGGGGATGTCGCCGATTCACCGCTGATCGAGCGTCGTGAACACGGCGAAATGGCCTATCGCGGCGGCGTGATCGTGGTGCGCCGTTTCGGCGGGTAGGGACCGGGACAAGGTTACCTCCGGCTCCCTTCTTGCGGAGGGCAGGCAAAAGGCCGATATGGACGGGGAAAGCGAGGTTCCATGTCCGTTGCCGCAAGCAAGATCACCGTCGATATCTGGTCCGATGTCATCTGTCCGTTCTGCTGGGTCGGCAAGAGCCATTTCGAGCAGGCCCTTGCCGGGTTTGCGCAGAAGGGTGAGGTGGTCGTGCGTCACCATGCCTTCCGCCTGGGGCCGGATGCGCCGGTCATGCCGGTGGGGCAGATGCTGCAACAAAAATACGGACTGACGCCGGATCAGGCGGCGCAGAACCAGTCGCGCGTCGAACAGATGGCCTCTGCTGCGGGCCTTGATATGCGTCTGGACGGTACGTCTTACGGCGACACGCTCAAGGCTCATCGTCTGGTCAAGCTGGCCGCCGATAAGGGACTGGCCGCCGAAGCGGTGGAGCGGCTTTACCGCGCCTATTTCAGCGAGGGCGCGGATATTTTCAGCGATGCGGGGCTTGTCGCTCTGGCCACCGATATTGGGCTGGAGGCGGCGGAGGCCGATGCCTTCCTGAAGACCGATCGCTATGCCGACACGGTGCAGGAAGAGCAGGAATTCATCAGCATGCGCGGCGTGCAGGGCGTCCCCTTCTTCGTCGTCAACGATCGCTACGCCGTTTCGGGTGCGCAGCCCGTCGCCGGTTTCACGCAGGTGCTCAACCGGGCGTGGGACGACCTGCCGCCTGAGGTAAAGGCCGGACCGGCGTGTGACGATGGGGTGTGTGCGGTTTAGTGCGTTCTATACCTCCCCAGCAGGCTGGGGAGGTATGATTCCTAGTTACTTCAGAAGAGCCTTGATCTTCGGATCGGCAGCGACCCACAGGTCAACGACCATCTTGCCGAAATAGTCCGAGCCCTTGGGGCCGAGGTGGGTATAGTCGAAGGCCTGAGCCGAACCCTGCCCCTGAGAGGCATCGGTGAATTTCGCCGGGACGGTAGTGCCGGTAGGGGCAGCGTCCTGTACGTTCTGCGGCACAGGCTGACCGGCGAGGCTCAGCGACTCGACCGCGCCCATGGCCTGCACCCTGGCCTGACCTTCGGCATAGAGATCGACCAGCGTCGTGTCGGTGCTGTGCGCGATCAGGCGGGTCACCTGCGCCCAGCGCAGAAGGTCGTTCTGTACCTGACCGTTTTTGAAGTGGCGCTGGGTCAGCGGCGTGACCAGAACCGGCACGCCGCCGGCCTTTTTCACATCCAGCACATAACCGCGCATGTTCGGGCCGAACTCGGTTTCAAGGTCGGTGTGGCGTTCCGGTTTCGACGAACCGTCATTATGGCCGAACTGGATCAGCACATAGGTCTTAGACGCCGTGCCGTCATTGAGCTGCTCGACGATCTTGTCCCACAGGCCCTCGACGCGATAGCTCTTGGACGAACGGCCGCCGCGTGCCGCGTTGACGCAGACGACTTCGGGTTTGAACTGCGCACAGAAGCCTTTGCCGTAGCCCGACTTGTCCGTCATGGTCGAATCGCCGACCAGAATGACGCGCACGGGGCGGGTATCCGCCGGTTTTGCGGCAGGCTTTTGCGCGGCCATAACGGGGGTGGCGAACAGCAGGGCGGCGGCGATAAGGGTGCGACGAAGCATGCGGGGTTCCTCTTTAGGTCCCCTTTGCCTTGAAGGGGCGCGTTGATTGTCAATGATCATAGACGATCAATTGTGATTGTAAAATAAATCCCGCCGCTGGTTGGATTTTGTACCGTCGCGGACATATATAGGTGCAATCCATTCCGCACCCCAAAGTTCCGATTACCCATGAATGCGCCCGCCCCCATGCCCAAGCCGAAAGGCAAGGCCAGTGATACCCTTGCCTTCCTCAAGCCCTATTTGTGGCCCGAAGGCCGGGCGGACCTGAGGGTGCAGGTGGTGTGGGCTCTGCTGGCCATGCTGGTGGGTAAGCTTCTGACCATCGCCACACCGTTCGCCTACAAATGGGCGACCAACGCCTTTACGGCGAAGGGGCCTACGGTTGGCATGGACCTATGGACCCTGCTTCTGGCGTCTCCGGTTATTCTCGTCATCTCCTATGGCGTGGCGCGGATGATGTCGCAGGTGTTCAACAATATCCGCGACGCCATGTTCTCGGGCGTGGGGCAGCACGCGGTGCGCGGCCTGTCGAACCGCGCCTTCAATCACCTGCATAACCTGTCGTTGCGTTTCCACCTGCAACGCCGCACCGGCGGCCTGTCGCGGGTGATCGAACGCGGCAAGACGGGGATCGAAACCATTATTCGCCTGACCATGATGGTCGGCATCCCCACCGTGGTCGAATTCGTCCTGACCGCAGGCGCGCTGGGCTGGCAGTTCGACTGGATCTATGTCGCTGTCGTCGCCGTGACGGTGGTGGTCTATGTGTGGTTCTCCATCGTTGCCTCGAACATGCGTATCTCGATCCGCAAGGAGATGAACGAGGCCGATTCCGATTCGATGTCGAAGGCGGTGGATTCGCTGCTGAACTTCGAGACGGTCAAATATTTCGGCAACGAGCAGCTTGAGCGCAACCGGTACGACACCGCCACCGCCGCCTATGAAAAGGCCGCGATCAAGACCTATACGTCACTGGCCTGGCTCAATATCGGTCAGGCGGTGATCTTCTCCATCGGTATGACCATCGTCATGCTGATGTCGGCCTATGAAGTCATGAACGGCACCAAGTCGCTGGGGCATTTCGTGCTGGTCAACGCCTTCATGATGCAACTGGCCATTCCGCTGAACTTCATC
>JASGGL010000227.1:0-4003 GCA_047605065.1 Asticcacaulis sp.
CTTGTCCATATTGAAGACAAGCTGATCGGCAGCGATTTCGAAAAAGGTCTGGCGCGCCTCAAGTCGCTCACGGAAACACAGGCGGCCGCCTGAGGCCAGCCGCATACAGGAGAAACGTCCCATGGCGATCAATGTCTATCTGAGCTTCAACGGTCAGGCCGCCGAAGCGTTTGCCTTCTATCAGTCGGTTCTGGGCGGGCAACTGGAAACCTTCCCGTTTTCCGCTGCGCCCGACATGCCGGTCGATCCGGCCACTAAGGACTGGCTGATGCATGCATCGCTGCACAGTGGTGACCGGGTGCTTCTGGGGGCCGACTGCCCGCCGCAATACGGCCCGGCCAATCCGACGGGCTTCTGCATTTCGCTTCAGGCCGAAGACGTGGCCGAGGCCGAGCGCCTGTGGGCCGGTCTGACCGTGGGTGCCAAAAGTATCAATATGCCGCTGGCCCCGACCTTCTGGTCGCCCATGTTCGGCATGTTCATCGATAAGTTCGGTCAGCCGTGGATGATCAACACGGTCGGTGACCCCTCCGCAGCCTGACGGGCCGCCCCGTCCCTGAATTTGCTTTCTTTAGTTATTACCGCCCTTCCCACGTCTGAGGGAAGGGACGGGGCTCTGCTGCCCCTTGTCTGAAAACGCCTGTCTGAAAGGATACGTCATGACCCCTGCGCCCCCCACCCCGATCAGCGAACGCACCCTGGTTCTGGAGCGCGTGCTGAAAGCGCCGCGCCATCTGATCTGGCGCTGCTGGACCGATCCGAAACTGCTGGCCGAATGGTTCTGCCCTAAGCCGTGGTACATCGATGCCGTCGAACTGGACGTGCGTGCCGGTGGTGGCAACGCCTTCGTCATGCACGGGCCGAACGGTGAAACCATCCCCAATCGCGGCGTCTATCTGGAAGTCGTCGAAAACGAAAAGCTGGTCCTGACCGACGCCTATGTGAAGGCGTGGGAGCCATCGGAAAACCCCTTCATGACGGCGATTGTCGAGATGGAAGACACCCCGGAAGGCTATACGAAATATACCGCCACGGCCCTGCACTGGTCGGCGGACACGAAGGTACAGCACGAACAGATGGGCTTCCACGAAGGTTGGGGCATCTGCGCCGATCAGCTCGAAGTGCTGGCCCAATCCCTCAACACCTAGAGCACGTTTCGATCTAATTGAACCGCGAACGTGCTCTAAATTTTTGTTTTACCGCGCATTTAATTCCGAAAACCGTTGCACACTTTTCGGAATGCGCTCTAGGAGGCGATCATGCGCCTGATGCCCTTTACCTTTGGTCTGCTGGCCGTTGGTCTGAGCGCCGCCGTTGCCGGATGTTCACCCGCCCTGCCGGAAAAGCCCGCCGCCGACGCATCGTCCTCTGCGGCGGCCAAACCGGCCCTGAGCTTTCCCGCCGGGGATTATCGCCTCGACAAAAGCCACGCCAGCCTGACCTTCAGCGTCAATCATCTGGGCTTTACCGCCTATACGGCGGGCTTTGACGATTTCGACGTTCAGCTCAGCCTCGATCCTCAGCACCCGGAAGCCGCGAAGGTGACGGCGACGGTGGCTGTGACATCGCTCGATCTGCCGACGCCGCCTAAGGGTTTTCACGACACGCTGATGTCGGCCCAGTGGTTCGACGCGGCGAAGTATCCGCAGATGCAGTTCGTTTCGACCCGCGTCGAAGTAACCGGCACGGACGCGGCGAAGGTGCATGGCGATCTGACTCTGCACGGCGTGACGAAGCCGGTGGTGCTCGATGCGAAGTTCAATGGCGGTTATCCCGGCTTTGCGCCCTATGACCCGAACGCACGCGTGGGCTTTTCGCTGAGCGGTGTGCTGAAACGCTCCGACTTCGGCCTCAGCTACGGCATCCCGGAGCCCGGCACGACTATGGGCGTCGGCGACGAGGTAAGCTTGCGTATCGAGGCCGAACTGATCGGTCCGCCACTGAAGTCCTGAGGAGAGTCAAAATGACCCGTTCCGTGTTGCCGCATACCATGCGGCTTAGCCGCGATCTGAAATCTCCTCTGGCAACGGTTTTCAGGGCGTGGTCCGATCCGGCGGCAAAGGGCGCGTGGTTCACGGGTCCGCCGGACTGGGAAAGCGATCCCCACACGCTCGACTTCCGTGTCGGGGGCCGTGAAACCAGCAGCGGGGGACCGGCGGGGGCGCCCCGTCACATCATGTCGGCGATCTTTCATGAGATCGTGCCACCGGAAAATGGCGAGGCGCGGATTATCTCGAGCTTCACCATGCATGTCGGTGAGACGATCCTTACCGTGTCGCTGATGACGCTGGAATTTATGGCGACCGCGACGGGTACGCAGCTTAAGCTGACCGAACAACTCGTCTTCCTCGACGGTTGCGATCATGTCGAGAACCGCGAGCAGGGCACAAATGCGCTTCTCGACATGCTCGAAGCCTATTTGAACAGGCAGTGACATGACGCATCCCGTCACAGCTACGACCGAAAACCGGTTCGAGGTGGTTATGACGCGCCACCTCGATGCGCCTCCCGCCCTTGTCTGGCGCGCCTTTACCGAGGCCGGGCACATGGCCGCGTGGTGGGGGCCGTCTACTTTTACGGCGCGCGCCCAACTGGACGTCCGGCCCGGAGGCGACTATCTCATCGAGATGATCGGCCCGGACGGCAGCGTTTCTCCCATGCGCGGGTCTTATATCGAAGTCCTGCCGCCACATCGTCTGGTTTTCGATTTCGACATCAGCGAGCACGGACCGGAGTTCAACCGTCTGCTGCGCGAAACCTATGTGGCGTCGGGCGGCGGCGAAGACGGCCCTCTGGGGACGTTCAACCGCATCACCGTGACCTTTGAGGATGAGGAGGGCGGGACGCGCCTGACCTTCCGTCAGGGTCTGGCCAGTGCAGCCGAACGCGATGCCTATGTGAAAATGAGAACGGTCGAGGGCTTCAGCGAAAGCCTGATCAAGCTGGATAAGGTGCTGGTGGATATTTCTTAGAGCCACTAAACGACAACTCATCAATATCCAGATGGTGGCCTATCCGGAGGACTGAGTGCGCTATTTGCGCGTATATCTTCCGGTGTCAGATCGAGAACAATTTTTACTTTTACCGTCCGGCTTTGACGGGCCATCGCGGTTTTGTATTTCTGAAATGCGGCATCAGACTCACACCCGGTGATTTCGGGCCTTACGCCCGATTCAGCAAGCTGGATAAGCTGAGAACGAAGTGTATCTTCGGACAGGTCCGATAGATGCTGTGCTGCGACATAGGTGGCAAGCGATTGTCTTTGACGATTGCGCAAAGTCGCAAGCCCCACTTTGGTTGCACAGAGTTGAGCATTTTCCACAACAACTTGCGGGTAGTATGCGGTCGTGTTGGCGGGTGAGTGTCCGCCAAAATCATGCCTTCTTAACTGGATATTTGCCCTGACATAGTTGCCACGGTTATCCTTTCCGGCCAGTTCGGCGGCTAACCACCAGTAATGAGCAGACAAAACCGGTGTGTATTTGAGCCGTTCGGAGGCGGAAGCCTTCTGATCCGGATTTGGATTACCATAGCCGATAATCACGCCGTCGGAAAAATCGACGTGCCCCCTGAGCTGTTCGGACAGCCATTTGTCTTCGGCAGCCATGTCCACCGAAGATACTTCCGGCATGGCCCTCAGCGCTTTCAGAGAGAAGATGTGCACGGCGACCGTGTCGTCAAAAGTCCTGCGGGCGGCCTCATTATCAATAAGCTCGCTGGCATCCCGGCCCAGTGTAAGAGCCATGGCATAGATTAGTGCTGCGTCTGGCTTACCTGCGCGCGCGTTTTGATAAAGTTCTTTCATTGGCTGGTTTATGGCGGCGTTCATCCACTCTGCCTCTGAGGCGTGGGCAGGAAGCGCAAGCATAGTCAGGATCGCAATAAACCAGTGACGTAACGGCATTTCACTCAATCCTTTACCGCCGAGGAAACGAACGAAGCGTTAATCCTAAATCCAGCCGTCTGATTTCAGAATTTTCTGAAATGTCCGGCTGACCGGGGC
>JASGGL010000228.1:0-3997 GCA_047605065.1 Asticcacaulis sp.
GGCCGCGTCCCGGCCCGGAGCTTTTCGTTGCCGGTGACTTCATGTTCCGCAAGGGCCTTGAGGCCGCCGAGGCCCTGCTGTCCCTGCCGGAGCCGCCCACCGCCATCTTCGCCGCCAATGACGAAACCGCAGCCTCGGTCAGCATGGTGGCGCACCGGCGCGGGCTGAGCATCCCCGGCGATCTGTCGGTGGTGGGTTTCGACGACGTGCCTATCGCCTCGGCGGTGTGGCCGACCCTGACGACTATCGCCCAGCCCTATCTGGATATGTCGCGGCGGGTGGTTCAGGTCGTCGACAACTGGGACTCCGCCTTTTCCGGCGGCATGGCGACGACCTTCATGACGCATCATGAACTGGTGGTGCGCGAATCGACGGGGCCGTGTGCCTAAATCCGGATAAGGCTGTCGTAGACGTGGGTGACCGCGTCGAAGCGTACGCGGGCCGGCTGACCGGCGAATGGAGCCGGGGCGAAGGCAGTGGTCAACCCGGCCTCCAGCGGATCGCCGATCTTGTCGGTATTCCACCCCAGAAGCAGCCGCCCGCCGGGGGTCAGTATGGCCGCCAGAGCGTTCAGGGCACGCCTTTGCTGCGCTTCGGAATCGACGCCGTAACCCAGCACGCCGTTACAGATGATGCCATCGAAGTGCAGGTCGGCAAACAGGCGGTCGGCTTCGCAGATATCGCCCGTGCGATGGCGCTTCGGGTGGCCATAACGCGCCGAGCGCGGGTCGATTTCGGTGGTCCACACCTCGGCACCGTGCTGCTCCAGCACGCGGTAATAGCCGCGATTATAGCCACGGCAGCCGACGAACAGCAGGCGTCCCTTCAGTTCGGAAAAGGCGGGCAGATACGCTTCGGTCATCAGCCTGCGGTCGGGCAGGTCGTGGATTTCGGCGTGCTTCGATTTGAACAGTGTGGCCAGCCAGCCCATCCGCGTCTCCCCGTTTGGAATGAGATTAGGGGGCTTGGGCGGCGGCGTCAAACGGGAGGTGAAAAGGTTTCTCCACAGATGGCCACAGATGATCACAGATGGGCCGAGCCTGTTGATCAGATGATGTCCGATTGCCGCAAATTGAATGCGCGCAAGGCGCGCCTTATAATCTCTGCCCGTGCAGGCTCGCCAGATATCACACATACAATCCATCTGTGATCATCTGTGGCCATCTGTGGAGACCTTTGAGGTTCCTGACGGGGTCAGTAGTCGCCGTCGAAAAGCACTTCGGCCGCGGCGAGGTCCTGCGCCGCCTCGCCCACGCTTTTGAAGACGCTCAGCCCATCGGGGGCGCGGAAACCATCGGCACACAGATCGGACAGGTAGCCGCGAATATCCGCCGGGCTCAGTCCGCTCAGATCGCCTGCGGTACTTAACGCCGCCGCCGTGTCGGCAAAGACGGCAGCGCGCCGCATCGCCTCTTCGTCGGCCTCGCGCATATCGGGCGTAAAGCCACCGATGAGGCTCAGATGCTGATCGCCCAGAAGTCGCCCTTCGATCCATGCCTGCGTGCTCAGCGTTGCGCAGGCGATCAGGTCGGCCTGCGAGATTTGCTGCGCAATATCATCGCACGCTTCGGCCTCAAAGCCTTCCGCCGAAAGCCGTGCGGCCAGCGCTTCGGCATTGGTGCGGGTCGGGCTGAAGACGCGGACGCTGGCGATGTCGCGCACCGCGCGGAAGGCGTGGGGGATTTCGGACGCAATGCGGCCTGAGCCGACCAGCAGCAGGCGTTTCGCACCGGGTTTGGTCAGCCGGTCCATGGCGACGGCGGCGACGGCGGCGGTGCGGCGCGCCGTCAGTTCCTCTCCGTCGATCAGGGCCAGATGGCGGTGTGTCTGGCCGTCGAAGACCAGATAGGAGGCGGCAACGCAGGGCAGACGACGACGGGCGTTTTCCGGCGTGACGTGGACGATTTTCACGCCGCCCAGCCGACCGGACCATGCCGGCATGAGCAGCAGCGAGGCGTCTTCGGGCAGGTCGAACACCGGGCGTGGCGGCGTTTCGCATCCGCTCAGCAGCCGTGCGGGCAGTTCGCGCACCAGCCGGTCGTAGGGCAGGGCGGCCTTCAGTTCCTCGGCGGTAATCAGGCGCATGACCGTCTCCTTATCTGTAAAGGTCCGTCTCTTTCAGCAGCCACGCGCGGAAGGCCTTCAGCGGCGGGTGATTGCCGCGTTCAGACGGCCAGACGAGGTAATAGGCCTCGTCGGTTTGCATCGGGGCATCGAGTGCCGGGACCAGTGCGCCGGAGGCGAACTCTTCCTCGGCCAGAAACTGCGGCAGAAGGGCGATGCCAAGGCCGGAGCGGGCGACCTGAGCGAGGGTGGCGAACTGATCGAACAGCATGCCATGAACATTGTCGGCGGGCGCGTCTTGCGCCTCGAGCCAGCGCTCCCACGCATCGGGACGCGAGGTGAGGTGCAGCAACGGGGCCTGACGGATGTCGGCGGCGGTGTCGAAACCGTATTCGGCCTTAAGCGTCGGGGCGCAGGCGGGAACGACCACCTCAGGGCGCAGCAGCGCACTTTCCGCGCCGGGCCATTCGGGACGGCCGAAGTGGATGGCGGCATCCAGCCCTTCGCTGCGGAAGTCGAAGACGCCGATGCGGGTGATCAGATTGACCTGAATGCCGGAATGGGCGCGCAAAAACTCGGGCAGACGGGGGGCCAACCAGCGCGTACCGAAGGTCGGCAATATGGCCAGCTTCAGCGTCCCGCCGTGCGGATTGGCGCGTAAGGAAAGCGAGGCGGACGAGATGATTTTCAGCGCTTCGCGTACCTCGCGCGCATAGGCTTCGCCTCCGGCGTTCAGGCGCACGGTCTGGCGTTCGCGGTGGAACAGTTCGACCTCAAGCTGGGCCTCAAGCGCGGCGATCTGACGGCTGACGGCGCTCTGGGTGAGGTTCAGTTCGCGCGCCGCCGCCGTGACGGAGCCCAGACGCGCGGTGGCTTCGAAGGCGGCGAGCAGCGACAGGGAGGGCAGGAAGCGGCGAGGAGAGCGCATTATTCCATTTCAGAATGATATATTGCCAAAAATCATCTTGTTGAGGCGATTTTGGCAGCGTACAACCAGATTTGACATTACGCAAGAGAATGAGCTGTGCCTGTCAATTCTGACCCCGTAACCCATGGTCTCTGGGCCGCCACTGCGCCGATAGAGCCTCAGACTACGAATCTGAGGGTCAGTCTGCGCGCCGATGTGGCCATTGTCGGGGCGGGTTATACGGGCCTGTCGGCGGCGCTCAATCTGGCCGAGGCCGGGGCTAAGGCTGTGGTCATCGAGGCGAACGGCATCGGCTTTGGCGGGGCGGGACGCAATGTCGGTCTGGTCAATGCCGGCATGTGGGTCATGCCCGACGAACTGCCGCGCGTGCTGGGTCCTGTCCATGGTGATCGCCTGCTGAACGCGCTGGGCGACGGGCCTAAGGAGGTCTTTGCCCGTGTCGATAAGCACGCCATACCCTGTGAACTGAGGCGCGAAGGCACGCTGCATTGTGCGGTGGGCGAGGCGGGCGTGAAGGAGTTGCGTGAGCGTGAGGCGCAATGGCGCGCGCGGGGTGCCGATGTGCGCCTGCTCGATGCGGCGGAAACCGCTCAAATGGTCGGCACCCGTGCCTATCCGGCGGCCTTGCTCGATAAACGCGCCGGAACGATCCAGCCTCTGGCCTATGCGCGCGGTCTGGCGAAAGCGGCGATTGCGGCGGGCGCGGATATCTATACGCAAAGTCCTGTGACGCATATCGAGGCGGCGGGCGAAGGGTGGCGTGTGGTGACGGCGGGCGGTTCGGTGACGGCACGACGCGTCATCATGGCGACCGATGCCTATACGCATTTAACGTCCGGCGACCTGTGGGACATCATCCGCAAGGCGCAGGTGCGACTGCCCTATTTCAACGCCGCCACCGCGCCCTTGCCTGCCGATATTGTGCGCAGCATTTTGCCGCAGGGGCAGGGGGCGTGGGATACGGCAGAGGTGCTGTCGTCCTTCCGGCTGGACGCCGCCGGGCGG
>JASGGL010000229.1:0-3990 GCA_047605065.1 Asticcacaulis sp.
GGGTTTCCAGAGCGCCACCAAAGGAGAACATTGCCTTGAAGGCTTCGCGCTCGTGCAGTTGCGTGTCGAAGAGGCGGATGCCGTGGGCGCGCAACTGCTCGTGGATGGCCGACAGGGTGCGCGGCTTGATGATCGGGTTGGTGCGCGTCAGAAGTACGGCGTGCGGGATCGGGCGGCGCGACTGACGCTCGGTATTCTTGATCAGGCTGAGCGCCTTGGCGGCCTGCTTGGCGTCGAGCTGAGAACCCTGCGTCGGTACCACCACCAGATCGGAGGCACCGATGGCGTAGGCGACGGTCAGCGAGGCCGTGCCTTCGCAGTCGACGACCACGAACGGCGCCTCGGAAGCCGCCTCTTCGATCTTGTCGAGGATGTTTTCCTGATTGGCGTCGGAGACGATGCGAATATTGGCCGGGCAGCCGTTCAGCTGCGACCAGGCGAGGATCGGACGGTTGGGGTCGGCGTCGATGACGATGACCTGCGTCTTGCGCGCCAGCTGCGTGGCCATCAGCGTCGCCGCGGTGGTCTTGCCCACCCCGCCCTTGGGGGAAATGAAGGAAATGACCGGCATGTTCGGGCTCCTGCCTTGTGCTTTGGCCGCTCTGGCGCATTGAAAGGCGCTTTCAGATAGCTAGCGGGTAGCCGCCGGATACGCCTTGCGCCAATGATTAACAAAGTCTTAATAGGGTGTCTGGGGCGATTCTGGCCCCCGGTCCAGCCGGAGCCGGGCCATAAACCGAAAGCTTTCGGATATCTTTCCTATAGCTTTTCGGCAGCTTTCGGACAGACAGCGGTTAGCTTTCGGTTAGCCATAATCTAGCTTTCAAATAGCTAACGGAAAGTTAAAAGCTATCGGGTATCTGGCCGGTAGCGTGTGGATAGCGCTCAAATAGCTCCCGGATATCCCATTGGATAGCTTTCGGATATCTTGTGACTATTCTGTGGTGGGCTGCGCGATAATTAAGGCCACTGTCTCAGGCCGCTGCGCGGATTTGTTTGGATGTATCTAGTTGTTTTTAAATGATAAATTGATAGATATCCATATGATATCTGTCGGCTATCCAGCAAGAAGCTTCCACAGCAAACCCGAAATGAGCCAGAGGAGAAGACCGCCTGTGAACAGCCACGTGATGATCGTGTCCCAGCGGTATCGCGGCAGGGTGTGGGGCGGATAGTCGATCGGCCAGCGTTTCAGCCGCGCGGCCTCCTGAAGCAGGCTCAGGGTTATGGGAATATAGGGGACGCGGTCATGCGGGGTTTTGACAAACAGATTGCCGATCCCTCCCCCCTCCTCCCCCGTGTGGAAATAGCCGAGATACCCGCTCATATCGACGTCGTAACGGCGGGCGAAGTCGGCCAGCAACGCGTGTACGTCATCGCCCCATATCTCCAGTTCTTCGAGGAGATCGGCTTCCGGATCGATTTCGGGATCGGTTTCCGGGCGCAGGCCGCACGACTCTTCGATCAGGTCGCACAGTTCAGACAGTTCCGGTGTTTTCATGTCAGAGGCTTTCAGGCCAGATTCCTTTAATATGGTGCTTCGGACATGGTACAGGTCTGTGGCTATAGTCTTCGATTATATGGGCGTGAGGATCAGGCGGCTATCCGCTAGCTATCTTTTGTGAAGCGGGTGTGACGGAATACATTCTGTGTTTTGAGCAGATTATAAAGTAGCTATCGGATAGCGATTGGGGCGGGGTGGTATGCAGGCGGAAACGAGCGAGGCGTTGTGGCGGTTTGTGCGCGGCGATACGTCGGTGCGCGATTTCGAAAACTGGGTCTATGCCGAAGAGGCGACCCTGACGGAACAGTTGGGGGCGGAAGCGTCCTTTGCCCTGCTGGAGATGAATTATGCCGACCGTAATCAGGTGGAAGACATGCGTGCACACCTTGAGATGCGGCTGCGGCCGGAACTGACCTGCGAATGCCTGGCGCTGAGCGATACGGATGCCATCGACATGGGCGGCGAGGGGCAGGACGTGCGCTTTTTCAGCACGGTGGACGATGTGGAGCGTCATGGCGATGCGCTCTGGTGGCTGTCGCTGGCACACTGCCGCAACTGCGGGCAGGACTGGCTGATCGCGCAGGAAGAGCGCATCTATGATGTCCACCTTATACGGCGGGTGTCGGCGGTCGAAGCGGGGAGGGTGACGACGGAGCGCAGATGGCCGGAAGCCTTTTTGACCTATGAGGCGGTTCTGAAAGCGTGTCGTGAACGCTGTCAGCCCTATCGTTTTGCTGAGGAGGCCGCGGCGTCCCTGATCTGGACCGTACACGATTTGCGGGCGGCACGTCCCGGTATAAAAGATGAGGAAATCGCTGTGCTGCTTGGGATAGATGTCGAGCACGTCCGGCGTCTGAAACGCCTGTTTGTCCCGAAAGGTATCTGGTAGCTACCAGATATGGCGCCTAAATCCTCGCAATCTGTCCCCGCCGGATCGTCCGGGCCTATGCTAAGCGCATGGATCAGACACCGGAGACCCAACCCGAACATACGCCGCAGGCCCGCCGTGCGCATTTGCGCGCCGTGGCGGACCGTATGCTCAGCCTGTTGGTCAGGCAGGACGATCCCGAAGACGGTGACGGCATCGAAAAGACGGTGCGTCGTGCGCTTTTGATCGAACGGCTCTATGCCCGCTGCGACACGGCCGAAGCCGGAGAACTCAGGCGGATGATGCAGGCCATCGACGATCGTGTCGAGATGGACAGCAAGACGCGGTGGGGGGAACGCGCGCTTGAGCGGCCTTTCGTCCTGCCCAATGGCGAGACGATCCGTCCGCCGGTGACGCCCTTTGTGTCCCCGTGCGCCGACGCGCCGATAGAAGAGCAGGGGGCAGAGGTCGCGACGCGTCATGTACCGCCGCATCATCCCGTGCCGCCGGAACTCCTGCTGGAGGTTGCCAATACCGGCCCCGAAGAGGTCGACGAAGACGACTGGGACCACATCGACGCGCTACGGGCGCGGGTGGAGGCGGCGGGCGAGGACGATCACCCGCAGGGTCTTGTCTGGCACGGGCGCGATTTCGGCCTGATCGGCTCGGAGGCGTTTCAGGTCCTGTGCGGTGCGGATGTCTTCACGCGGTTGCAGCTGAGGGGCTATTCTCAGACCGACGTGGTGGCGACGCTGCGCGCCCTGTCGGCGCACGATATCCGCCTGATATGGCCGGATATTTTCGAGAATGAGGCGGTTGAAGAGGGGCGGGCCGACGATACGTCCTGAGTTCCAAACTCTTTCCGCCTTTGGAGGCAGGCGGCATTTTAGTTGTCGCGCCTCCTTGATCCCAAAACCGCTGCACACTTTTGGGGGAGGCGCTTTAATTCCCCATCAGGCTGGCGGCGATATTGATCCCCAGCGCCAGAATCGTCGTGTTGTAGACGAAGGCGAAGACGCAATGGCCCAGATTGAGCCGGCGCATGGCCTTTGAGGCGACGGAGACGTCCGCCGTCTGGGCCGCCGTGCCGATGATGAAGGCGAAATAGGCGAAATCGAAATAGTCGGGCTCTGAAGGGGCTTCGGGAAAACGCAGGGGCGCATCCTGTTTCGCGTCCAGCGCCGTGTACCACGCATGGGCGTAGTGCAGGGCGAAGGTCGTGTGCACGAACAGCCATGTCGTCACGATGGTCGCGCCGGAAAGCGCCAGCGCCACGCCTTTTTCCATGCCGGTCAGGCTGCGCGCGGCAATCAGTTCGGTGGCGATGGCCACCATGCAGGCCGCGACCGCCAGTCCGGTCAGGACGAGGATGCTCCATTTGCCGACGTCCTGCGTCTCGGCGCGTCGGCGCATGTCGCTGGGCCCGGCGGTCAGCATGAGGCGCAGCACCGCACCGAGATAGACGAGCGCCCCCAGATTCCAGCCGCCCAGCACCGCCTGAGAGGCACGCACGGGCAGAAGCAGGGCCAGCCCCACGCCGCTGCCGATCGCCAGCAGGGCGGCGAGGCTGAGCCAGGGACGGGAGCGGACGATGCCGAGGGCGGTGCGGATGGCCATG
>JASGGL010000230.1:0-3978 GCA_047605065.1 Asticcacaulis sp.
CCTGAACCGCCTGGTCGGGCGCATCGGCGCTGTCTTCGGTCAGAATTCGCTCCAGTTCCTTCTGGCTCAGGCGCGTGAAGTTGACCAGATCGGGCTCAGAATCGAAAAAGGCGAAAGATTTCCGCAAGGTGACCACGTCGTGCTGAAGGAAGGCCTTGGCTCGGCGCTCAACCTGCGCCTTGGGGGCCCCCAGCGCGATCATGGCTTCGCGCGCCAGAGCCAGCGATGAATCCAGCGTTTCCCGGTGATAATAGTCGACGCCCGCGCGATCCAGTTCATAGGCGTGGCGGCGGTTACGCGCCCGCGCGAACAGTTTGAGGTGCGGGAAATGCTCCTTGGCCTGCTGCACGATCTTCACCGCCCCCTCGGCATCATCGATGGCGATGACCAGCATACGCGCCTGTTCCGCACCCGCTGCCCGCAGCACGTCGAGCCGCGTGGCGTCGCCGAAATAGCTTTTGGTGCCAAAGCGTTGCAGCAGTTCGATCTGGTCCGGATTGTTTTCCAGAATGGTGACCTTGACTCCCTGAAGCTTCAGGAAACGGCCGATAATCTGACCGAAACGGCCAAAGCCTGCGATGATGACGCTGTTGCGCTCCTCGATGGCGTCCGGGGCGCGTTCGGGCAGCACCGACAGGAAGCGTGGCACGATATACCGGTTGAACAGCTCAAGGCAGATCGGCGTGACGCCGATCGAAATGGCCACCACCAGCGTCAGGAAGCGCCTGAGGTCCGGCGTCATCAGGTCGAGCTGACCGCATAACTGGAACAGCACGAAGGCGAATTCGCCCCCCTGCGCCAGAGACAGGGCAAGGCCCGCCCCCACCGCGCCCTTCAGGTCGAAACGCTGAGCCAGCACGAACAGCACGAAGCCCTTGATGACCATCAGGCCGATGACCGCCGCCAGAAGCTGTAAGGGCTGGGTCACCAGACGTTCGACGTCCATACCCATGCCGACCGAAATGAAGAACAGGCCCAAAAGCAGGCCCTTAAAGGGCTGAATGTCGGTTTCGAGCGTCGTCTTGTAGGGCGAGTTGGCCAGAACCACCCCGCCGAGGAAGGCCCCCAGCGCCGGGGACACGCCGACCAGTTGCATCAGGATGGTCACCCCGACCACCAGACCCAGCGAGGTGGCGGTGAAGACTTCGCGCAGATTGGTGCGCGCGATCCGCGGCAGGAAGTAGCGCGACAGAAGCTGCCCCCCGGCGATAACGATGGCAATGGTCGATACCCCGGCCACGGCCTGCGCCCAGAGGGGCAGATCGGCCACCAGACTGGCGCCATGCGCGTCGGACGCATGACCGCCGCCCGCCGCCAGCAGCGGCAGGATGAGCAGGATCGGAATGACGGCTATGTCCTGAAACAGCAGGACGGAGAAGGTGGTTTCGCCCACCTGAGTCTGCATCAGCCTTCGTTCTTCCAGCATCTGAAGCACCAGAGCGGTGGACGACATCGACAGGGCCATACCGATAGCCAGCGCCGTCTGCCACTTCACCCCCAGCCCCATAATGGCCAGCATCAGCGCCAGTGACGACAACACGACCTGTAAGCCGCCCATGCCCACAATGGTCCGCCGCAGCCGCCACAACAGGGCCGGTTCCAGTTCGAGACCGATCAGGAACATCATCATGACGACGCCGAATTCGGCAAAGTGCATGGTCGAGGTGACGCGATCGATAAAACCGAGGCCGGACGGCCCGATCAGAATGCCCGCGACAAGGTATCCGAGCACCGCCCCCAGCTTGAAACGCGCCGCCAGCGGCACGACAAGGCAGGCCGCCGCCAGAAACACAAACACATTGAGCAAAAACTGCGTATCCAAACCCGCCTCCGTCGTCGTGCCAAGGATATGTGGGTTTGCGTAAGGTTAACAATAGTTTTCATAAGAAAAATTAGCCGTGTCCCGCGCCTGAGTTGACAGCACGGCGGCCGTGGTCGCACACTGAGCGTATGAACGATCTCCCGCCTCCGGACCTGTTCACCCTGACCGAGCGCTCCGGCCCTCTGGTTATCGCCGCCCCGCATGTCGGCACCTACCTGCCGCCGGACATCGCCGCAAGGCTCAATGCGGTGGGGCTGTCGGTGATGGAAACCGACTTTCACGTCCACCGGCTTTACGATTTCGCCCCGGAACTGGACGCGACGACCTTCTTCGCCACCCATTCGCGCTATGTGGTCGATCTGAACCGCGACCCGAATTCCGCACCGCTCTATCCCGGCCTGTTCGAAACCGGCCTGTGCCCGCTGACCGATTTCGACCGCAACGCCATCTATCAGGACGGCCGCGAGCCGAGCCTGCTGGAAACCGAAGAGCGTCGTCACACCTACTGGTGGGCCTATCACGCGCGACTGGAAGAGGTGCTCGAGGCCACCCGTGACCGCCACGGCTTTGCCCTGCTGGTCGATGCCCATTCGATCCGTCCGTCCATCCCGCTTCTGTTCGAAGGCTCCCTGCCCGACCTCAGCTTCGGCAGCGATTCCGGGCGCACCCTGCCGCCTGAAATGCGCGACGCCCTGACCGGCTGGATGGCTGAGACCACGTCCTATTCCAGCGTGCTGGACGGTCGTTTCAAGGGAGGCTTCACCACCCGTGCCCACGGTCGCCCCGAGGACAGGGTCTATGCGCTTCAGATCGAGATCGTGCAAAGCTGCTACCTCGACATGAACGACCCCACGCGTTTCGACGCCGAACGCGCCCGCCCCCTGTCCGAAACCCTGAAACCTCTGCTTGAACGCTTGATTTCGGCGACGAAACAGGCCAATTGAGCCGCGAAATTTCGCTGCTTTTCCGGAGAGCCTCATGAGCGCGCGCGGCAATATTATCGACGGCTTCGGCTACGCCAAGGGCCTGCGCGAGCGCATCGCCGGCCGCGTAGCAACGCTTAAGGCCGATCACGGCCTGACGCCCTGCCTTGTGGTCGTCATTGTCGGCGAAGACCCGGCCAGCCAGATCTACGTCAAAAACAAGGGCGAGACGACGAAGGCCGTCGGCATGGAAAGCCGCACCATCGTCCTGCCTGCTGACACGACCGAAGCCGCCCTGCTCGACCTGATCGGCGAACTGAACGCCGATGCCTCGGTCAACGGCATTCTGGTGCAACTGCCCCTGCCTGCGCACATGTCCTCACTCAAGGTCATCGACGCCATCGACCCGCTGAAAGACGTCGACGGCTTCCATGTCCAGAACGCCGGACGTCTGGCGGTCGGGCTTGAAGCGATTGTGCCGTGTACGCCGCTGGGTTCGCTCATGCTGCTTAAGGACGCGCTCAGCACGCATGCCAAAGAATCCGGCGGCGACGGCAGCCTGTCGGGTCTGAACGCCGTCATCGTCGGGCGCTCGAACATCGTCGGCAAGCCGATGGCGCAGCTTCTGCTCAACGAAAACTGCACCGTGACCATCGCCCATTCGCGCACGAAGAACCTCGCCGATGTCTGCCGCGCCGCCGATGTGCTGGTGGCTGCGGTCGGTCGTCCGAAATTCATTCAGGGCGACTGGGTGAAGGACGGAGCCTACGTCATCGATGTCGGTATCAACCGCATCGAGATCGACGGCCCGGAAGGCAAAAAGTCCAAAATCGTCGGCGATGTCGATTTCGACGCCGCCCTGCCGCGCGCCACGGCCATCACTCCCGTGCCTAAGGGCGTCGGCCCGATGACCATTGCCTGCCTCCTCAACAATACGCTTCAGGCGGCCTGCGTTCAGCACGGCCTGCCCGTGCCGTCGGACCTGTAGATGTCAGGCGGCGTCCTCATCATCGGCGCGGGCCACGCGGGCGGCTCAGTCGCGGCCTTCCTGCGTCAGTACGGCTATGAAGGCGATATCACCCTGATCGGGGACGAAGCCCACCTGCCCTATCAGCGCCCGCCGCTGTCGAAGGCCTGGCTCAAGGGCGAGGCTTCGGGCGACGACCTCTATCTGCGACCTCAGGACTTTTATGACGAGGCCAATATCGCCGTGTGGCTGGAGCGGCGGGTCGA
>JASGGL010000231.1:0-3960 GCA_047605065.1 Asticcacaulis sp.
CGCGCGACCGCAGGCGCGATGTCGAAGGCTCGATCCTGATGACCTTCATCGAGCGGGGTAATGCCCTGCAACTGGGTGAATGGACCGTCACTGACGCACAGGGCAAGGGCACGCGCGTCCGGTTGGTGACCTTCGATCGCAACGCTGCCGTTCGCCCGGACCTGTTCGTGCTGACCAAGCCCAAAGGTGCGAGCTAACTTTACTTATCCATCGGCCCCTTACCCGTGAAGATGGCGGGGGTCGCCTTGTCGAGGCGCGACTGGCGCGTGGCGGTCTGTTTCGCCGACCCCACATGCAACAGCCAGGCGCGCTGCCGCCCTGGCGTCAGGGCCTCAAAAGCGGCCTTGAAATCAGGGTCACCGTCCAGCCGCGCCTGAAATTCCTCCGGTACCTCGAATTCGCCGGTGGTTTTGAAGCTGACCGTCTGGCCCGATTTTTCGACCGCGATGGCCTCATCGACATAGGCACGGATCAGGTTGTCCATGCGGGTGATCTCTTCGATAGCCGTAAAGCGCAACTGCCGTGCTGCCTGAACATTCTGCGTCTGCTGGATCAGTACGCCGCCAGCGTCTTTCAGCAGCGCGCCCTTGAAAAACAGCAGGGCGCAATAGTCCTTGAAACCGTGGATAAGCACGATGTTGCGCCCGCCTGCCGTATAGCAGGGCTGACCCCACTTCATCGTCTCCGTCAGGTCGCAACCCCGCAGGATCGCCCGCAAGGCCACGAACTCAGATTGCCAGCGTGTCTCCCTGTCGATCAGGGCATCGATGGCGGGCAGGGGCGTTGAGGTGGTCATGGATGTGTTCCTGAGGGGTGACGACGGAAGAAAGGATCAGGGCCGGTTTTGCGCGATGGCCCTGACGCGGACGCGTGAGCGGCTGGTTATACCCTCGGCATCGACGACACTGACTTCGTAAAAGCCTTCGGCTTCCGGCCGCCATTCCAGCCGTCCGTCCGTGTCCGGAACAAGCGGCTGACCATTGATGTACCAGTTCAGCGGCCCCTTGCCGCGTGCCGAAGGCTTAAGGCCGCGCAGGGCCGTAAGCTTGCCTGCGGTGACCTGCCCCTCGACATAGACGGTGGCCTGATCCGGCGGGAAGAGGATGGACGGGCCGCGCACGGCGGGTTTCAGCGCCTTTAGCGCCTCAGGGGCCGCAGCGGGGCTTAAGGCCTGCGGGGCCTGAGACGGGGCGTTGATCTGATCGAAGGTATCGAACAGCAAAGGCGCGGCGGCCTCGCGCCCCGTCTGATCAGCGCGGGCACCGCCGTCGGGGCGGCCGGTCCACACCAGCACGGCATAGCCTCCGGCGACCCCTACGGCCAGAGCGTCGCGGAAGCCGTAGGAGGTGCCGGTCTTATAGGCGGGACGGCTGGCGGTTTTCATCAGATGGGCAGGCAGGCGACCGGCAGGCGGCGGGGTTTCGCGCAATATGGCAATGACGCGTGAGGCCGCATCGGCGCTCATCAGGCGCTGACCCTGACGGGTGAGATTGGCCCTGGCCTCGGCCTCGGTCCAGGCCAGCGGCTTCATCAGCCCCTTGTCGCTTAAGGCCGCATAAAGCGCCCCCAGATCCTGCAACCGGATGCCCGCGCCGCCCAGCGCCAGCGCCAGACCGGCATCGCGCAGGCCGGTCTTGGGTCGGATCAGGCGCACCCCGGCCCCTTGCAACCGGGCCTCAAACGCGCCCGCGCCGATGCGGTTGAGGATGGCCACGGCGGGGACATTGAGCGAATGGGTCAGGGCCTCTTTTGCCGATACCTCGCCATGAAAGGTGCGGTCGAAATTTTCCGGCTGATAGTCACCAAAGCGCGTCGGCGCGTCCATCAGGCGGGTGTCGGGCGCGACGATGCCCTCTTCGAAGCCGAAACCGTAGATGAAAGGTTTCAGCGTTGATCCGGGCGAACGGATGGCCTGCACCATATCGATCCAGCCCCCGGCGCGATCCAGTCCCGATGAGCCGACGCTGGCGCGTACCGCCCGCGTCTTCGTCTCGATAACAAGGATGGCGGCGGAGCTGTTCGGCCCCTGCGCGATGGCCACCTGCCGGGCCAGAGTCTCAAGCCGCGCCTGAAGTGCAACATCGATCGTGGTGACGACCGTGGCCTGAAGCCCCTTTGCCCCGGTGGCCAGCCGCCCGCTGGCGTGCCAGCCCAGCGCCGGGAAGGCGAAGCGTTTCACGACCATGGGTTCGGTTTTGGCCTCTTCGGCCTGAGCCGTGCTGATCGCGCCCTTGGCGGCCAGCTTGTCGAGCATGAGATTGCGGGCCTTGAGCGCGCGCTCCGGATGGCGGTCCGGGCGACGCGCTTCGGGGGCCTGAGGCAGGGCAATAAGCAAGGCCTGTTCGCCCAGCGTCAGGCTTTCGGGTTCGTGCCCGAAATAGGACAGCGAGGCGGCGCGCACGCCTTCGAGATTGCCGCCATAGGGGGCCAGAGTCAGATAGAGCGACAGGATGTCACGTTTGGAATAGCGCGCCTCAAGCTGCCAGGCACGGAAGACCTCAATCAGCTTCGACAGATAGTTGCGCGGTTTCGGCTCAAGCAGTCGCGCCGTCTGCATGCTGAGCGTCGAGCCGCCCGACACGATGCCGCCTGCGGACAGGTTCGAGCCGAAAGCGCGCGCAATGGCGACGGCATCGACACCCTGATGCCAGAAGAAACGCTCGTCCTCGACCTTGAGCAGATGCTGAACAAAGCCTTTGTCCGTGCGCTGAAGATCGGCGCGGATACGCCATGTGCCGCCTTCTACCGGCAAGGCTCTTAGCCATGCGCCATTATGATCCAGCGCCACTGCCGACGCGGCTTTTGCCCGCGTCATGTCCGGCGGCAGGACGAGATCGGCGGCACAGACCGCGACCTGAAACGCCAGAAACGCGATCAGGGGTTTAATCAGACGGGGGATGAAACGGTCCATTCCCCTCGCCCCTGCGGGGAGAGGGGCGTCCGAAGGACCGGGTGAGGGGGCCTTCCAAAAGCGGCGTTTTACCCCCTCACCCCAACCCTCTCCCCGTGGGGGAGAGGGGGGTGTTATTTGGTTCATCGCGCCGAAACCGTCAGACGCCCGCCCGCCGTGCGGGCATAAAGGTCAGGACGATAAAGGTCCTTCACCTCGGCACCCGGGAGGTAATAATCCCCCGGTGTTACCGCGCGCGCCACATAGGCCATGACGAAGGCCGAATTGGCCGAGACATCGAGGGCGGCGACATAGCGGTCGTCGCGCGCCTCCTGTACGTCGGGCTGACTGAGGTCGCCAACGAAGCGGAACGGTCCGTTCTGAACGTCGTCGCGCGACAGGGTCATCTCGATCTCGAACCCGGCAGGCAGGGCGTCATCGACCACCACCGGACGGGTTTCGGCGTAGTTGGTCCGTCCGCTGATGACCACCAGTACCTTCTGGCCCTGTACCACCTGAGACGGATCGATGCGTTCACCCGACAGGCTGTAATAGGCCTTGTCGACCGTGAAGCCCTTGGACTCAGCGGGTGGAGGGGCGACCGGCACACCGGTGACGGTGATGGTGCGCCACACCGCGCCCTTACCCTGATTGGTGAACTTCGCGTCCTTGACCGAGGTGACCTGGAAGCGTTGCAGGCTCGACTTGCCGTCAAGGGCGGCGACATTCTCGCCCCTGACGCTCAGCGGTCCGGCCTGAGCCAGCATCTGCGATGCCGCCTTGAGCACCTGCGCCTGTTCCTGCGTGTTCATCTGGTCCGGCCCCTTCACATGGCGTTCCAGCAGCGGGATCAGGTTTTTCGCTGTTTCGCTTTCGCCGCCTTCGTAAGCCAGCGCAATGACCGCCGCCACGTCGCGCAACGGCGACTGATACCAGTCATAGGTCGCCTTGTAGCCGAGGCTCTGGGCCGCCTGACGGAAGGCTGATTTCGCCCGCGCCTTATCGCCCATCAGGGCCAGAGCGGCACCGACCTGCGCCTTGGCGACCGGCGAACGCTCGGCCTTGAACTG
>JASGGL010000232.1:0-3946 GCA_047605065.1 Asticcacaulis sp.
GGGTAGCCGAACTTGCCGGTGAAGACATAGCCGAACCGCTGGCTCAGGGTTTCACGCGTGGCCTCGTCCATATAGCCGGGCACCTGTGTCTTGCGCAGCAGGGCGAAGGCCCGCATGTCATCAATGCCATGGGTCTGGTCGGCATGATCGTGGGTCCATAGAACGGCATCGAGGTGGTCTATGCCGGTCTGTTGTATCTGGGTTCGAAAATCCGGTGACGTGTCGACCACGATATTGGTCTGGGCATCCGGCACAGAGCGGTCGAAAAGCTGAAACAGCGCCGAACAGCGACTGCGGCGATTGCGCGGATTGTTCGGGTCGCAGCGCCCCCAAAAGCCATCGGCGCGTGGCACGCCCGTCGAACAGCCCGATCCAAGGATTGTGGTTTTGAGGACATGCGTCATGGCCGGTCTATTTTTCCAAACAGGGCGTAAAAGGCGTCCGTCGTACGTGCGATGGTGTCCTCACGCGACCACCCCCTAATTTCCGCCAGCTTATCATAGACGTGCGTTACATAGGCGGGTTCGTTGCGCCGTCCCCGCATCGGTATCGGTGCCAGGTAGGGACAGTCGGTTTCGACAATAATACGATCAGCCGGCATTTGGGCGATAATATCGCGCACATCCTGAGCGGCCTTGAACGTGGCGATGCCGGAAACCGAGAAATAAGCGCCGATATCTGCGGCCTTCGCGGCCAGTTCCGCCCCCGATGTGTAGCAATGCAGCAGGAAGGCAAAGGGGCCTTTGGCGTGTTCCTCGCTGAGGATATCCCACATCACCTCATCAGCCTCTCGCGTGTGGACGACCAGTGGCAGGCCACTTTCCCGGGCGGCGGCGACATGGACGCGAAAGACCTGCGCCTGAACGTCACGCGGACTGTAGTCGTAATGAAAATCAAGGCCGCATTCACCGATGCCGACGACCTTGGGGCGTGCCGCCACATCCAGTATATCGGTGACTTTCAGATCCGGATTTTCTCTGGCCTCATGCGGGTGCGTGCCTGCCGTTGCCCAGATATCGGAATGGTCCTGCGCCAGAGCATAACAGGCTTCGAAATTCGACAGACGATCGCAGATATTGACCATAAGGCCCACGCCGCTTTCACGCGCACGCACTATAACGGCGTCGCGGTCTTCATCGTACTGCGGGGCATGAAGATTGACGTGGCTGTCGATAAGCACAGACAAATCCTTATTTTATCGCTTTGATATCATTAACAATCGACCAGAAATACTCGCCGCGGTCCAGATTCACGCCTTCGGTTTCGGCCGTCACTGTGCTGAGTCGCGTCCATAGCTGCGACCACTTAGAGCCCTGCGCCGGATTGTCGGCACTCAGGGCGCGCTCCTGCACATGATCGCTGAGCGCCGAGAGGAATTGCGCGTACTTTTTCGGTCCATCTATCTTTGACGAATTGGTCCTGAACATCGTCATCAACGGCAGGAGATCGAAGCGGTCCAGCGGACTGTCCGACAACAGCCGCCCGGCCAGCGCATCCATCTCCAGCGCGCCGTCTTCCCATAGTCGCAGCCCCCTGCCCGGTGCGCCCTTGGCCATGACGACAAGGCGTTCAAGATCGGCTTCGCTCAGGTCGGCTCTGGCCTCGATGAAACGCTGGACCATGGCGTCATCCCATGGCGTGAAGCTCAGACGACGGCAGCGCGAGCGTATGGTCGCCAGCAATTTGCCGGGAGAATGGGAGATAAGAAGCATCAACCCGCGTTCAGGCGGCTCCTCAAGTATCTTCAATAAGGCATTGGCAGAATTGATATTGAGATCATCCACGGCATCGACAATGCACACGCGATAAGCCGACCGCGACGGCGCTTTGGAAAAGAACTCGCCAACCTCACGCACGGCATCGACCGTGATGTTACGACGCGTTTTGCCGTCCTTCTGTTCGCGCTCCAGCACAAGCAGATCGGGATGGGATTGCGCCAGAATAAGGCGAGCGTCCGGATCGTTTTCGGACATGCCCATAAGGCCATAACCCCGGTCGCGTTGATGCCCCATAAGATACCGCGCCACCCGATAGGCAAAGGTCGCCTTGCCCAGTCCCTCAGGCCCGCACAACAGCCAGGCATGATGCAGGCGCTCGCGCGCCAACGCGTCCAGAAACGCCTGCTCCTGCGTCTGTGCTCCGATCAGGTCCCAGACTTCGCGAGGATGGGCAATGCGGCGATCATCGGCCTCTTCCATCCTAACTGCCCCGTAACTCAGGGAAACGCTGACTGACGATCTCCCAAATGGCCGCACCAATGTCGGCAATCGGACGGTCGGCGTCGATCAGGTGGTATTTTTCAGGTGCTGTAGCGGCGCGCTTCACAAACCCCGCCCTCAGGCGCTCATGAAAATCCACGCCCTTGCTTTCGAAACGGTTCTCACCGTCGCCTCTGGACAGAGCGCGGTTCAAACCCACCTCAACCGGCATATCGAGGATCAGCACCATATCCGGTTGAGTGTCCTTCACGACGGCCTGATCGATCGCTTCGATAAGTTCCGGGGTGACACCGCCTCCCGCACCCTGATAGGCGCGCGTGGAATCCGAAAAGCGATCGCATATGACCCACGCGCCTCGCGCCAAAGCCGGTCGTATATTCTGCTCAAGGTGATTGGCGCGCGCAGCATACATCATTAGCGTTTCCGACAGGGGCGACCATCGGCCCGCCTCACCATTGACCAGAAGGTCACGCAGGACTTCCGCGCCGCTGGAGCCGCCCGGCTCACGCGTCTGGACGACCTCAAGACCGAGATCGCGCAAACGCGACACAAGCGCTCTTACCTGAGTAGATTTGCCGGCACCCTCGCCGCCTTCGAATGTGATGAATCTGCCGGTCATGACCGCCGATACATCGGCCATGCGGCCCCCTAAGACAAGGCCAAAATGACGCCTTGCCGAAATTACTCGTCGCGGGTCAGAATGGCGTCGAAGTAACCGGCGGCCAGCAGCTGCTGACGTCGCAATTCCGCCTTTTGCGCACCGGTTATCGGGCCGACATAGACGACGTAAAGCCCGTTACGGCGATCAAGGCGGCCATCGATAGAGTCCTTGATCTTCTCGGCATTTTCCCGCTCAGAGAACGCACCGATCTGTACCCGATATTTCCGGGTATCGTCGTCTGACCGACTGGTTTGCGAGGCATAGATGGGTCTGGTCCCCGCCTCCGCCGGACCGAGAAACTTGACACGCACCCGCGCCGTGCCGGTTTCGTAAACCCCCAGAGCCTTGGCAGCCCCCTTGGAAAGATCGATCAGGCGGCCATCGACAAAAGGGCCGCGATCATTAAGCCTGAGCCTCAGCACGCGGCCGTTATCCAGATTGGTCACCTCAACTACGGAAGGCAACGGCCAGGTCTTATGGGCAGCGGAAATCGCTTCCGGTTCGAAACGCTCTCCCGTCGCTGTAAGATCACCCGACTCGTGGCCATACCAGCTGGCAGTGCCGGTCTGCGTGTCGCCGCTGTCGGGGATATAGGGTTTATAGGTCTGACCGCGCACCGTATAGGCGCGCATGTTAGCGCTACGGAATGTACCGTTCTTCACCACATCGGGACTATTGCCTGCGGCGTATTTCGGCCCGCCGGCACAGGCGGCCAGAAGACCAAGACCGCACAGGGCGATGATCTGTAGCAGGCGTTTCATCGGACGCGAAACCACTCCGGGCATGTTCAACCCCACACATTCTGCGTGTCGTTAGCGTAAACGGAAATGGAAAAGGCTTGGTTAACCCCTGCGCGCATAGCGGATCCTTGGAATCGGGAGGGATTGGCTTCGCTATGCTTCTCCGAAACCTGCGCTATCGCTTCGGTTTACGAACCTGCTCTATGTCGTGGGCTTAAGTTTCCACCACCGATAATAAAAAAGACCGGCCACATGAGTCGGTGTTTTTATGATGGCGGACAGGGTGGGATTCGAACCCACGGTAGGCTTCCACCTACGGCGGTTTT
>JASGGL010000233.1:0-3923 GCA_047605065.1 Asticcacaulis sp.
GTGCGCGGCAGCCATTCCGACCGCGCCAGCGGCAGGGCACCGATGGAGAGAGTGCCGTCCACCACGCCCTTCAGTTCAGCCAGTTCGTCCACGCCGGCCTGAAGCTCACGCCCGAACAGGTCGCCGCGCCGGGCCACTTCGCGGGCTTCGGCGGTGGGTTCGATGCCGCCGGGCGTGCGGCGGAACAGGGTCAGGCCGCACAGGGTTTCCAGTTCGCGCGCCGCGCGGTGGACGCTGGGTTGCGCCAGCCCAAGCCTGCGCGCGGCCTGAGAGAAGCCGCCGGTTTCGATAATGGCCGACAGGGCGCGTAGCTGACCTTCGCTGACCAGCCTGTGCATGGGCAGGCGATGTCCGCCACGCCGGGCGTTCAGAAAGACCTCGGCGGCCTCAAGGTGGGCGACGGCGGCCTGAGCCCGCGCGCAGAAGAGCTGTCCCGCCTGTGTGGGCTCCATGCCGCGGGGTGTGCGGGTGAACAAGGGCTGCCCGATCAGGGTTTCAAGCGCCGAAACCGCGCCGGTGACGGCGGGTTGCGACATGTGGATGCCCTCGGCGGCTTTCAGTGCGCTTTTGTGCCGCCATACAGCGAGCACGGCGTGTATCTGTCGGGTTTTGAATATCATGCTGCGGTCATGCCTATAGCTAAAACTTATAACATGAAACGGCAAAGCGCCTAACACCCATTTGCCGAAGGCGCGCATAAACAGAGCACATTTTGCGTCAGACCTTACGGAGGCTCCTATGCCCGTCGTCGTCACCGATATCAAACGCCCCGATCCTTCGGCGGTCGCCACGCTGGAACGCCACGGTGTCGCCACGGTGCACGAGGCGCAGGGTCGCACCGGCCTGATGGCGTCGCATATGCGCCCCATCCACGCCGCCGCCATTGCCGGACCGGCGGTGACGGTGGAACTGGCGCCCGGCGACAACTGGATGATCCACGTCGCCGTCGAACAGTGCCAGCCGGGTGACGTTCTGGTGGTCAGCCCGACTTCGCCCAGCGAAGACGGCTATTTCGGTGATCTTCTGGCCACCTCGCTCAAGGCGCGCGGTGTGCGTGGCCTGATCATCAATGCCGGGGTGCGCGATACGGCGACGCTTGAAGAGATCGGCTTTCCCGTCTGGTCGAAGGCGGTCTTCGCCCGTGGCTGCGTGCGGGCGACTCTGGGCAATGTCAATGTGCCGGTCGTCTGCGCCGACGCCTATGTGCGTCCGGGCGATGTGATCGTGGCCGATGGGGACGGTGTCTGCGTGGTGCCGCTGGAAAAGGCCACAGAGGTCGCGGCTAAGGCCGATGCCCGCGCCGCTTCCGAAGAGGCGCGCCGCGTGCGGTTCGAGAACGGCGAACTGGGTCTCGATATCTACGACATGCGCCAGAAGCTGAAAGATATGGGTCTGGTCTACGTCTCTCAGGCGGATTACCTGAAATGACCCAGCGCGCCATCCCGGCCAGCCTGATGCGCGGCGGCACGTCGAAGGGGCTCTATGTCCTCAAAGCGGATTTGCCGGCCGATGTGGCGACGCGCGATGCCGTGCTGCTGGCGGCCATGGGGTCTCCCGATCCGCGTCAGATCGACGGCGTGGGCGGGGCGCATCCGCTGACCAGTAAGATCGCTGTGGTGTCGAAATCGGAACGCGCTGACGCCGATATCGACTATCTGTTTCTGCAAATCTTCCCGGACAAGGCCATCGTCACGGATCAGCAGAACTGCGGCAACATCCTTGCCGGGATCGGCCCCTTCGCCATCGAGAACGGCCTGATCGCTGCGACCGGCGATGTGACTATGGTGCGCATCTTCATGGTCAACACCGCCTCTATCGCCGAAGCAACGGTCCAGACTCCGGGCGGACGCGTGACCTATGCCGGTGAGGCGCGCATCGACGGCGTACCGGGGACGCACGCGCCGGTCATGCTCAACTTCCTCGATGTGGCGGGCTCAAGCACGGGGGCGTTGCTGCCCACCGGCAACGCCACGGACGAAATCGACGGCGTGAAGGTCACCCTGATCGACAACGGGATGCCGGTCGTGGTCATGCAGGCCTCGGATTTCGGCCTGAGCGGGGCGGAAAGTCCCGAAGAGATCGAGGCCAATGCTGAGGTCCGTGCCCGCGTCGAAGCTATCCGCCTCAAGGCCGGACCGCTGATGAACCTCGGCGATGTGATCAATAAATCGGTGCCGAAAATGACGCTGATTTCCCCGGCGCGTGACGGTGGCGACGTGTCGACACGTACCTTCATCCCCCATCGTGTGCATGACGCCATCGGTGTTCTGGGTGCGGTCAGTGTCGCTACGGCATTGGCGCTCAAGGGTTCGGTCGCGGGTGGCGAAGGCATATCCGGCGCGAAGACCTTCGAAATCGAACATCCGACCGGCTTTTTCAGCGTCGAGATGGAGATGACGGGCCAGGGGGCGGACCTGAAGGTCACCCGTTCGGCACTGCTGCGTACCGCGCGCCTGCTGATGCGCGGTGAGGTGCTGGTGCCGCAAACCCTGTGGCCGGAGGATGCGGCATGAGCGTGAAAACCATCCTGCTTCTGGGGTTCGGTGAGGTGGGGCAGGCCCTGGCGGCGGCATTGCAGGAGCGTGCCGATCTGACCCTGAAAACGTTCGACCTGCGTCTTGCCGAAGGGGATGCGCCGATAGCGCGCGCCGCCGCCCGTATGGAAATCGTCCGGGGCCGCACGGCGACCGAAGCCGCCAACGGAGCCGACCTGATCCTGTCGGCGGTAACGGCGGCTCAGACTGTAAAGGCAGCCCAGAGCATTATCGGCGGCCTTAAGCGTGGCGCCATCTATCTCGATCTCAACTCGGCTTCACCCGGCACCAAGTTCGAGGCGGCACTGGCCATCGAGCGCGCAGGCGGGCGGTTTGTCGAGGCCTCAGTCATGTCGCCGATCCACCCTCAGACTATTGCCGCGCCGATCCTGCTCAGTGGCCCTCACGCCCGCGACGTGCTGCCGGTCCTTCAGGGGCTGGGCTTTGCGGGCGCGAAATTCTGCTCGGATAGCTGGGGTCGTGCTTCGGCCACCAAGCTGTGCCGCAGCGTGATGATCAAGGGGCTTGAGGCGTTGATTACCGAATCCCTGCTGGCGGCGCGTTTTCACGGGGTTGAAGACGAGGTTCTGGCCTCGCTCAACAACCTGTTCCCGCATCCCGACTGGCATGGCTATGCCCGCTACATGATCTCGCGCACGCTGGAACACGGCACGCGACGCTCCGAAGAGATGTTCGAGGCGGCAAAGACCGTGGAGCAGGCGGGGATTCCCGCCCTGATGGCCACGGCTACGGCGCACCGTCAGGCGGAAATGCCCGCTTTCGCCTCGGCTCTGCGTGAGACCGATCTCATCAAAATGCTCGACGCCATAAGGGCGCAACTCACTCAGGAGGAGGCGGCTCAATGAGCCTCGAAACACCGCTTATCATCGATTGCCACGGCCATTACACGACCGCGCCTGCGCCTTTGCAGGTTTTCCGCGACGGGCAACTGGCGAAAATCCGCGACCCGCTGAAGCCCGATCCCGACGGCCCGGTCATCAGCGACGACGAAATCCGCGAAAGCATCGAAAAGAACCAGTTGCGCCTGCTGAAGGAACGCGGCGCGGACATGACCATCTTTTCCCCGCGCGCCTCGGTCATGGCGCACCATATCGGCGATGAGGGCGTGTCGCAGCGCTGGACGGTCGAATGCAACGACCTGATCAAGCGCGTCATCGACCTCTATCCCGACTATTTCATCGGGGTCTGTCAGTTGCCGCAGTCGCCGGGGGTGTCGTTGCAAGGCTCTATCCGTGAGCTGGAACGCTGCGTCGACATGGGCTTTGTCGGCTGCAACCTCAACCCCGATCCGTCGGGCGGGCATTTCTCCGCGCCGCCGCTTTACGACAAATACTGGTATCCGTTTTTCGAGAAGATGGTCGAGCTGGA
>JASGGL010000234.1:0-3914 GCA_047605065.1 Asticcacaulis sp.
GCGTCGTTGGCGGCCAGAGCGGCCAGAGCCTTACGGTCCAGTTCGATGCCAGCGACGTTCAGGCCGTGGATGAACTGCGAGTAGGTGAAGCCTTCGACCCGGGCCGCGGCGTTGATACGCTGGATCCACAGAGCGCGGAAGTTGCGCTTGTTGACGCGGCGGTCGCGGTAGGCGTATTGGCCGGCCTTGTCCACAGCGGCCTTGGCCGTGCGGATGGTATTCTTACGGCGACCGTAAAAACCCTTGGCTTGCTTCAGAACTTTTTTGTGACGGGCGTGGGAAACTACGCCTCTTTTAACGCGTGCCATTGTTCACGTTCTCCTTAGGCGTAGGGCATGTAGGATTTGATCTTCACGGTATCGGCGTCCGACATAACCTGCGTGCCGCGGTTCTGACGGATGTACTTGCCGTTGTGCGAGATCAGACGGTGGCGCTTGCCGGCGACGCCAGCCTTGGCCTTGCCCGACGCGGTGAAGCGGAAACGCTTCTTGGCGCCCGATTTGGTCTTCAGTTTTGACATTTCATATACGGCGGGATTAGCGCCGTCCTCTTTAAGGGAGAATGTCCCGCCAAGGCATGTCATGGGCCCGGCAGGTCAGGAAGAGCGGGGGATTACAGGAAAAGCCCCACCGGCGCAAGCGGAGTCTTGCCCTTATGTCATTATATCGAAACGCATGATCCGCCCAAGCGGAGGTTGTGCCTTATGTTCCGATGAAGGTGGGGCTAGCCAGTTGGCATAGGTCTGCCTGAGGTGCTCCTTCTGCGCAAGGTCGGGCAGGATCAGATCGAGCCCGCCTTCATAGGGAGCGAAAATCGCACCGGTTCGCCTCGAAACCCACATCATTTTTACATAGTCTCTGGCGATGTGTCGCTGCAAGGAGTCGAAGCGGTTCTGCCGCCAGACAGTCGGGGCGGCATATATCCAGAAGATGAAGTCGTCGCTATCATAGAAGGTCTGCACGCATTTCATATTGAAGCGCCGCTTTGCGTGCTGATTGATGCGATCCGATATGCCCCATCCCCATTCCGGATGAGGTTTAATCCGGGCCAGATCGTCGTAATAGCAAGTCATCCAGCAGGGTTCGTCTTCCCCCAGGATCTCCAGCGCAATCTGGTTCTGACGATCAAGGAGGTGCTGCATGTCCTCCGGCGTGGCCGCATAATGTAGCGTATCCGGTATGGGATGAAGCCTTAGCCAGTGTGCCGTGAGACTCTCTTTCAGAGTATAGTTGACCGGAATATCGTTCGGGTAGAAGCGGTTCCATTCTTCACGAAATCTGTGACGGCTGTTTCTTGACATGGTCGAAGGGGCGTAAGGTTACTGTCTTGTCTGCAAAGCCTTATAGAAGCTTTCCGCGTAGCCCGCCACGGTCTCTGCACGCTCGCGGCCATTGATTATGGCGCGTGCGCCTGTCCAGTCGCTGCGGCGGGTGTTGAAACAATCGCGGAGCTTTCTGCCGGTGAACAGGCCGTCGATCATACCGGTAAACAGGATAGTCAGTGCCACCTCCTTATCCAGTGCGCGGGCGGGATCACTCAGCAGGTCCTCGCCGATAGCCGCCCCCAGTCGGGCATAGTTTGCGCGATGAGTGATCTGCACCAGTCCGCGCCCCAGCCACGACTTGCCCTCTGAATCCTTTCGCCAGTAGGGCGTTTTGACCCATGGCAACCGTCCGGCGGCAAATGACCGCTCAAGAGTAAGGATGGCCGCGTCGTCGGATTTCGCCAGTGTTTCACGCACGGGCAGGCAGCTTCCAGCTGTCTCGTGAAAGGCCGTGGCCAGCATATAGGCCAGCCAGCGCGGATCACCGTCAGGGTGGTCGCGGTTCCAATGGTCGAGTATGGCGGTGCGGCCGGTCGCGCGGGCGAGGCGGGATTTAAGCGCGGCCGGTAGCCGGTTGAGGTCGAGGGTGAGTGGCATGGAGACTCCGGGATGGAAAAGCCCATTGTCCGCCCATCGCAAGGCGCGAGGATAAATGCCGTTGTCGGGCAAATCTTAACCCGGAATTAACCGCGTTTTATGACTCTGGCCGGATATTCGGGTGCACCGTTTCGTGCGGCCCTTTTTCTCTCAAAAAAACAAAGTGGCTTACCCATGTCCACCGGCTTCGCCCATCCGTTTACGCGCACCGACCGCTCGCCCATGGCCATGTGGTGGTGGACGGTGGATAAACTGACCCTTGGCTTCGTGCTGCTGCTGATCTTTGCCGGTCTGGTCTTTTCGTTTTCGTCCTCGCCGGTGGCCGCGCCCAAGGTCGGCATCGCCAACGAGTTCTATTTCACCCAGCGCCACGTCTTCTTCGCTCTGGTTTCCGTCGCCCTGATGCTGGGCATTTCGATGTTCTCGCTCAAGGGCGTGAAACGGGCCAGTGTCGCCATTTACGGCGGTGCCCTGTTCATCATGGCCATGCTGCCGTTGATCGGCCACACGTCCAAGGGCGGGCGGCGCTGGCTGGACCTCGGCTTTTTCAGCCTGCAACCGTCGGAATTCATCAAGCCCGCGCTGATCGTGCTGATTTCATGGATGTTCGCCGAAGGTCAGAAGGGCAAGGGCGTGCCGGGCGTGACCATCGCCTTTTGTCTTTATGTCGCCTGTATCGGTCTTCTGCTGATCCAGCCTGACGTCGGACAATCGATCCTGATCACCGTGGCGTTCGGGGCCTGCTTTTATATTTCCGGAGTGCCGACGCGCTGGATCGTCGGGCTTTCCGGCGCGGGGGTGGCGGGCCTGACAAGCCTCTATTTCATTCTGCCGCACTTCCGCGACCGTATTCAGGACTTCATCGGCCCGGACGGTGACCGCTTTCAGGTGGAGCGCGCCGCGGCGGCTATCGCCCATGGCGGCCTGCGCGGCACCGGCATCGGCGAAGGCACCATGAAGCGCCTGATCCCCGACATGCACACCGACTTCATCTATTCGGTGGCGGCGGAAGAATACGGCCTGTGGATGTCGCTGCTGCTCATCGCCATCTTCGCCTTCGTCGTGCTGCGCGGCCTGTGGAAGGCCATGGCCATGCCCGACGCCTTTCGTCAGATCGCCACATCGGGCCTCTATATCCTTCTGGGGATGCAGGTGCTGATCAATATCAGCGTCAATCTTCAGGTCATCCCGCCCAAGGGCATGACCCTGCCCTTTATCTCCTACGGCGGGTCGTCGCTTCTGGCCATGGGGCTGAGCATGGGGCTTATTCTGGCTCTGACGCGCAAACGTCCGGCGGAAATTGTGCCTGACGATCATACGAAGTGGTGACAATGCCCCTCGCCCCGTTTACGGGGAGAGGGTGGTGCAAAGACGATAGTCTTTGGGCCGGGTGAGGGGCTTTCTCTTTTAAGCACTGGTTTTTGCCCCTCATCCGGCCTTTCAGGCCACCTTCTCTCCGTAAACGGGGCGAAGGGCGAAAGAAATGAGACTTGAATGGCCAAGAAGAAGAAACCCAGACCCTTGTCCGAAACGCCGCTGGCGGTGGTGGCCGCAGGTGGCACGGGGGGGCATATGTTCCCGGCCGAGGCGCTGGCGCGTGAGCTGATTTCGCGCGGCTGGCAGGTGGTGCTGGCCTCCGATGCGCGCGGCGCGGCCTATGCGGAAAAATTCCCGGCCATCGAGCGTCTGTCTCTGGAAGCGGCGACCTTCAAACGCGGCGATCTTTTCGGTATGGCGAAGGCGGCGATCAAGATTCTGGCCGGTACGCGTCAGGCGGGGGCGGCGTTCAAACGCCTCAAGCCCTGGGCGGTGATCGGTTTTGGCGGCTATCCCTCCTATCCGGCCCTGAGCGCGGCCATATCGCGCCGTGACGTGACCCTGCTGCATGAGCAGAATTCGGTGCTGGGCCGCTCCAACCGCGAACTGTGTACCAAGGTTGACGCCGTGGCCTGCGCGTTTCCGGTGCTGAAAATGGCCCCGTCCTCTCTGGAAG
>JASGGL010000235.1:0-3878 GCA_047605065.1 Asticcacaulis sp.
TGCGGTCCAGCACGATTTCCGAGTTGCCGGTGCCCTTGAACTCTTCGAAGATCACTTCGTCCATGCGCGAACCGGTATCGATCAGCGCCGTGGCGATGATGGTCAGCGAGCCGCCTTCCTCGATATTACGCGCCGCACCGAAGAAGCGCTTGGGACGTTGCAGGGCGTTGGCATCGACACCACCGGTCAGAACCTTACCCGACGACGGCACGACCGTATTATAGGCGCGGCCCAGACGGGTGATCGAGTCGAGCAGGATGACAACGTCGCGCTTATGCTCAACCAGACGCTTGGCCTTTTCGATGACCATTTCGGCGACCTGAACGTGACGGGTCGCCGGCTCGTCGAAGGTCGAAGAGATGACTTCGCCGCGCACGGTGCGCTGCATGTCCGTCACTTCTTCCGGACGCTCATCGATCAGCAGAACCATCAGATAGCATTCCGGGTGGTTGGCCGCGATCGACTTGGCGATGTTCTGCAGCATAACCGTCTTACCGACGCGCGGCGGAGCAACGATCAGACAGCGCTGACCTTTACCCAGAGGGGCGACGATATCGATGATGCGGCCCGAACGGTCTTTCAACGTCGGGTCTTCGATTTCCATCTTCAGACGCAGTTCCGGATAGAGCGGCGTCAGGTTATCGAAGTGCACCTTGTGACGGATGGCTTCCGGGTCTTCGAAATTGATCGTCTTGATCTTCGACAGAGCGAAATAACGCTCGCCCTCGCGAGGGCTGCGGATCGGGCCTTCGACCGTGTCGCCGGTACGCAGGGCGTGGCGACGGATCTGTTGAGGCGACACATAGATGTCGTCCGGACCGGGCAGATAGTTGGCTTCGGGCGAACGCAGGAAGCCGAAGCCGTCCTGAAGCACTTCGATCACGCCGGAACCGGTGATTTCGACACCTTCTTCGGCCAGAGTCTTCAGCACGGCGAACATCAGGTCCTGCATACGCATGGACGCGGCGTTTTCGACACCGATCTGTTCGGCAAAAGCCAGCAGGTCGGCAGGCGACTTGTCCTTCAGTTCCTGAAGCGACAGCTTTTCCTGATTGGGGTTTTCCGACTCTTCGTCGTGCAGATCGACGCCGTTTTCCTCTTCGGAAGTATCTTCCAGAGCGGTGTCGTATTCGATTTCATTGTCTTCGGACATGGGGGAACGATCTCGCAATGCGGCCAGATCAGTTATGAAGCCTTATAAGGATCAATAACTTAAGGATTGGCCTTTAGGCTGAACCAGCGGGTTTTGCCGCTGTATGAAAATTTGGGAGAGGCCTTTAGACCGCGAGAACCGCGGGGCCGTAAGGATGCGCCTGGGCGCCAGATGGTTCCGGCGCGCGCTTCAAAGGAGAGAGATACACCCAAAAGTCAAAAGGTCAAGGGCAGATGTCCTAAGCCACTGTCTTGGTATTGGGCGGTTTGCGCCCTGCCCTACCCCATGATATGCCTCACGACAAGTCTAGCAGGGTGAGGACGCAAAGATGGGCGTGACAGGGATCGGCGGGTTTTTCTTCCGCGCACAAAACCCGGAAGCCTTACGCGACTGGTACGCCAAACATCTGGGCGTCGGCTCTGCCCCTTATGGTGCTTGGGACACCCAAGGGGGGCCCAGCGTGTTCGCGCCCTTTGCCGCCGACACCGACTACTTCCCCGCCAGCCATCAATGGATGCTCAACCTGCGGGTCGATGATATTGACGGCCTGTGCGACAGCCTGCGGGCCGCCGGGATCGAGGTGATCACCAAGCCGGAGTGGGACATGCCGGGTATCGGCCGCTTTGCCCGCATCCACGATCCGGAAGGCAACCCGATCGAGCTTTGGCAGCCCGATCAGGCCGAATAGGTTTCCCTCAGATCGTGAACATTTCCGTGGTCACCGCAATGACCATGACAATGGCGATAACGAACGGAATTTCATTGGCCATGCGCCAGAACTTTTCCGAACCGATATCCTCACCGCGCTGCAGCTTTTTGAAGCGCACCGACAGGAAATGGTGATAGCCGGTGATGGCGACAATGCCGATCATCTTCACCACGAACCACGGCTCATAGAAGAACTTCCAGCCGAAGCGGTCATGGACGTTGCTGTAGATCAGACCTGCCCCGAACAGCCAGGCCGCAATCATCGCCGGGTTCATGATAAAGCGCAAAAGCCGGCGCTCCATACCGGAAAACACCTCGACCACCTGAGGCTTGTCGCGGTTCTGGATGTGATAGACGAACAGACGCGGCAGATAGAGCAACCCTGCCATCCAGGCGATTACCGCCAGTATGTGCAGACCTCTCAGCAGATCGTAATGGTTCATCGGACTCCCTCCCGATTCAGACACGTGTGTACCGCCTTCGAAAAGGCCGGATCGCCGATAACGGATGTCTCCGAAGCCATGGCCCGCAAGACTTCGTCGCTCAAGCCCTGAATGAACAAAGGCTCGACCCCGACCACCGGCACGCGCACATAGTCCTTTGCCCCGTTTTCGTCGGCCAGATGCCGGTATTCGATATCCAGCTCGACAAGGGTTTCTATGTGTTCGGAGACAAAGGCCACCGGTACGATGACCGGCGATTTTCCGGCCTTCACCGTCTCTATGATTGTCTCATCGGTCGAAGGGCCTATCCATTTCAATGGCCCCACGCGGCTTTGGTAGCAGATGACGTGGTCTATCCCTTCGCCCACCTGCGCCATGATGGCGGCGACACTGGCCTCGACCTGCGCCTGATAGGGATCACCATCCCTGATAACCTTTTCCGGCAGACCATGCGCCGAAAACAACAACCGGTAATCCTTCAGATTGCTCAGGCCACTGAGCTTCTGCCGGATCAGACCGGCATAGGCCTCGGCAAAGGCCGGGTTCTGCGGATAGTCGCACAGATATTTGACCGGGGCAGAGCCCTTATACTGCTTTTTGAAGGTCACGAAGGACGACAGCGTGGTCGTGGTTGAAAACTGCGGATAGAGCGGCAGGGCGATGACCTGATCCGGTTCCCACGCTTCGACGGCCTTCACTGTCTCTTCGGTGAATGGATGCCAGTAGCGCATACCGGTAAAGACCTTGAATTCGATATCCTTTACCGACGTTTTCAGGTGCGCGGCTAAGGCATCGGCCTGCGCTTCGGTTTCCTTCACGATGGGCGAGCCCCCACCCATAAGCTGATAATTGGCCTGAGCCGATACTTCGCGTCGTGACGAAATCAGCGCCGCTACCATCTGACGAAACGGCCAGGGCAGATTGATGATGAAGCGGTCGCTGAACAGATTATACAGAAACGGCCTGACGTCAGCCTGCGTCAGCGGCCCGCCGAGATTGAACAGAACGACAGCGACTTTTTTCATCAGCTTCTTATGAGGTGCAGAGCCCGCTCGACGTGGGCAATCGGTGTATCCGGAAAGATGCCATGGCCCAGATTGAAAATCCACGGCCCCTGCCCCCAGGCGTCTTTCAGGCGCAGCACCATGTCGTCCAGCGCGGCCCCGCCCGAACGCAGCACCACCGGGTCGAGCGCGCCCTGTATCGGCTTTATGGCCTGAACGGTTTTACCCAGACCCAGTGGCGTGGCCGTTCCCAATCCGATACCATCGGCGGCGACCTTCTGGGCATAATCCAGCGTGCGCGCTTCGGCACCACGCGGAAAGCCAATGATGGGCAGGGTGACGCCCAACTCTCTTACACGCGCAATCAGCTTCTGGTGGGGTGCAATAACCAGTTCATCGAATAGCGGATCAGGGAAACCTTCGGCCCAGCTCTCGAAGATTTTCAGCACCTGAGCGCCACTATCGGCTTGCATCTTCAGATATTGCGCCGAGGCTTCGATCACCACGTCCATCAGCTGAGCTACCAATTGCGGCTGCTCATACACAAAGGCGCGGATCAAAGACCGGTCG
>JASGGL010000236.1:0-3835 GCA_047605065.1 Asticcacaulis sp.
GTTCGCGCGTCATTCAGTCGATCCGCAACCGCATGGTCGAGCAGGGCTTCCTTGAGTATCAGACCCCGATCCTGACGGCGTCCTCGCCCGAAGGCGCGCGCGACTTCCTCGTGCCGTCGCGTCTGCATGCCGGTAAGTTCTACGCGCTGCCTCAGGCGCCGCAGCAGTTCAAGCAGTTGCTGATGGTGTCGGGCTTCGACCGCTACTTCCAGATCGCGCCGTGTTTCCGCGACGAAGACCTGCGCGCCGACCGCTCGCTGGAATTCTATCAGCTCGATATCGAGATGAGCTTCGTCACGCAGGAAGACGTCTTCGCGGCCATCGAGCCGGTGATGCACGGCCTGTTCACCGAGTTCGGCGAAGGCAAGCGTGTCTCGGCCTATCCGTTCCAGCGTATTCCCTACAAGGAATCGATCGCCAAGTACGGCTCGGACAAGCCGGACCTGCGTAACCCGATCGAGATGCAGGACGTCTCCGACCACTTCCGTGGCGGCGGCTTCGGCCTGTTCGCGCGCATCCTTGAAACGGCCTCGAACGCCGTGTGGGCCGTGCCTGCGCCTAAGGGCGGCTCGCGCGCCTTCTGCGACCGCATGAACTCGTGGGCGCAGGGCGAAGGCCAGCCGGGCCTCGGCTACATCTTCTGGTCCGAGGATCAGGGCGCGTGGGGCGGTCCCATCGCCAAGAACCTCGGGGCCGATGCCACCACTGCGCTGATGACCGCTCTGGGTCTGGGGCAGGGTGACGCGGCCTTCTTCGTTGCGGGTGACCCGAAGGTCTTCTATAAGTTCGCAGGCCTTGCCCGTACCAAGGTTGGTACGGACCTCAATCTGGTGGATGAGGATCAGTTCCGCTTCTGCTGGATCGTCGACTTCCCGATGTTCGAGTTCAACGACGAAGACAAGAAGGTTGACTTCTCGCACAACCCGTTCTCGATGCCGCAGGGCGAGATGGAAGCGCTCCAGACCAAGGACCCGCTCGACATCCTCGCCTATCAGTACGACATCGTCTGTAACGGTTACGAGCTGTGCTCCGGTGCGATCCGGAACCACAAGCAGGAGATCATGCTCAAGGCCTTCGACATCGCGGGTTATGGTGCCGATGTGGTCGAAAGCCAGTTCGGCGGTATGCTCAACGCCTTCAAGTACGGCGCGCCGCCGCACGGTGGTCTGGCCCCCGGCATCGACCGTATCGTCATGCTGCTGGCCGGTCAGACGGCGATCCGCGAAGTCATCGCCTTCCCGCTGAACCAGCAGGGTCAGGACGTGATGATGAGCGCGCCGTCGGAGGTGACGGAGAAGCAGTTGAAAGAACTGCATATCCGCACGCAGATGCCGATCAAGGTGTCCTGAGACTGAAAAATGCCCGGTCATTTGACCGGGCATTTTTGTTTATGGCGTGGTTTTACTGGCCGCGTTTTATTGGCAGCTTACGGTTGCGCGTCGGGCGGCCTCCACAGAGCCGTGACAGGCGATGTCCATTTTGTCGCGCCACGCCTGATATTTGGCCTTCCAGTCGTCCTGATAAGCGGCGTTTCTGGCGTCGAAGGCCTGCCGTCTGGCGGCTTCTTCGGCAAGCTGTTTTTGATAAGCGTCCGCTTCGGACTCGAACCGCGCCCGGCGTTGCCCCGGGTCGTCGTCCAGGGTCAGCCCGGCCCCCGAATCCGTGCCGCTATCGGACGATGTGTGGCCGCCGGCGTCCTGCCATGCGCCCGTGCCTCCGGTTGCCGTGGTGCCGGAGGCAAGAGACTGAGCGTGCAGAGCGGCTACGGCATTGAAGGTAATGGCATCCTGTGCCCGCGCGGCGGCCTCGGCCTGCTGCTGCTGGGCCACATAGGTATTGCCGACTTCGGTGGCGAACTGCAAAACGCTCTTCAGGCCACGCCCGAAACTCTTTTCTTCATAGCCCTGAGCCTTCCACTGCTGCACGGTCTGGACGGCCCTTGGATAGCCCGTATCGGCTGACTTTTTTAGCCAGACATAAACCTCGTCATTATTGCCTCCCGACTGTCTGACGGCGCTTGCGACGCGGAAAGCCGATTCACCGTCTCCGGCATTGGCGGCTCTGATCCACCATTCGCGCGCGGCCACAGGGTCAGCGCTCGCGTGCCAGCCGTTCTGATAGCCGCGCGCCATGCTTTTCATGGCTTCGACGTGTCCGGCGCGGGCGGCTTGTGCATAAAGCTCATACATAAGGCTGGAGCTTCTCAGGCCGGGAGGCGTCTCTGCGTACTCGATCATTTGCGCCAGCCTGTATTTGGCGTCGATAATGCCGTGTTCACTGGCGCCATCGAACGCATAGGCGGCTTGTTCCTTATTGCCCTGACTGTAATATATCTGAGCGGCCAGATACTGCCCAAGGCCGGGACTGTATATGTAATATTGGCTGGCCTTTCCAATATTCCTCTGCCCCGTAAGATTATATTGGTAAATGGTTCCCAAGCGTAAATAGGCCGTGCTTGTCGTCTCGGACATGTTTTTGTTCAGGTAAACATTTTTGTGCTTTAAATAATAATCGACAACCAATTGATAAAGCTGTTTCGATTTTTCGTAATCTATATAACCGTCCTTGCCGAGGTAGAATAAATCCCCAGCCTTATCGACATTTATGATGTCGTAGAGCGTTATCGTATTCGAGAGAAGCTCCTTGTTCAGGTCATCCTTCGGACGGTAGCCGGATCTCAGGGCGTCCCATTCCACCCATTCTTCGCACGCAGACCGTTTGGGTTTGCCGCCATTCAGGCAGCGCCGGTTGAGTTCCGCCGCTACCAGAACGTAGGCGACCGTATCCCCATAATAGCGGCCCTGTTTGATGGCTTCATTCCATTCAGACCGCACGCGTGAACGCAGATAGGCCTGATCTTTGAAATCGTTGACGGCTTCGGGTGCCAGCCCCCAGCGGGCAAACTGCGCACGCTCAGCCGGTGTCAGATTTTCCGGTGCGTAAACAGGCATGATCCGCGCGGGCCGATAGGGTGGCTCCGCATGGGTTGCCGACGCAAAAAAAGAAGCCGCGAGTCCCACTAAAAATGTCAGAAAACGCTTCATGCGGTCCCCCTGTCTGCATGGCTGCAAAACAGTGTTCGCATGTGCGATAATCGGGCGTCAAGGGATGTGCCTTCAGACAAAAGGCCCATCATCCCTGCGGATAATGGGCCTGAGACCTTATGACGGGTGCGGGCCGGAGCGCGCAGGCACCAGACCCGGATGTTCGGAAACCTGGAGCGCGTTCTGATCTGATTGAATCGGAACTGTGCCCTAAGCTTTTGTTTTATCGCGCATTTGATTCTGAAAACCGTTGCGCACTTTTCGGAATGCGCTCTAAAACTCCGTCGTCACCGACAGCCACAGTCTGCGCGGTTCCTGATTGTTGGAATAAAGGTTGGTGTAGCTGATCGCGCCGGTCGCCGTGTTGCTCACATAGGGAGCGTATTCCACGAAGTCCTTGTCGAACAGGTTGTAGACCGCGGCGTTGATCGACACCTTGTCGTTGACCTTGTACGACCCGCCGAGGTGGAAGACCGCATAGGCCTTATAGTCACCATAGATGGCCTTGGCGCGGCTGGTGGCCGTGTCTTCGGAGCGGTAGCGCGACGAACGGTATTCCCCGCGCAGCCAGACATTCAGCGCGTCCGAATGCTGATAACGCACCGCGCCATTGACCATGTGCGCCGGGGTGTCGTTCAGCGGGCGGCCAATCTCAGACCCCGAGGTCTGTTCGGTGTCCGTATAAGTGTAGTTGCCGTTCAGCGACCAGCCACCGCCGATCAGGTAACGGAAGGCACCTTCGATGCCGCGCGTTTCGGCCTCATCGACGTTCACCGTCTGGGCGTAGGTAT
>JASGGL010000237.1:0-3799 GCA_047605065.1 Asticcacaulis sp.
CGCGTGTGGGTGTCGACCTATACCAAGGCGCTTCAGAAACAGATCTATAACGATACGCGCGCCCTGTTCGATACGGAAGGCGAGCGTGAAAACAAGGTCGCCGTCCGCAAGGGGCGCGAAAACTATCTGTGTCTCCTGAACTGGCAGGAGCGTCTCACCGTCCTGACGCAGGGGCCGGGGGAGGCGATTATCGCGGCTTTGGTGGCGCGCTGGGTCGTCTATAGTCGCGATGGCGATATTGTCGGCGGCGATTTCCCGACCTGGTTGCCGTCCCTGCTGCCTGTCGGATCGGCGGCGGCGATGTTCGGGGCGCTCAATCCGGCCAATCTGGTCGACCGGCGCGGCGAATGTATCTACAGCGCCTGCGCCCACTACCGGACGTGTTTTGTCGAAAAGTCGATCCGCAAGGCGAAGTCGGCGCAGATCATCATCGCCAATCATGCGCTGGTCATGGCGCAAGCGGCCTATGAGGTGCGTGAAGCCTCAAAAGCCGAGCAGGGCACACCAGCCGTTGAACCTGAAACGCCGGGCCTGTCGCGGCTGGTCTTCGACGAAGGCCACCATGTCTTCGAAGCCGCCGACGGAGCGTTTTCGTCGGAATTGTCAGGCTTCGAGGCCTATGAACTGCGGCGCTGGATACGCGGTAATGAAGGGCGCGGGCGGCGCTCGCGCGGACTCGAGCAACGCCTCGGCGATTTGCTGGCGGTGCGTGAGACGGCGCAGAATGCCTTAAAAGACCTGATCCGCGCCGCCCATGTGCTGCCGTCCGAGGGCTGGTCGCAGCGCCTGACGACGCGCACCCAGTCCGGTGAGATGATGGCACCGATGGGGCCGATCGAAGCTCTGCTGGCCGCTGCGCTGAAGCAGATCGAGGTGCGCGGTCAGGAGGCGGCATCAAGGACGCGCTATCGCCCCGAAGCCGACAATGCCGAATGTGAAGCCCATCCCTGCCTGCCCGAAGTGGCCGAGGCGGCGTCGGCGGCGGCTAAGGCGTTGCAATCGATCGAAGCGCCCCTGCTGGCTCTGGTGCGCGCTATCGAAGACATACTGACCGGCGACGAAGAGATCGAACTGGCCGAACGCACACGGCTGGACGGGGCCCTGCGCGGGCTGGAACGGCGCGCGCGTATGACGCTTCCGGCCTGGCGCAGCCTGTTGCAGCAACTGGCCTTCAGCGAGGACGAAGACCCGTCTCAGCCGTCGCCCTTTGTCGACTGGTTCGCCACCATCGCTCATGGCGGGCGGCTGGTCGATGTCGGGCTGCATCGCCATTATGTCGATCCGTCCGTGCCGCTGGCCGACTATGTGCTGAAACCGGCGCATGGCGTGCTGATGGCCTCGGCGACCCTGTCGGACAAGGCGATGGCCGAAATGCCGGACGAAGACCCGTTTGCGCTGGCGCGGCAACGCACCGGGGCGGCGCATCTGTCGATGGGGGCGAAATCCCTGCGCATCGCTTCGCCTTTCGATTACGAGGCGCAGGCGCGTCTGTTCGTGGTGACCGATGTGCCGCGCGACGATCCGCGCGCCGTGGCCACCGCCATGAAGGCGCTGTTTCTGGCTTCCGGTGGGGGGGGGCTTGGGCTGTTTACCGCTATTCGCCGCCTCAAGGCCGTCTATGAGCAGCTTTACCGGCCTTTGGGGGAGGCGGGTATTTCGCTCTATGCCCAGCACGTCGACCCGCTCGATGTGTCCGACCTGATCAGCGTGTTCCGCTCGGAACGTCATTCCTGCCTTCTGGGCACCGATGCGGTGCGCGACGGCATCGACGTGCCGGGGCAGGCCCTTCGGCTGATTGCCTTCGACCGCATCCCGTGGCCGCGTCCGGACGCCCTGCATAAGGCGCGGCGCGCGCATTTCGGTGCAAAGCTTTATGATGACGCTCTGGTGCGTGCCAAGCTGGCTCAGGCCTTTGGTCGGCTGATCCGTCGGGCGGATGACCGGGGCGTGTTCGTCATGCTCGATTCGGCGGCCCCGACGCGTTTGTTCGCCTCCCTGCCGGACGGCGTGGTGGTGCAGCGCTGTACGCTGGCCGAAGCCGTGACGGCGATCGAAGGCTTCCTGCCGAAGGAATAGGCGGTCCTGTGCATTGACCCGGCGAGGAGAGGGGCCTAAAGGTGCGCGCGAAATCGCCGTGCAGAGTAGCCTGACATGATGCTGAAAAATCCCGCCAGCAAGTATCGCCCCTTCGTCTTCCCGTACGACATGTCCGACCGGACCTGGCCGTCGAAGACCCTCGATAAGGCGCCGCGCTGGCTATCGACGGACCTGCGTGACGGCAATCAGGCGCTGGCCGATCCGATGGATGTCGAAAAGAAGATGCGCTTCTGGAAGACGCTGATGCGCATCGGCGTCAAGGAGGTCGAGGTCGGCTTTCCGTCGGCTTCGCAGATCGAGTTCGATTTCGTCCGTAAGCTGATCGACGAAGATCACGTCCCCGACGATGTGACGATTCAGGTGCTGGTGCAGGCGCGCGAAGACCTGATCCTGCGCACCTTCGAGTCGCTGAAAGGCGCGAAGAAGGCCTGCGTGCACTTTTATAATGCCACCTCGCCGCTGTTCCGCCGCGTGGTCTTCGGTCTGGAAAAGGCCGATGTTCTGGCTCTGGCCGTGAAGGCGGCGGGCATCATCAAGGCCTGCGCCGAAAGCCAGCCGGAAACCGAATGGTCGTTCGAATATTCGCCGGAAACCTTCTCGGCCACCGAACCGGATTTCGCCGTTGAAGTCTGCGAGCGCGTAATGGACGTGTGGGAAGCCTCGCCCGAAAAGCCGGTCATCCTCAACCTGCCCGCCACGGTCGAAGTTTCGTCACCCAACATCTATGCCGATCAGATCGAATGGTTCTGCCGTCAGTTGACGCGCCGGGACGCGGCGATCATCTCGCTGCACCCTCATAATGACCGGGGCACCGGCATCGCGGCGGCGGAGCTTGGGATTCTGGCCGGGGCCGACCGTATCGAAGGCTGCCTGTTCGGCAATGGCGAGCGCACGGGCAATGTCGATCTGGTGACGCTGGCGCTCAACATGTACACACAGGGCGTCAGCCCGGAACTTGATTTCTCCGACATGCGCTCGGTGGTCAATACGGTCATCCACTGCAACAATATCCCGGTTCACCCCCGCCACCCTTATGCGGGCGAACTGGTCTTCACCGCCTTTTCGGGGTCGCATCAGGACGCGATCAAGAAGGGCTTTGCCGTGCATGAGACGCGCAATGACGGCGTGTGGGACATGCCCTACCTGCCGATCGATCCGGCGGACCTCGGTGAAAGCTACGAAGCGGTCATCCGCGTCAATTCGCAATCGGGCAAGGGCGGCATCGCCTGGATTCTCGAACAGGATAAGGGGTTGAAGCTGCCCCGCCGTCTTCAGGTCGATTTTTCGCGCAAGGTGCAGGAAATCGCCGATGCCACGGGCAAGGAGATGCAGGCCGCCGACATCTGGCACGCCTTTGAGGAAACCTATCACCTCAGCGGGCCTCAGAAGTATGAGCTGGTCGAATATATCGACTCCGGGGCGCGTCGTGCGGGCGTTGATCGCCTGTTTGCCGGACGTATCACCCATGACGGGATCGAAACGCCGGTTACCGGTCGTGGCAATGGCCTGATGGCGGCGGCCGTCGATGCGCTCAATGCCGCCTATGGTCTGGGGATCGAGGTCATCGACTATCACGAACACGCGCTCAGCCGCGGCACGGACGCCAAGGCCGTGGCCTATGTCGAAGTGCGCAGCGCCGATGACCGTCGCGTCTTTGGTGTGGGTAAGGATGTCGACAGCGCCACGGCCTCGGTCAAGGCGA
>JASGGL010000238.1:0-3772 GCA_047605065.1 Asticcacaulis sp.
CCACCCGCGGCTTCGGCATCCGCATCACACAGGCCGCCCTTGCGGCCGGGGACAGCGTCGTCGCCACCGGACGCAACCCTCAGGGTATCGAGGATCGGCTTGGCGTGCATCCCAACCTCCTGTGTCTGCCGCTGGATGTCACCGACGAGGCACAGGCTCAGGCAGCGGTGGCCGCAGCGGTCCGTCACTTCGGGCGCATCGATATCCTGCTTAACAATGCCGGCTACGGCCTGTTGTCGGCGGTCGAGGAAGCCACGGCAGCAGAGGTCGAGCATCTGTTCGGCACCAATGTTTTCGGCCTGCTCAACGTCACCCGCGCCGTCCTGCCGCAGATGCGCCGTCAGCGGTCCGGTCACGTCATCAATATCTCCTCGCTGGGCGGTTACATGGCCTATTACGGCTGGGGCGTTTACGGCGCGACCAAGTTCGCCGTCGAGGGCCTGACCGAGGCCCTGTCTCTCGAGCTGGCCCCGCTGGGCATCCACGCCACGGTCGTGGAACCGGGCTTTTTCCGCACCGATTTCCTTGATGACACCTCGCTGAAGGTGGCCGGTGAGATCAGCGATTATCAGGCCACGGTGGGGCAGATGCGCACGCTGGCCGTCGATCTCAATCACGCCCAGCCCGGCGATCCCGACCGGCTGGCCGACGCCATCCTTGCGCTGGCCGCAACCGAAGCGCCGCCGTTGCGCCTGCCGCTGGGCACCGACGCTTTACAACGCATCTACGACAAACACGCCCACGTCGAGCACGAAACCCGCCAGTGGGAAGCCCTGTCGCGCTCGACCGACTTTGTGAGCACCGCCGATTAAGGATCAGGGCAGAGGGCGGCGATGCTCCTTGACAGGTTCGCCGCCTTCGCGGTTCATTGGCCCCGCCATGAGCCCGAACCCACCCGAAGTTTGGCGGAACCAGATGCGCGCCGCCCAGGGCGGGGATGCCGAGGCCTATCGCGCCCTGCTCATGGCCCTGCGCCCATGGCTGTCCGCCTATTTCCGGCGGCGGCTGCAATCGCCCGATACCGAGGATCTGGTGCAGATCACCCTGATCAGCGTCCATGAAAAGCGCCACACCTACGACGCCACCGCCCCCTTCCTGCCATGGCTCGCCGCCGTGGCGCGGCACAAACTGATCGATTATGTCCGCCGCCATCGCCGGTATGTGCATGTGGCGCTGGACGACCATGAGACCAGCGATGAATCAGGCTTCGACCTGCCCGCGTCTCTGGCCCGGCGGGACGTGCAGGCGCTGTTGTCGCAACTACCGCCGGAGCAGGCCCGCATCATCCGCCTGAACAAGGTCGAGGAACTGAGCCTCGACGAGGTATCGAAACTGTCGGGCAGGTCCGTAAACGCGCTGAAGGTCACCATCCACCGGGGCCTGAAGACATTGAGAGAAGCCGTTTCTGGAAGAGCGGCCGTCTCTGGCTCCGCGAAGGCCTATGATGATGAGTGAAACCCGCAAAGACCCTCTGATCGAACGGCTGGCGCAGCGGGTCCGACCTGTCTCACCGCTGAGGATGCGCGGCCTTGCGGTCTGGGCAATCGCCTTCCTGATCGCAGGTGCGGTCTTTGTGCTGGGGGCCTATGGTGTGCGACCGGAATGGCGCGACCTTTTCACCGCAGGCCGGATGCCGGACACCATGGGACCACTCTTCAAAACCGGTCTGTTTTTGTTTATGGCCGGACTGTCCCTCTGGGGCATATCAGGCCTGTCGCGTCCGGAAGGCCGTCTGAAAAGCGTCGCCCTCTGGTGTCTGGGGCTCATCGTCGGCGGGCTGATGCTTCTGACCGGGGCGCAGGTGTTCCTGACCGGCTGGGGGGCGACTCTGGCCAGCCTGAAGGGCGGCGTATCGAACTGCTTCCTCATCGTACTGAGCGGCGGCCTGATCGGGCTGGGCGCGGGCTGGGCGCTGTGGCTGCGCCGTGCCGCACCATCCGACCCGGTGCGCTTCGGTGCCTTAAGTGCCCTTGCCGCCTCGGCACTGATGACCGTGGCCTATAGTCTGCATTGTCCGCACGATGCGCCGGTCTATCTGCTGCTCGTCTACCTGACGCCCAACCTTGTGCTGGCGGCACTGGGGGCGCTCAGCGGGCGCTGGCTTTATCGCTGGTAAGCTCAGGCCCTGCGCCGCCCCAGGGTGCGCGGGCAATCGGCCAGTTCCGCCGGAATGGCGGGTTTGCCGAAATAATAGCCCTGCGCCTCGCTGCACCCCTCGTCTATGACCATGCGCCGCTGCTGCTCGGTTTCGACGCCTTCGGCCACGACAGTCAGGTTCAGGCTGCGTCCCAATCCGGCAATGGCGCGCACGATAGAGCGCGCGGCGCAGTCGTCCTCGACACTGCCGATGAAGCTGCGGTCGATCTTGATCTTGTCGAACGGGAAGCTTTGCAGGCTGTTGAGCGAAGAATAGCCCGTGCCGAAATCGTCCATGACGATCCGTACGCCCAGCGCCTTCAATTGCTTGAACATCGACAATATATTGGCCTTGTCGCGCATCAGGACCGTTTCGGTAACCTCAAGCTCCAGCCGCTGCGGCGCAAGTCCCGACCGCATCAGGGCCGACCTGACCACGCCGACCAGACTCGGCAACTGAAACTGCACGGGCGAGACATTGACCGCAATGGTCAGTTCGCCCTGCCAGCGCGCCGCCTCGAGGCAGGCTTCATTGAGCACCCATTCCCCCAGATGGACGATGCTGCCGCTTTCTTCGGCAATGGGGATGAAGGAGTCCGGCGGGATCAGCCCCAGTTCCGGATGCGCCCAGCGCAGGAGGGCTTCGTAGCCGCAGACCTCGCCCGTGGCACTGGTCACCAGCGGCTGATAGACGACGGACATTTCGTGGCGCTGAACCGCCAGACGCAGATCGTGCTCAAGCTGACGGCGCGCGCGTACCTCTTCGTCCATCGAGGCGGCGAAGAAGCGGACATTGCCCCGGCCCGACTGCTTGGCGCGATAAAGCGCGATATCGGCATGGTGTTTAAGCGCCGCCGCATCCCCGGCATCGTCGGGATAGACCGCCACCCCGATGGAGACGCCGACCGCCGTCGGATCGCGCGCCATATCCATCTCTCTGGCGAAGGCCTCCAGTATCCGCCGCGACAGGATGCGTGCATCTTCGGGGGACGTGATGCCGTCCTGCACGATCAGGAACTCATCGCCACCCATGCGCGCCACTGTATCGAGGCCGCGAACGGCCGTTTTCAGAATCTCGGCCACCCGGCAGAGAATCTCATCGCCCTTGGCGTGGCCGAAAATATCGTTGACGGCCTTGAAGCGGTCGAGATCGAGCGCCAGCAACGCCACCCGGCCCTCCGATGCCTCGGCGCGCTCAAGCGCTTCGGTCAGGCGTTCATCCAGCAGGTGCCGGTTCGGCAGGCCCGTCAGGCCGTCATGCCGCGCCATATGGGCGATCTTGCGCTCGGCCTCCTTCTTTTCGGTCAGGTCGCGCATGGAGACCACCTGAGACAGGGTGCCGCGAAACTGCACCGTATGGATGGCGACCTCGATCAGGCGACGCGTCCCGTCCGCGCGCCTCAGAGCGGCTTCGAAACGGCTGGCGTCCGACGTCGCCGCATCCGGACGCTCATCGATCAGCAGCTCATCCAGACGCTGCGAGGTCAGTTCGCTCTGGCTATAGCCGCTCAGGTGACACAGGGCGTCATTGGCCTGCACGATGCGCCCTTCACGCACCACCACAAAGCCTTCCATGGTCGCATCGATAAGGCCGCGAAGATCGGTCAGGTAGCGGTCGAGGAAAACCGCCAGCGTG
>JASGGL010000239.1:0-3766 GCA_047605065.1 Asticcacaulis sp.
GGTGATCACCTGACAGCGCACGGTCTTGTCGTCGCCGCAGCCGGCCTTTTCCAGTTCCGCCGCCTTAACGTTCTGCGCCTTGACGAAATCCGCACCGCTTAAGCCCTTGGTGACGTCGCCGATGTCCCTGGTCACGTCGGTGATCGACAAAAGGATTTCCGCCGACTGACCGGGGCAGGCCTTTTCCTCGGTGCGCGCCGTGGTCAGGAAGCCCTCATTGACGTAGTCGTGCTCGGGCGAGGACAGGTCCTGCGCGCAACCGATGACGCAGTGGGCATTGGTCAGCACCAGACCGTCCGGCGACACCACCGAGGCCGAACACCCCGACAGGCGAACCGCCGCGCCCTGCACCTTGTCCATCCACGCCTTGTCGAGCGTAACGCCATAGGTTTCCTTGACCTTGGCCACGGGGAAATTATCGAAGGTCCACATGCCTTCGTCGGCATTCGCTGCGGGAGCCATGACGCAGGCCAGCGCGAAGGCGGCCCCATAGGTCAGGAACGATTTCAAGGACATGGTATCGGCCTTTGTTACAAATTCAGAGGCCGCGACGTTACATCATACCAGTCGTTACGCAAGAAACCTTACAAAACGTTCAGATTACTTTTTTGTCAGAATCGCCTTCAGCGTTGCCGGATAGAGGCGGTGCTCCTCTTTCAGCACCCGCCCGGCCAGCGCGTCCGGCGTATCGCCCGCCTTCACCGGCACGTGCGCCTGAGCGATCACCGCGCCTTCATCGACGCCCGACGACACCCAGTGAATGCTGCACCCGGCCTCGGCGTCACCGGCTTCGATGGCGCGCTCATGGGTGTGCAGCCCCTTATATTTCGGCAGCAGCGACGGGTGGATATTGATCATCCGCCCTTCCCACTGCGTCACCAGCCAGGGCGTCAGGATGCGCATATAACCGGCCAGACAGATGAATTCGACCTCCCGGGCGCGCAAGGCCGCATCGATGGCGCGCTCATGCGCTTCGCGGTCCTTGCCGAAAGGTTTGTGATCGACCCCCAGCGCCTCGATACCCTGAGCGGCGGCCCATTCCAGACCGGCGGCGGCGGGATCGTTGGACACCACCACCACGCATTCGGCGGGGAAGTCCGCAGCCTTCGCGGCCTCGACAAGCGCCATCATGTTGGAGCCGCGTCCGGAGATGAAGATGGCGATTCTGGTTTTAGAGGTCATATCATATCCCCTCCTCCCCTGCGCAGCGGGGGAGGTGCCGAGCCCGTCGAGGCGGAGGGGGCATCACTGTCGGCTACGCCCCCTCCGTCATTCTCGCATACGCTCAAATGCCACCTCCCCCGCTATGCAGGGGAGGATAATTCGGTTTACGCCGCCACCAGTTGCCCGCAGATGAAGGCTTCTTCACCGGCATTGAGCAGCGCCGCCAGCACGGCGTCGGCATTCTGCGGCTTCACATAGAGCACGAAGCCCACGCCGCAGTTGAAGGTGCGCAGCATTTCATGCGTTTCAATGCCGCCCGTCTCGGCCAGCCATTGAAAGACCGGCGGCAGGGTCCACGAATCGAAGTCGAACGCCGCCTTGAGACCGTCGGCAATGGCGCGGCCAGGATTTTCGATCAGGCCGCCGCCGGTGATGTGCGCGCCGCCAGTGACCAGCCCCGCCTTCATCAACGGCAGGACCGACTTGATATAGATGCGGGTCGGCTCAAGGAGGGCCTGAGCCAGCGACTTTTCCGGCGCAAACGGCGCATCGTCGGCCCAGCCGAGGCCCGAGCGTTCAACCACCTTGCGGATCAGCGAATAGCCGTTGGAGTGCGGCCCCGAAGACCCGAGCGCGATAATCAGGTCACCCGCCGCCTGCGCCGACAGGACCGGCAGTACCTTGTCGCGGTTGACCGCGCCGACGCTGAACCCGGCCAGATCGTAGTCGTCCGATTCGTACATGCCCGGCATTTCAGCGGTTTCCCCGCCGACCAGCGCACAGCCCGCGCGCTTGCAGCCTTCGGCAATGCCCGCCACCACGCGGCGCGCCGTATCGACGTCCAGCTTCGAGGTGGCGTAATAGTCGAGGAACATCAACGGCTCAGCGCCCTGCGCCAGAAGGTCGTTGACGCACATGGCCACCAGATCGATGCCCACCGTGTCGTGACGGTTGGTGTCGATGGCGATACGCAGCTTGGTGCCCACGCCGTCGGTCGTCGTCACGATCAAGGGATCGTCATAGCCCGCCGCCTTGAGGTCGAACAGGGCACCGAACCCGCCCAGCGAGGCTTCGGCCCCCGGACGGCGCGTCGCCTTGGCCAGCGGCTTGATGGCGTCGACAAGCGCTTCGCCCGCATCGATATCGACGCCTGACTGCGCGTAGGTAAGGCCGGCTGATTTCGACGGATCGGTCATGAAAGCGAACCCTTAAAGGCAAGACTATGGTGATTTGCGCGCTCTATAACCGCCTTGGCGCTTTTCGTCCCGCAAAAACTTGCTATAGCTAGGCGCAAAATCATCGAATGCGCCGTCTTCACGTGGTCTGCGCCCTTTTTTCAAGCCCCTCGACGTGACCGGCGACCGCTCTCAGGTCTGCCGCACACGGACAAAGTTTTTACATTTATGCCCACAATCACCACCACAGCCGCCCTTGTCGATTTCTGCAATGCCGTATCGGGCGCGCCCTTTATCACCGTCGACACCGAATTTATGCGGGAAACGACCTACTGGCCCAAGCTGTGCCTGATTCAGGCGGCTTCCGAAGAGCGCGCGGCCATTATCGACCCGCTGGCACCCGGACTGGACCTCAGGCCGTTTCTGGACCTTCTGACCAACCCCGATATCCTCAAGGTCTTCCATGCCTGCCGTCAGGACGTGGAAATCTTCAACAATCTGGGGGCCATGCCCACGGCGATCTTTGACACGCAGGTCGCCGCCATGGCGGCAGGCTTCGGCGATCAGGTGGCCTATGATTCGCTGGTGCGGCAGGTGATCCGCGTCGATGTGGACAAGGGCTCGCGCTTTACCGACTGGTCGCGCCGTCCGCTATCGGAGCAGCAGTTGCAATACGCGCTGGGTGACGTGACGCATCTGGCCAAGCTCTATCCGAAGCTGGTCGATAAGCTTAAGGCCCAGAACCGCTACGACTGGGTGGCCGCCGAAATGGCCGACCTGACCGATCCGAAGCTTTACAACACCTCGCCCGACGACGCCTGGCGGCGTCTGCGCCCGCGCAAGCCGTCGCAGAAGTACATGGCGGTCTTCAAGGAAGTCGCGGCCTGGCGCGAACGCGTGGCACAGGAGCGCGATCAGCCGCGCGGCCGTATCCTCAAGGACGAGGGCGTCGACGAAATCGCCACGCAATTGCCGACCGACGCGGCGGCCTTCGATCGCCTGCGTTCGACGCCCAAGGGCTTTGGGGCCTCGAAGTTCGGTCTTGAGCTGTGCGACGTGATCAAGGCGGCGCTGGCCGATCCGGAGCGCTACGCCCCCAAGGTGGAAAAGTCCCCGCCCCCGGTTCAGGTGCCCGCCAGCGTCGTCGAGCTGCTCAAGGTGCTGCTGCGCGTACGTTGCGAAGACGAAGGCGTCGCGCCCAAGCTCATCGCTTCGGTGGCCGATCTCGAAAAGATCGCGCTGGACGACAATGCCGACGTCCCCGCCCTCGAAGGCTGGCGGCGCAAGCTGTTCGGCGACGATGCCATCAAGCTGAAAAAAGGCGAACTGGCGCTGGTGCTCAACGGGTCGCGCGTCGAAGTGGTCGAACTGGACTAGAGCGCATTCCGAAAAGTGTGCAACGGTTTTGGCTTCGCCGAACTCCGTTT
>JASGGL010000240.1:0-3751 GCA_047605065.1 Asticcacaulis sp.
TTGGCGACGCGCCATTGCTCCACAGTCCGCGTCGGCTTTTTTCGTCTTAAGATTGGCGACGTGCTGGACGAACCGGCATCCAGTCCCTATTCGGAAGGCCTAAACCCCGTCAGGAGCCTTCCCATGAGCGATATCGACGACAGCCAGCCCGATGCGGAAGAGGTTTACGAACTGTCCGGCCTGTTCGCCCGCGCCATCGCCGAACATACGGCCAGCTACGACACCGCCACCATCATGCACGCCCTGCTCGATCTGGCGGTCAATGCCGGGATGATCGGCGGTCATTCCGAAGCCGAAAGCCTCGGCCTGATCAAGACCGCCATCGACGCCGCTCTGGCCAACGCCGAAGCCTGATTGCCGCCTCCCCGATCTTTGCCATTATTTTGCGCGATTTTAGACTTAGCATTGCTAAGTTTCTGATGAAACATGTGCAGGAATCAAGAGGCCAAGCTTAGTGCCGAGGGGAGGAAACCATGCGTTTCTGGTTATATTGCGGAGCCGCCGCCAGCGTCTTCATGTCCACCGTGTCCGCCGCCGCACCCGTTGTGGCCGCCACAAAAGACATCGGCAAGCCATCGCCCGTCCACTGCGGCAGCGCGGATCGCGGCGACAATCTGAAAACCCCGTCCCTTACCGACAAACGCAGAAGCGTCGCACCGAAACTTCAGACCCAAACGCCTGCGCCCGTCGTCGGCGCAGCGCCACCCCCACCTGTCGTGTCCGTCCAGGCCACGAAGAAAGAAGAGCGAGTCGAATATAGAGGGCCCGCGCAGATCGTCCCGCCGCCGCCCGCTCCACCGCCACCTCCACCGCCGCCCCCGGCACCACCCGTGCCCCTGACCGCAGGCGTTCTGGCGCGCGACGCCATGATCTCATCGGATATTGCCGCGCCGAACCGTGAACGTTATGCGGGCGAAGCCGTATCGAGCGTCATGCGCGTGGCCGAAGCGCCCGTCTCCACCTTCTCCGTCGATGTCGACACCGGGGCCTACAGCAATGTCAGGCGTATGCTGAACGCCGGACAGCGCCCGCCTGCTGCCGCGGTGCGCAGCGAAGAGATGATCAACTACTTCCGCTACGACTATGCGGCACCAAAGGACCGGTCGCAGCCCTTTTCGGTGACCGCCGACGTGGCACAGACCCCGTGGAACCCGCAAACGCGTCTGCTGCGCGTCGGCCTTCGCGCCTATGATCTGAGCGCGGGAAAGCGTCCCGCGTCCAATCTGGTCTTTCTGGTCGACGTCTCGGGCTCGATGAACAGTCAGGACAAGTTGCCTCTGGTCAAGACCGCGCTGAGCGGGCTGGCCGACCGGCTTCAGCCGAACGACAAGGTGTCGATCGTCGTCTATGCCGGGGCTGCCGGCGTGGTGCTTGAGCCGACCTCGGACGGCCGCTACGTCAAACAGGCGCTGGAATGCCTGAGCGCGGGCGGATCGACGGCGGGCGGGCGTGGCATCGCTCTGGCCTATGCGGTAGCCAGAGCCAACTTCGTCAAGGGCGGGGTCAATCGCGTCCTTCTGGCTACCGATGGCGACTTCAATGTCGGCATCAGCCGCGACGAGGACATTCTGGCGCTGGTGAAGCAGAACCGCGACGACGGCATCACCCTGACCGCGCTGGGCTTCGGCACCGGCAATCTCAACGACTCCATGATGGAAAAGATCGCCGACGCGGGCAATGGCAACTACGCCTATATCGACAACGCCATGGAAGCGCGCAAGGTGCTGGACGACGAACTGTCGGCCACGCTGGTGACGGTGGCCAAAGACGTAAAGATACAGATCGAGTTCAACCCGGCTCAGGTCGCGCAATACCGCCTGATCGGCTATGAGAACCGCGCGCTGGCCGAAGAAGATTTCAACAACGATAAGGTCGATGCCGGTGATATCGGCGCAGGCCATCAGGTGACCGCCATCTATGAGATCGTGCCTGCGGGTACGGACGGCTGGCTGCCCGATCGCCGCTATGAGGGCAATCAGCCCGCCCCTGTGGCTAAGGGCGGCGAACTGGCCTTCCTCAAGCTGCGCTACAAACTGCCGGGCGAGGATACCTCGCGCCTGATCGAGCAGGCCCTGCCCGCCCGCGCTCTGAAAGCTGCCGCCGCACCGTCGGGTGATTTTGCCTTCGCCACTGCCGTGGCCGCCTATGGGCAGATCCTGCGCGAAGACAAGTATCTGAACGGCTTTGACATGGAGAGCGTGCGCCGTCTGGCCGGGCATCAGAGCGATTACCGTCGTCAGGAGTTTATCGAACTGACGAAACTGGCCGCCGAGGCGCGCGTGACGCCCTAGAGCGATATGTCGAAAAGTGTGAGCGGTTTTCGACGATAATATCGCGGAAAAGCAAAAGTTTAGAGCGGAGTGACAATTCCATTTAAAGTCATTCCGCTCTAAGCGGCCACCCCCGTGGGCACATCCAGAGGGATGTGCTCGCGGGGTTTTTTATGTTCTGGGCAAAGGCTCGGCGAGGGTCGAGTGTTCCAGCACCCGCGCCATGGCGTCGCGTGCCGCCAGCAGGATCAGCCGCAACTGGCAATCGTCCGGTGTCGGGCAATCCTCACACCGCGCATAGGCGGTGCGCGAAGCGCAGGGCGTCAGCGCCAGAGGCCCGTCGATCAGGCGGATCAGATCGGCCATACTGATCATGTCGGCCGGCCGCGCCAGCATATAGCCGCCGGAACGTCCGCGCTTCGACATCAGGAAGCCTTCGCGGCGCAATTCCAGCAGGATACCTTCGAGGAAGTGCAGCGGTGCCTTGATCCGTTCGGCCAGTTCCCCCGCCTGTACCGTTTGCCCCTGAGGGATACGAGCCATTTCCTGCATGGCGCGGATGGCATATTTGGCGCGCTGAGACAGCATGGGAACGAAGCAACCTGCCTTTTTGTATTAGGTTCATACCCCTAACACGAACCCGGTTACGAAAGCCATAAGCTTAAACCCACCTCAGCGGGTTTCATTGCTGCCTTTCGTGGCCTTAGTTCATTGTGTTTTTCAGAAACATAATGATCTGGCTTTTTTAGCCCCTTGCCGGGCGGTGGCGCCGCCACCCTGGCCGCCGCCTCAATGGCGGCCTAAAGCGAAATGATTCCAATAGGCATCATTTCGCTCTGGCCCTGCCACGCTCTTCGGCGGCGTAATCATAGACGCGGATGCCGTCCTTTTCCGTCGGGGGGCTACGCCAGTCCGAACCTTTCATCGCCCGCCCGGCATCATGCCGCCCGGAGGCCCAGTGCTCGTTCATGGTCATGCGCGAAAACTCATAGTCCTTGGACTGACCGTGATCGCCTGAACCGGAATTGATCAGGTGCACCAGCGACACCCGGAAATGCGAGGCCTTCGCGTAGCAGTGCGCCATGGCCGGATCGGCCTGATCTTCGGGCGACAGCCGCTCGAACATCTGGCGGATCACCTGACGCAGGCGATAGCGCTCGAAAAAGGCGTCGGTGTTCAGGCGGGTCCGGCTGGAATAGGTGATGTCCTTGACCCGGCCATAGACCTCATCCAGCGTCTTCGGCATATCGCCACGCGCCGAAAACAGGTCCATCTGAAAGACCAGCGTATCGCCATCCAGACCGTCCGGCGCTTCGTGTAGCACATAGGTCAAGGGTGTGTTCGACACCACGCCGCCATCCCAGTAAGGTACGCCGTCGACCTCAACCGCCGGAAACCCCGGCGGCAGCGCGCCCGAGGCCATGATGTGCTCAGGTCGTATAGTCGTGGTATGGCTGTCGAAATAGACAGAATTGCCGCTC
>JASGGL010000241.1:0-3745 GCA_047605065.1 Asticcacaulis sp.
CGGCGATGGACGCCGATGGTGACGGCGCGGTGACCGAAAGCGAGAAGTCGACCTTTGACGAAGAGATGCGCGCCAATGGCCCGCCACCGCCTCCGGGCATGGGGCAGGGCTTCCAGACCGCGTCCCAGACCGCGTCGACCACATCGGATGAAACCGCTGCCTCCACTACGACGTCCACGACGTCTGCGTCCGCCACCGATACGACGGACAGCGATGCGGCTGCGAAGCTGGCCGCTCTGACCAGCCAGTGGATGCAGTCGATGGCTTCGCTCATGGCGCAACGCGAAGTGACGTCGACCACCTCGGTCGCTGCCTGAAACAACTGAGGCCGGAGGGGTTCCTCCGGCCTCAGTCTTAGAGAGCCGATCTGGTTGAACCGGACCGGCGCTCTTAGTCTTTATTTCAACGCGCTTCTTTTCCGAAAAGGGGTTCCCGCTTTATCGGGAAGCGCTCTGGTATGCCAACCCGTCTGGGTCGCCGTATCCAGAAGTCTATTCAAAAGTCTGGGCCAGCTGTTCTGTGGTCGGGCCGCCGCCGTATTTGTTGGGGCCTTCGGTGCCTTTCAGGCAGTAGAAGACCAGAAGAACGATGGCACCCACGAACGGGATAAAGGCGATAAGCAGCCACCAGCCCGAACGGTTGGTGTCGTGCAGGCGGCGGATGCCAACCGCAAGGCTGGGCAGCAGCAAACCCAGCGAAATAAGGAATTGCAGCGCGTTCCAGAGGCCGGGTTGACCGTTGATGCTTTCGTTCATGCCAAGGATGGCGGGAACGATAAGGATCAGAAACTGGAACAGAACCCACCACCAGTATTCGGACCGCGTGGCGCGACCGGTGAATTTGGCGTAGTTTTTAAAACCGCTTTGTACGGCTTCGACAAAGCCCATAAGAGCCCCCTGTAGATAAAACGCCGGAATGGCGCGGTGTCAATATACCGCAATCACTGCATGTGAAAAGGTGGTATCATGATGCTGTTTTCATTTTGTGCGGATGCCTGTGGCTTAAGTATTGGGGCTTTTCTGCAGTTTCAGGGATAACGTCGCTGTGATCGCTGAGTGCGGCAAACCCAGTAAAACAAGGGATTTGCGACCTCGGCGGGAAGATCAGGGTTAAGCATTGATTTACCGGAACGGGGATATCTTTGGGCAACAGTTCCGCGTACCCACAGGAAACGCCCATGCCCTTACGGACCGCCTTTGCTTTTGGACGCAATGCCGCCCTGCTGCGTGCCATCGATCAGTCGCTGGCCGTAGTCAGTTTCGACACCGACGGCCGCATCATCGAGGCCAATGACAACTTCCTGAAGGTCATGGGGTACGGCTTGCGTGAGGTCGCGGGTCGCCCGCACAGCCTGTTCATGCCGCAGGGACAGGCCGACAGCGAGACCTATCGCCGCTTCTGGGCCGACCTGAGGGCCGGGCATTTTCAGGAAGGCGAGTTCCGTCGCGTCGGCGCGGGCGGGCGCGACATCTGGCTGCGGGCCAGCTATAACCCCATTCTCGACGGTCAGGGCCGCGTTACCCGCATCGTCAAGATCGCGTCCGACATTACGACCGAAAAGCTCAGCGCCATGGACGATGCCGGTCAGATCGCCGCCATCCAGCGCTCTCAGGCGGTGATTTCCTTCGATCCGGACGGGATCATTCTCGACGCCAATGCCAACTTCCTGTCGGTCATGGGCTATTCTCTGGCTGAGATCAAAGGGCAGCACCATCGTCTGTTCGTCGACCCGCATGATGCCCGCCGTCCCGACTATGCGGCCTTCTGGGAGCGTTTGAAGCGCGGCGAATATCAGGCAGCGGAATATCGCCGCCTGGCCAGGGGCGGGCGCGAAGTGTGGATACGCGCCACCTACAATCCGATCGTGGATGATGCTGGGCGCGTGCTCAAGGTGGTGAAGTTCGCCGTCGACGTGACCGAGGACAAGCGCCGCAATGCCGACTATGAGGGGCAGATCGCCGCGCTGCAACGGGCGCAGGCGGTCATCGCCTTTACGCTGGATGGTCAGATCATCGATGCCAATGACAACTTTCTGGGCGCGACGGGCTATGGCCGCGACGAGGTGGTCGGCAAGCATCACCGGATTTTCGTGGCTCCGGCCTATGCCGAAAGCGACGATTACCGTCAGTTCTGGGAGCGTCTGGCGCGTGGCGAGTCCATGCAGGCCATCTATCAGCGCTATGGCAAGGACGGGCGCGCCATCTGGCTTCAGGCGACCTATAACCCGATCCTCGATGCGCTGGGCCGTCCGGTGCGGGTGGTCAAATACGCGACCGACATCACCGGCAATATGGAGGCGCGCGCCCGCGCCGTGGCGGCCGCCGAAGGCACGCTGGGCAATGTCGAGGCCGTAGCGGCTGCGGCCGAGGAAATGAATGCATCGGTGGCCGAGATCGTCACCGGCATGGCCCGCAGCAAGGCCGCCGTGGACCGCATCCATGCACGTACCGGCACGGCGGGGCAATCGACCGCGGCCATGCGTCAGGCGGCGCAGTCGATGGACGGCGTCGTGCAGCTGATCGCGCAGGTGGCCGGTCAGATCAATCTACTGGCGCTCAATGCCACCATCGAATCGGCGCGTGCCGGTGATGCCGGACGCGGCTTCGCCGTTGTTGCCAACGAGGTGAAGATTCTGGCCGGTCAGACCAGCGCCGCCACCGCGCGTATTTCCAGCGAGATTGCCGGGATGCAGGCCCTGTCCGACGAAGTGGCCGGCGCGCTGGAGATGATCACCACGGCCATTGGTGAGGTTCAGGGCTATGTCGATGCCACCGCCGCTTCCATTCAGGAGCAGGCCGCCATCACCCTGGACATTTCCGAAAACATGCACGTGACCGCCGAAGGCGTCGCCGATATCGGACGCACGCTCGATGACTGGATCATCGGCATGGAAGAGCGTCGCTTCGATGCGCGGGTGCGCCTGTCGAAGCCGGTGCGGCTATATCTGGCGGGCGGCCTGACGCTGGAGGGTGCGCTGCGCAATGTGTCGCGCACGGGGGCCAAGCTGAGCGTCGACAATATCAATGCGGTGCCGGATACCTTCGATCTGGGGGTCGATGGTGACCGTCGCCGCTGCCGTGTCGTGCGCCGGGGCAATGGTGAAATCGGCGTCAAATTCGTCGATGCGGCGACGCAGGCGGCCTGAGGGCCGGGACGCGTCTTCAAACTTAGAGTGTAGCGATCGGGGGCCTCTTGCCCTTCGGCGGTTTGCACGTTAATACTGAGCCAAATGGTTCAGTATTTATCCGCCCCTCCCGAAGCTTCACGGCTTGATGCCTCGTTTGCCGCGTTGTCGGACGCCACACGCCGTGGTGTCCTGCAGCAACTTGGCCGGTCGGAGGCTTCGATCACGGATCTGGCCGAACGCTTTCACATGACCCTGACCGGCATGAAGAAGCACGTCAGCGTGCTGGAGCAGGCGGGGCTGATCGTGACGCAGAAGGTCGGGCGCGTGCGGACCTGTCGCCTCGACCTGCGGGCGCTTGAGGCTGAGGCCGAATGGATCGACCGGCATCGCCAGCTTTGGGCCGCGCGGTTCGATGCGCTGGATCAGGTGGTCGAGGAACTCAAACAGAAGGAGAGAGACGATGAGCGGGACAAAGGATAGCACGACGACGGAGCGGGTTTCGGATCGTGAACTGGTCGTGACGCGGACCGTCAACGGTCCGGTGCACCTCGTGTTCAGGGCGTGGAGCGATCCGGCGCTGTTTCAGCGCTGGTGGACGCCGAAGTCGTTCGGCATGAC
>JASGGL010000242.1:0-3717 GCA_047605065.1 Asticcacaulis sp.
CGCGCAAACTCGACGTCACCGATCCCGATGCGGTCAAGGCCATCGCCGCCGAATTTCCGCAGATCGACATCCTCTATAACTGCGCGGGTTTCGTCCATGCCGGGACCATCCTCGACTGCGACGAAAAGGACTGGGAATTTTCCAACGCCCTGAACGTCACGGCGCAATACCGTCTTATCCGCGCCGTACTGCCCAACATGATTGCGCGCGGCGGCGGCTCGATCATCAACATGTCGTCCATCGCCTCTTCCATCAAAGGCATCCCCAACCGCTTCGCCTACTGCGCCACCAAGGCCGCTGTCATCGGCCTGACCAAGGCCGTCGCCGCCGACTTCGTGGCGCAGGGCATCCGCTGCAACGCCATCTGCCCCGGCACGGTGGAGACGCCGTCCCTGCTGCAACGCCTGCACGAGACGGGCGATTTCGAAAAGGCCTATGGCGACTTCACCGCGCGTCAGGCCATGGGCCGTTTCGGCAAGCCTGAGGAACTGGCAGCACTGGCCGTCTATCTCGGCTCGGACGAGTCGAAATTCACCACCGGCCACGCCCACGTCATCGATGGCGGCTGGGTGATGTAGGCATTTTAGCCACGAAAAGGCACAAACCTCATCGCGTGGATATACTGCGCGTAGCGCCATAATTCACCTTTGCCGCCAATAATCAGAAGCCCTTCGGGCACTGCGCTTTTACGGCTCGGAGTTCGTGCCTTTTCGTGTTTTTCGTGGCTAACTCTCTTCAAATCCCGGAGGAAACACATGCGCCTGATTTTTGCTTGTGCGCTCATCGCCGTAACCTCGCCTGCCATCGGAGCGCCCCCCGTGAACCCGCCCGCCAAAGCCCTTCCCATGGTCGTCATCGACGAAAAGGACACCATCGTCGAACAGCCCGCCCCTCACGGCAATATCGGCATGTCGACCGCCTATCGCATCAGCGACAAGGCCCCGCAGCGCGCCATGGAATTCCGCAAGCGCACCCTGCATAAGGGCTCGGCTATCGGCATCCACCCGATCGATCACGATGAGGTCTATTACGTGGTTTCGGGCACCGGCCTCGTCGAATCCGATGGCGTGACGCACACCCTGACCGAAGGCATGACAGCCTATCTCTATGAGGGCGCGAAGGTCGGCATCAAACAGGTCGGTGACTCACCCCTGACGATCATCGTTTCCTACCCGCTGAAGACGCGTACGCCCTGATCAACCACCCACCTGATCAAACCGCCTGATCAGCCGACAAGGCTGAGGTCCATCCACACCAGCGCCATCTCGCCGGGTTTCAGGCAGCGCAGGCCGGAATTGGCGTGGTGGAAGGGGTCGGGCATGTGGTTGACCGGCTCGGCGCAGAAATAGTCCTCACCCGGCGGCACGTAGATATGCAGCCAGTGGCAGTCGGGCGACGCGCGCAACGTCATCAGCGGTGACGCCCCCTCATAGATGTCCACCCGTCCGGCAAAGCCGGTATGGCAGTGATCGATCAGGACGGTATCGCTGACCGATGCGCCCGCGCGCCAGTCCTTGCGCCACACCCCGGCCTGCCATTCGGTCGGCAGGCAGTCGGCATCCGCCATCCACACACCGTCGACCTGCGCCTTGAGCCGCGTATCGGGCGTGCGGTTGAAATAGGGGTGAAACCCAAGTCCCGCAGGCATGGCCGTGGGGCTCAGATTCTTGACGCTGAGCCAGACGCGCACGCCGCCGGGGCGCACTTCGAAGACCTGACGCGCCTCATAGTCCCATGGCCACTCATCGGCCTTGTGCCGGAAGGTCAGCACCGCGCGCGCCGCCGAAGCCTCCGCCACCGTCCAGTGCGCCCGCCAGCCCTGACCGTGCAGAGCGTGCGGGTGATCCCCCAGATTGGGCTTAAGCTTCACCTTGTGCGTTCCGACGGCGAACGCGCCGTCGCGGATGCGGTTGCAGAACGGGACCAGCGGAAACGATGCCGTCTCCAGCACGTCGTCTGCCTCCGGCGGCGTCACACGCATATAGTCGCGGCCCTTGTGGGTCAGGCGTGCCATAGCCCCGCCGAGGTCCGGCCTCAACTCAAGCGCCGTGTCGCGCGCACTGAGAGTCAGATTGGCACCCAAAATCGAGGCGGGTAAGGTGATCATGGCGGCATTTCCCGTTTTTCTGTTTTCAGACGCAAACGGCGGGGTCTGATCAGAACCCCGCCGTCGCTTCACTGTGTTGTGCCTGAGTCTACGCCTTCTTCCACAGGCTTTCAATGGCCTCCAGCGTGCGGCCCTTGGTTTCGGGCACGAACTTCCACACGAACAGGCCCGACAGGATCGAGCACAGGCCGTAGACGTAGAAGGAGAAGCCGTGGTTGAAAGCGGCGATAAGCTGCGGGTTGCCGTCCATCATCGGGAAGGTCTGCGACACGATGAAGTTGGCGATCCACTGGGCGGCGACGGCCACCGACATGGCTTTACCCTTGATCGAGTTGGGGAACATTTCGGCCAGCATGACCCAGACGATCGGCCCCCACGACAGGGAGAAACCGGCAATATAGGTGATGGCGACGATCAGATACAGCATGCCCGGCTTCGCGCCCGGTGCCTGCGTCTGATAAAGCAGGCCCAGCACGATCAGCGACGCCGCCATGACCACCGACCCCAGAATCAGCAGCGGCTTGCGGCCCCAGCGATCGACGGTGAACAGGGCGATAACCGTGAAAACGACCATGGCGATGCCCATGATCACCGTGTTCATCATCGCCGCATCGTTACCGAGGCCGAGGTTTTTGAACATGGTCGGCGCATAGTACAGCACGGCATTGATGCCGACGACCTGCTGGAAGACCGAGAGCAGGATACCCACGGTCAGGACACCGAAACCGAAGGAGAGCAGCTTACCCGAATGCTGCACAAGGCTGTCGCGGATTTCCGTCAGGGTCGATTCGACCTCATGGGCGGGAGTGGCCTTTGACAGGACTTCACGCGCCTTATCCTCCTTGCCCTTCAGCATGTACCAGCGCGGCGTGTCCGGCATGATCAGCGCCGCCAAAAAGAAGATGCCGGCCGGAAGGGCGCAACTGGCCAGCATGTAGCGCCAGCCCCAGTCGTGCAGCCAGGCTTCATCGCCCATGCGCGCGATCATCATATTGACGAAATAGACCAGCGTGATGCCGGTGACGATGGCGATCTGCTCCAGCGAGACGAACATGCCGCGCTGCTTCGCCGGGGCGATTTCAGCGATGTACATGGGCGAGATCAGCGAGGCCATGCCGATGGCGATACCGCCAAAGGTGCGATAGATCAGAAACGGCCAGATGGCACCGGTGCCCATCTCACCGACCGGCGCCAGCAGGGTTTCCGGAAACGCCGACAGAAGCGACGAAACGAAGAACAGGCCTGCGGCGATCAGCATGCCTGCGCGGCGGCCCAGCGCGGTCGCCAGCGGCCCGGCAATGGCCGAACCGATCACGCAGCCCAGAAGCGCGATCCCCACGGCAAAGCCGTGGACGGTGTTCTTGAAATCGATCGACCATTCGGTGTGCGGCAGCACGAAATTGTACTTGATCGACTGCTCTGCGCCGGAAATCACGGCGGTATCATACCCGAACAGCAGGCCGCCCAGCGACGCACCGACGGCCAGCCCCAGAATGAGGCCAGTATTGACCTTAATTGACGAACTCATTGTGTCCCTTCCCTGAACGCCATCCCGCGCGATTGATGCTCGCGATGGCGAAAATGACAGGCCGCATGACCTGCGCGAACGC
>JASGGL010000243.1:0-3663 GCA_047605065.1 Asticcacaulis sp.
GCGTGACGTCGCGGCCGGTAATGCCGGTGCCGCCGGTCGAGATGATCACGTCGACGCGCTCGGAATCGATCCAGTTGGTGATGACGGTACGGATCTGCGCCTTATCGTCACGCACGATTTCGCGTGCCGCCAGATGATGCCCGGCGGCTTCGATCCGTCTGGCGAGAACATCGCCAGAGGTGTCGTTATCGCGGGTGCGGCTGTCGGAAACGGTCAGGACGGCGATATTGACGGGGATAAAGGGCCGGTCTTCGTGGAGGCGACCCGCACCGATATATTTCAGGTCGGTTTCACTGAGTTTCATTCTATCCTCCCGTCACCGACATGGTTCGGCGCGGTACGTAAGCCGTTGCGGGGGCGTGTTGCCCGATGAAAAAGTCGTGAGCCTTAGGCTTATGGCGCAGGGCGTCATTAAAGGCGGCGTTTAAGGTCGCGTCCGTGGCGTCTTCGCGCAGGGCGGTGCGCAGATCGACGTGGTCGTCGTGCCCCAGACAGGTATAGAGCTGTCCCGTACAGGTGATGCGCACGCGGTTACAGGTGTCGCAGAAATTATGGCTGAGCGGCGTGATCAGCCCCAGCCGCCCACCGGTTTCGGCCACGCGGTAATAGCGTGATGGCCCGCCGGTGCTGTCGGTGACCGGCGTGATATCCCAGAAGCTGCACAGTTCGCTCATGACGTCGCGCAAAGAGACGAACTGATCTTCGCGGCCCATGATCTCTTCGCCCAGCGGCATGGTCTCGATCAGCGAGATATCCATGCCCCGCTCGTGGGCGAAGCGGATCATCTCGGGCAGGTGATCGCGGTTATCCTGTTGCAGGGCGACCGTATTGAGCTTGACCTTCAGACCTGCACCTTGCGCCGCCGCAATGCCGTCGAGCACCTTCCTCAGGTCGCCGCCGCGCGTGATGCGGCGGAAGGTGGCGGCATCGAGGCTGTCGAGCGAGACATTGATGCGGCGGATACCGGCTTCGACCAGATGCGGCGCGGCGTCCTTCAAAAGCGTACCATTGGTGGTGAGGGTCAGCTCCTTCAGGCGGCCTTCGTGGACCTCACGCCCCAGCCGCTTAAGGAAGTCCAGTATGCCCTTGCGCACCAGAGGCTCACCGCCGGTGATGCGCAACCGCTCGACGCCGCTGGCGATCAGAAACAGGCTGAGGCGTTCCAGTTCTTCGAAGGTCAGAAGGTCGCGACGCGGCAGAAAGGTCTGATGTTCCGACATGCAGTAGGTGCAGCGCAGGTCGCAACGATCCGTCACCGAAATCCGTACATAGGAGATGCGGCGGTCATAGGCGTCGGTAAGGGCGAGTACGGAACCCATATATCTGAATAGCCGGAAAATCACGGCCAAGACAAGGCGTTGCGGGTCGCTGTGCCTTTACTTTTGCGTGTTTCCGCGTCAGGTTCGGCGCAAGAGCGCTTCCCGACAAAGTGGATGCCACTTTTCGGAAAAGAAGCGCGTTATAGCAAAAAGCTTAGGGCGCCGATCTGGTTCAAACAGATCGGAAAACGCTCTAAATCATAAATACAGGGAATGCCTTCCATGCAACGTCGTGAAGCTCTTGCGGGCCTGTCCGCCCTCAGCCTGTCCGCCCTTGTGACACCGGTATCAGCGGCGGTGCCGCAGCCGAAAGGGGTAACGGTGAAAACCACCCATGGGCCGGTGACAGGGCAGGTGAAAAACGGCGTGGGTGTCTTTCTGGGGCTGCGTTACGGGGAAACCACCGCGCCGCCTTACCGCTTCCAGCCGCCGCGCAAGCCGCAGTCGTGGACGAAACCGGTTGCGGCTGACCATTACGGCCCGGCCAGTCCACAGGGCTCAAAACCGGACGCCTATGGCAAGAGTGAGGACTGCCTGTTCCTCAATGTGTGGACATTAGAGGCATCGACTAAGAAAAAACGCCCTGTCATGGTCTATTTCCACGGCGGGGCCTATGCCAACGGGTCGGGATCGGACCCGCTCTATGACGGTACGAATCTGGCCCTGCGCGGCGATGTCGTGGTGGTAACGGTCAATCACCGCCTCAATGTCTTCGGCTATCTCTATCTGGCCCGCCTTGAGCGTCAGATTACCGGTCAATCGGGGCCACTGGCACAATCGGGCAATGCCGGACAACTGGACCTCATTCTGGCGCTCGAATGGGTGCGTGACAATATTGCCGCCTTTGGTGGCGACCCGGCCAATGTCATGGTTTTCGGGCAGTCCGGCGGCGGGGCCAAGATCGCCACCCTGATGGCCACCCCAAAGGCCGAGGGCCTGTTCCACAAGGCCGCGACCATGAGCGGTCAGCAGGTGACCGCCTCCGGTCCCGGTAATGCCACGGCGCGCGCCATCGCTTTTCTGGGGGCGCTGGGGCTTAAACCTGACGCCGAAGGGCTTAAGGTCGTGCAGACCCTGCCATGGGAAAAGCTGGTCGAGGCGCTTAAGGTCGTTGATCCGGTGCTGGGGTCAGGCGGCGTCTATATGGGGCCGGTGCTCGATGAGACGGTGCTGTTCCGCCACCCCTTCTATCCCGACGCGGCTCCGCAATCACGGCACATCCCGATGATCATCGGAAATACGCACGATGAAACGCGGGCCTTTCTGGGCGGTAATCCGGCCAATCACAGCCTGACCTGGGAAGACCTGCCCGAAAAACTACCGCCTCAGTACCGCGTGGATATCGACCCTTATGTGGTCATCGACACCTATCGCAGGCTCTATCCGGCCATGACGCCTTCGGACGTTTTCTTTGCGGCGACTACCGCCGGCCGGTCGTGGCGCGGGGCGATTATCGAGGCCGAGGAGCGGGCGAAGGCGGGAACGAAAACCTTCGTCTATCAGGCCGACTGGAAGACGCCGAAGGACGGCGGGCGTCTGGGGGCGCCGCATACCATCGAAATCCCGCTGGTGTTCCGCACCACCGCTGTGCCGGACGCGATCTCGACCGACAGCCCGCAGGCACGGCAGATGGCCGACCTCTTCTCTGATGCCTTTATCGCCTTCGCCACAACGGGCTCACCACAAACGGCGGCCCTGCCCGAATGGACGCCCTATAGCCTGCCGAAGCGCGAGACCATGCTGATGGATCTGACGCCGAAGCTGGTCAATGATCCGCGTGGTGAAGAGCGTAAGCTGTTCGACAAGGTACCGTTCGTACAATCGGGGACGTAACCCTTTGATCCTGCCCCGCTTCGCCAAAGGCTCGCAAGGGAGGATGTAGATTACTGCGCCATGTAGATGATCGGATAGGGATTGCCTGCGGCATCGGTTTCGGAGCGGCCCGTTACCGAGAACCCGCATTTTTCGTAAAAGGTGACATTGCCGTCGACCTGCTCATTCACCTCGACGATCAGCGGGCCTTTCAGTCTGTAGGCATGGGCGATCAGGGCACGACCAACCCCGCCGCGTTGATGCGCCGGATCGACGAACAGCATGGCCAGTGTGTTTTCACCGATCAGGGTGCAGAAGCCTGCCGCCATGCCTTCGGACTCCGCCACCCATACCTCGCCGCCGGTCAGCCCGGCCAGCAGATAGGGCCGGTAAAAGTCGATATCTCCCGCATTGAGGAAGTGATAGGCGGCGCGCACCGATGTTTCCCAGATGGTCATCAGGCGCGCCGTGTCGGCAGTGGTAGCGGGCCGGATCAAGCCAGTACCCGCTCGATCCAGCGTTCGGCCATGGC
>JASGGL010000244.1:0-3615 GCA_047605065.1 Asticcacaulis sp.
TACAACTGCTTCGCCCGCGCTTCGAAGACGCTCATCAGCTTCGAAACGGCGATATTGAGATTGGCCTTGAGCATGGCGTTGAGGATGGGGTTTTTGAAATCCATATCCATATCGAACGCCACCTTCGTCCCCGCAGGCGTTTCGGTGAAGTGCCAGTGGCCGTTCAGCTTTTTCAGCGGACCGCGCAGAAGCCCCATATGCAGGCTAAAATCGTCCGCGCGTCGCGTAACGCGCGTGGAAAAGCGTTCGGACAACATTTTATAGCCCACCGAAACATCGGCATCGAAGACGTAAACGCCTTCGGCGGGCATGGTTTGGTTATAGGCGCGTAAAGCCGTGATCCACGGAATGAACTCCGGGTATCGCTTCACGTCGCTGACCATGGCCCACAGGTCCGCCGCTGCGTACGGCAGGACACGCTCAAGGTGGAACTGCGCCATCCTTAGCCGCGCTTACCGGCCAGTTGTGCATCGCGCGCGGCGCGCAGACGCTCGAAATCTTCGCCCGCATGGTGCGAAGAACGCGTCAGCGGCGACGACGACACCATCAGGAAGCCCTTGGCGCGTGCGATCGACTCATAGGCCTTGAACTCGTCAGGCGTTACGAAACGATCGATGGCCGCGTGCTTACGCGTCGGCTGAAGGTACTGACCGATGGTGATGAAGTCGACGCCGGCGGAACGCATATCGTCCATGACCTGCATGACCTCTTCCTTGGTTTCGCCAAGGCCAACCATAATTCCGGATTTCGTGAATTGCGAAGGGTCGCGCTCCTTGACGCGCTCCAGCAGACGCAAGCTATGGTAATAGCGCGCGCCGGGGCGGATCTTCAGATAGTTGCGCGGAACCGTTTCGAGATTGTGGTTGAACACATCCGGCTTCGCATCGATGACGATTTCCGCCGCGCCGTCCTTACGCAGGAAGTCCGGGGTCAGGATTTCCACGGTCGTCTTCGGCGATTGCAGGCGAATCTGACGGATCACTTCGGCAAAGTGCGCCGCACCGCCATCGGAAAGATCGTCGCGGTCGACCGAGGTGATAACGACGTGCGACAGCCCCATCTTGGCGACCGTCATGCCGACACGGTTCGGTTCATCGGCGTCCAGCGCGTCAGGCAGGCCCGTCTTGACGTTACAGAAGGCGCAGGCCCGCGTGCAGGTATCGCCCATGATCATCAGGGTGGCGTGGTTCTTGGTCCAGCATTCCCCGATATTCGGGCAAGCCGCTTCTTCGCAAACGGTTACCAGCTTGGCATCACGCACGGTTTTGCGCGTCGCATTATAGCCTTCGGAGCCCGGAGCCTTGACCCGCAACCAGTCGGGTTTTTTCAGCACGGGCGTATCCGGACGGTTTTGCTTTTCCGGATGCCGCAGCTCGGGCTTGGAAACCGCAGCGTCGAGGCGATTGATCAGGGTAACCATGGGAACCTGTTACAGTTTTAATATGAAAACCTAATTGGTCTTTTTACCCGTCAAGATCAAGTCCAAAGGCCCCCGCCTTGCTCACATAGGGTAACAGGCATGGCGGTTATGGGGAATCTCGCCTAAACTGAGCGAATGAATAGCCTGCGCCGTCCCTTCCTGTTGTCGCGCCGCCTCTGTCTGGCCGGAGGTGCGCTGTGGCTGAGCGGTTGCTCCAGAGACGGCGACGATACCGATCAGCCGGGGGCGGCCTTTATCGACTCGCAGATACCGCCGGGACTTTCACCGGAGGACTATCCGCCTGCGGGCTTTGTGTGGAGCGGTTTCCGTCATGGCGCCCTACCCGAAGCCCGTTATGGCGTCGCCGCACCGCCGCTTAATCCGCGCGCGCATCTTCTGGTCCTGAGCGATGCCCGCTATCCGGCCGAGATCTATTTCGGTCTGGCCCGGCACGCCATCGCCAGTAATGTCTGCGTCTGGATACTCGAAGCGCCGGGACAGGGCGGGTCCGGAAAATATCTGATGCAAAATCAGGATGTTTTCCTGCCGAAATATCGTGACGCCGTTCAAACCGCCGAAGACTTTGTGGCCCGGATCATCCGCCCGGACGCCGAAAAGCCGCTCTATATCTTCGCCCATGGCTTCGCTGTCCCCACGGCGCGCTTGCTGCAAACCAAGGACTGGCCGCTGAAAGCCAGCCTGTTTTACGCGCCGTGGACCGGTGAGAAAATCGAATCACCGGAACAATGGCGGCGCGAGGATACGCCCGCCGCTCCATGGGACCAGGTGGCGCAACGCTGGCGCATGGCTAATCCGGATTTGCGCCGCGTTCATCTGGGGCAAAGGTGGCAGGAGCAGATGCAGGCGGCGCTTAAGGCTGCCGATGGTTTCAGTCTGGACCGTCTGACATCCGCAACTCACACGCCTGTCTTCATTTCCGGCACGGGCGCGTCATTGCAGCCCCTGTGTCGCGGTCAAAAGACCTGTCAGGTCAGGCAGGTGACGGATGAAAGCGGCTTAGGTCCCGTTTTGACGGAATTTTTGGGCGCAGGCGTGCAGACCTGAAGCACATCCTTACAGATTTGAACAATGTTCAATTGACTTAACCCAAGTACCCACATAATGTGAAACAAGAATTGACCGGAAACCACCCGTAGCGGCGGCTCTAAACACCGGTCAAAGGGAGTGATCGCGCATGGTGCGCCCTTTTGATGCCGAAGCCGAAACGAAGTCCCTCTTCGACGCGCTTCTTGATGCCGCCGATACCCACGGCAAAAATAAGCTGATCATCGAGGATCAGGACCGCCAGCCGGTCGATTACGAGCAATTCGTCCTGCGCAGCTTCGTGCTGGCGCGGCTGCTTGACCGGTCGCTGAAACGCGAAACCCGTATCGGCCTCATGCTGCCAACCTCCATGGGTGGCGCGCTCAGCTTTTTTGCCCTGCACGCCCATGGCCGCACGCCGGTCATGATCAATTTCACCTCCGGTCCGGCGAACATCAAAACCGCCTGCCTGACCGCCAAGGTCAAGACCGTCATTACCTCGCGCCGCTTCATTCAGCAGGCCAAGCTGGAAGAGATCGCCGAGGCGATGACGCATTTTGTGCGCGTCCTCTACCTCGAAGACCTGCGCAAATCCCTGTCCGTCACGGACAAGCTCTATGGTCTGGCCGCGTCGAAACTACCCCGTCGTTTTGCACATAAGGCCAAGCCCTCTGACATCGGCGTCATCCTCTTTACGTCGGGCAGTTTCGGTACACCGCGTGGTGTGGTGCTGACGCAGGCCAATCTGGTGCTCAACTGCGCCCAGATCGCCGCTCATATCGATCTGAAGCCGGAATGGGTGTGCTTTAACCCCATGCCGATCTTCCATTCGCTGGGTCTGACCGGCGGCGTTATTCTGCCGCTGCTGCAGGGCCTGCGCAGCTTCCAGTATCCGTCGCCGCTGCACGTCAAGCAGATCCCCGGCCTGCTCAAGGAAACAAAGGCGTCGCTGCTGTTTTCGACCGACACCTTCCTCAACCAGTACGCCCGTAACGCCGAACCGGATGATTTCTCGACGCTGGAATTCGTCGTCTGTGGCGCGGAAAAGGTACGCGAGGAAACCCACAAGCTGTTCGCCGAAAAATACGATCTGACGGTCATCGAAGGCTATGGCGTCACCGAAACCTCCCCGGTTCTGGCCGTCAACTATC
>JASGGL010000245.1:0-3581 GCA_047605065.1 Asticcacaulis sp.
ACGGCGACGGTATCGAAAAGCATCTGGAATTCTACGACGAATACCTGTCGGTGCTGGATCTGACCGAAGAATTTTATCTCCAGACGATCGAACTGGTCTTCCAGAAATTCGCCCTGCCCAAGGGCGAACTGGTCCATCATGGCCGTCCGGTCAGACTTGATGCCATCACCGATATCGGTCTGATGACCGTGGAGGGTGAAAAGGACGATATTTCTGGCGTGGGTCAGACTCAGGCCGCACACGTCATGTGCAAGAACATCCCTCAGGAGATGCGCGAACTCTATGTCCAGCCGGGTGCCGGACACTATGGCGTCTTCAACGGTCGCCGCTTCCGTCAGGAAATCTATCCGCGCATCCGCGACTTCATCGCCCGCACCGAGGATGCGCTTTAGAGCATGGCTCGAAAAAGTGGAAACAGGCTTTTCGAAACAGGTATGCGACAGCCAGGGTGCCTGAACCGTACCGCTTTTTTTTCAAAACACGGCACGGTCTAAGGTGCTTGGGCTGAAACGGGCTGCCAAACCTGCTCCAAAGCCTGCTTATGAGGCCGGTCAGCTTATCGACTGCGGCGCGTTTCAACTGCGCCTCAAAGTCAATGGCCGTGCAAGGCGCATCTCGCTGCGTCTCGACAACAAAACCGGGGAGGCCGTAGTCACTGCGCCGCGCCCGCGCGACCTGCCTCAGGCGGTCGATTTTGCCCTCAGCCGGGCACAATGGATCGCCGGGCATCAGGCGACGCGTCCGGACAATATCCTGTTCACCCCCGATAGCGATATTCCTTTCCTTGGGGCACAGTTGCGCCTCGTCCATTCGGGTAATGCCGCCGCTGCCCGCATGATCGGTGGCGTTTTAACGGCAGGCGGAGATGGCGAGGCCTTTCACCGCCGCATCGAACGTTTTCTGCGCAAACAGGCGCTGGAATTCGCCCAGACCCATACGGAAATCTATGCGCAGAAGCTGGGTCAGACAGGGGTGAAGGTGTCCCTGTTCGACGCCAAGGGTCGCTGGGGGTCGTGTACGCCGGGACGCAAGACCATCCGTCTGAGTTGGCGGCTTATCCTCGCGCCGGAACCGGTCTTCGCCTATGTCTGTGCCCATGAGGCGGCGCACTTACGTCACCCCGACCATTCCGACCGTTTCTGGGCCGAGGTCGAAGGACTTTACGGCGATTACCGTCCGGCGCGGCGCTGGTTGAAGAGCGAAGGCATTCAGTTGTTCACGTTTGGGGCCTGAGGCCTTTTTGTAAAATTATTTTTCACAGAACGCAAAAATTTCCGAAAAAAGCGCCCTTAATGGGATGACAATCGACGCCCGATGAGTCATATGGACTTGCCCGCAGGTCCATTGCGACTTTGCGGGCTTTTTGTCTTTTAACCCGGGTCACGCCCTCAGGCCTCGTCAGGTCACGTACTCTTTTTCAGGTGCAATCATGCGCGATTTTTACCGTATCCGGCGTCTGCCGCCTTATGTCTTCGAAGAAGTCAACAAGGTAAAGGCCCGACTGCGCGCAGCAGGCACCGACGTGATCGACTTCGGTATGGGCAATCCCGACATGGACACCGCCCCGCACATTGTCGACAAGCTAGTCGAGACGGTGAAAAAGCCCAAGACCCACGGCTATTCGGTCTCCAAAGGTGTTCAGGGCCTGCGCAAGGCCATGGCCGGCTATTATGAGCGCCGCTATGGCGTGAAGCTCAATCCGGACACCGAGGTCGTGGCGACACTTGGGTCCAAGGAAGGTTTCGCCAACCTCGCCATGGCCATCACGGCACCCGGCGACACGGTCATCTGCCCCAATCCGGCCTATCCGATCCACGCCTTTGGCTTCCTGATGGCGGGCGGCGTGATCCGTCACGTCCCGGCCCTGTCGCCGGAGCAATATCTGTCGGGTATCGAGCGCGCAGTGAAGCATTCCGTCCCGACGCCGTCGGTGCTGATCGTCTCCTATCCATCCAACCCGACGGCGCAATGGGTCGATCTCGATTTCTACAAGGAAGTCATTCGCATCGCCGAAAAGCACGACCTGATCGTGCTGAGCGACATCGCCTATTCGGAAATCTATTTCGAGAACAATCCGCCCCCCTCGATCCTTCAGGTCGAAGGTGCCATCAAGCGTTCGGTCGAGATCAACTCGCTGTCGAAAACCTATGCCATGGCCGGGTGGCGCGTTGGCATGGTGGTCGGAAATTCGGAAATCTGCGCGGCTCTGGCGCGTGTGAAGTCCTATCTCGATTACGGCGGCTTCACGCCGATGCAGGTCGCCGCCGCCGCCGCGCTCAACGGCCCGCAGGATAACGTCGACGAGATCCGCAATATCTATAAATCCCGCCGCGACGTGCTGATCGACTCGATGAAGCGCGCCGGCTGGGACATCCCGCCCCCGCCCGCCTCCATGTTCGCCTGGGCCGAAATCCCCGATAAGTTCAAACATCTGGGCTCCATCGAATTCGCCAAGCTGCTGATCGAGGAGGCGCACGTCGCCGTCGCTCCGGGTCTCGGCTTCGGGGAATATGGCGAGGGCTATGTGCGTATCGGCCTTGTCGAAAACGAGCATCGTATCCGTCAGGCGGCACGCAATATCAAAAAGCTGCTGCAACCCGACACCAAGGGTGTACGCGCCGCAGAATAGCTTTCACGGAAACGTGATTGCTTTCGCCACAAGGAGAATAACGCTGTTATTTCCCTTGTGGCAAATAAGAGACATCGGTGTCACATATCAAAATGCGCCCCTACGGCATTGTCAATTTACCATAGGTCGGGTTTGACTCCCTTGCGGTATTAGGCTTTCATTTACGAATTGTGCGGCGCACACATTCTCAAGCGGCCATATAATAAGGCTGGTGTACAAAGCGTATTGTTGTGAAGAAGGGATTTAATGGTGGTCAGTCTGCAATTTGATATCGCCAACACTTCGGAACAGGACGCCTTTTTCGGGGCCTTCTTCAAATTCGTCGAAGCCGCCTCGCTTCAGGACGCCGACTCGATCTCCATCCATTCTGACACCAACGATGTCGGCATGGTCAAGGTCGTGCAATTCGGCGATCAGCGCCTTGCCGATCAGTTCGAATCCTATTGGATGCAACGCCGTCGCTGGCTGGGCCTTTAAGCCTTATCCGTATTGGCTCAGAGCATTTTCGGCTCAAATGCCAAAAGACCGTCTTGGCGGTTGCACGTTAGAAAATGCGACAACACAATAAATTAGAGCGCGTTTTCAGTTCAATTTGAACGAAAACCGCTCTAGGGCTGGGTCATGTCCCTGCTGCGCCGCCTTCCCCTGAAATATCGCCTTCCGCTTATCCACGGTGGCCTTGAGGCTATCGCGTGGACGCGCATGGGTCGCTGGCCCCGGCAGGACGTTCTGCTCAGCGGTTCGCTTGTGGTGTCGGGTTTTTTCAACGAAAGCCTCGGCATAGGTCGCGCCGGTCGCATGACCGCCGACGCGCTCGAAGCGGCAGGTTACACGGTCATACGGCATGATCTGCGACCTTCGTTCCGGCATATTATCGATCAGAAAGCCACCCTGCCGGGTCAGGGCGGCGTATGGCTGATCCACGCCAATGCCCCTGAGGTGCTGGTTGCCC
>JASGGL010000246.1:0-3565 GCA_047605065.1 Asticcacaulis sp.
GTTAAGCGAGGCGGGCTACATGCCACTTTGCAGCGGCTTCCGCAAGGCGTTTATCTATCCTCATCCCCAGAAGCGGTGTCTATTGTGCGGAAGATGCGCCGGAAGTGAAGAACACATGGCTGACCTTGTCGCCCGGCACGATACCCAGCCGATCAGAAAGACCTGCATTTATCTCCAGAACCGCCGCAGCAGGACCATAGGACTGCAAAGGCGTTTCGTTCATCGGGATGGTGTTCTTTTGGATGGAAACCACCTCTCCAGACTTGGAAAGATAAATAATATCAAGCGGGATATGCGTATTCTTCATCCAGAAGGCGCGCTCACGCACATCGGGAAACAGAAACAGCATACCGCGATCCTCAGCCAGCGAATCACGGTTCATCAAGCCGGTTTCGCGTTCTTGATCATCGTCGGCGATTTCCACCTGAAAGGCATGGACGCCTTGCTTCGTCGTCACCGAAACGCTTTCCGGTGCAGGCGTAGATGCCGGAGCACAGGCAAACAGAGCGAGGCTCAGGATCGCAAGCGTAATGCCCCTCATCAGGCTTATCCCCATAATTGCGCCCCTTACTTAAATGGCCGAACCTGTCCGGTGGCCTTATCGATCAGTTCGATCTCAAACAGCGCCGGCCAGTATTTGCCCGTCACCAGAAGATGCCGACTCACGGGATCAAAGGCTATGCCGTTCAGCACATCCACGGGCTGGCTTATCGCCGGGCCGTGCGACATAAGGCCGGTGAGGTCTATAACGCCGTCAACCTTGCCGTCCGCCGGGTTAATCCGCAAGATGTAATTGGTCTGCCAGACATTGGCGAAGACCGATCCGTTTATATATTCAAGCTCATTCAGCATGCTGATGCGCCGACCGCGCAGCGTAACGGGGACTTCGTGGCGCACCTTGAAGGTGTCCGGGTCCATAAACCGCAAACGATCGGTACCGTCGCTCAGGATGAGGCTCTCGCCGTCCGTAGCCAGCCCCCATCCCTCGCCCTCATAGCTAAATTCGCCTTTGGGCGCGAACGTCCCGGCATCCCAGACAAAGGCCTTACCATGCTGCCAGGTCAGGCCGATGATGCGATCCCCCCATGGCGCAATGCCTTCGGCGAAATAGGGCTTGCCGATATCGTATTTGCGTTTGACGGTGCCGGTGGTCAGATCGACCTCACGCAGCGATGACGTACCGGGCATGCCCGTGCTTTCGAACAGACGTCCGCCCTGAATAAACAGACCTTGCGTGAACGCGTCCGGGTCGTGCGGATAGACCTTTACGACCCGATATCCATAGTGCGCCACCGACTCGGCCGCAGACGCCGCAGATTGCGCCCGGACCGGCACCGCCGACAGGGCTCCCCCCGCCAGCAGCAGGCTCAGGCCGATAACTCCGAAGATACCACGCACCCGCAGCCTCCTACGCGACAAACAAAAACGGAGACGCCAAAGCGTCTCCGTTCAAGCTTTTTCCGAATTCGATGGCACTTTCAAGGCCATACGAACATCCGATCAGGCCAGAGCCTTAGGCTGCACCTCGGTTACCACCAGCCCCTTGGGGCCTTCGCCGAAACGCACCATCAGGACATCGCCCTGCTGAACGTCTTCGAGGCCAAAACGGCGCAGGGTTTCGATATGGATGAAGATGTCCGTCGGATCATTACCGCGAACCACAAAGCCATAGCCCTTGGTGCGGTTGAACCACTTGATCGTCGCGGCTTCGAGTTCGCCGACCGCGGACTGGACATTCTGGCTGGAACGTACCGTGGAGGTTTCACGCGCGTCACGAACCGGTGCCGCGCCCGTTTCTTCAAGCGATACGATCTCGATGACCTGCCAGCCCTTGGCGCGCTTAGCGATCTTGCATTCGATCTGAGCGCCTTCGTGGGCCATGTCGCGCCCGATGTCGCGCAGGGCCGACACATGCAGAAGCACGTCGCGCATATTGGTCAGATCAGCACTCTGCGGAACGATGAACCCATACCCCTTACCGGCGTCAAACCACTTCACGCGGCCCGATATGGTCTTTACGTCTTCCGCCTCATTGTTCTTGCCATAATCGTACAAACTCATATTCCTCACCAAGCCCGCAGGCGGATTACGCGTACGAGCCCAACTATAACATAGATATTTTAAATAGGCAGGACAAAAACAAAGCCCCACCCTCGTTTCGCGGGAGAATATGTCAAAAAATCGCTCCCTGCGAGAAAAAAAGTCACGACCAACCTTCTGATGCGCAGATATGGCATCAGACTATGGCATCAAAACCACATAATGACGTTTTTCTGAAAACGCCGGGTCGGAAATTCGCTTTTTAAGGGAGAGCTGTTGAAACCGGTGGCAGTCCCTAGGGGAGTCGAACCCCTCTTTTCAGGTTGAAAACCTGACGTCCTAACCGATAGACGAAGGGACCGCATGACCGGTACATATAGCTCTGACTGGCAGTCCCTAGGGGAGTCGAACCCCTCTTTTCAGGTTGAAAACCTGACGTCCTAACCGATAGACGAAGGGACCGCGTCAAGAGGTGCGCTTGATAGCCTCACGGTTTCGTCGTTGCAAGCGCTATTTTTCAGATTAAGTCGTCAAATTGTGAATATGTGGGCAATGTCTTCGATTTCAAACTGAACGCCCTTGCGCCCCATATAGTCGTCGGGTTTAAGCCGCCCGGCCACATTGATCGGCCCAGCCGGATTGAGAAGCGCCGCCCCGAGAGCCGTATCCTGCGCCCGCCAGGCAATAGCCTTAAGACGCCGCCCGCCCTCATCCACCAGATCGCAGCGCACGTGCCCGCCCTTGAGCGCAGAGGCATAGCCCACGCGCATACCGGGCAAGGCGAACATGGGCTCAGGATTGCCCTGACCGAACGGAGCCATGATCTCAAACTGATCCAAAAGGGCGCGGGTGCAACTGGCAGCACTGAGCGCCGCGTCGATTTCAAGCCGCTCCTTACGCTCTTCTTCCGTAGTGTCGCGCGCGATATGATCGTTTAGAAACTCCTGCAAGGCCCCGATACGGTCGCTTTCGATACTCAGGCCCGCCGCCATGGCGTGTCCACCGCCGGACAACAGAAGCCCGCTTTCAAACGCAGCGGTTACCGCCTGCCCCAGATTGATTCCCGGCTGTGAGCGTCCTGAGCCCTTGCCGATCCCGGTCGCCGGGTCGATCCCGATAACTATCACCGGCTTGTGCCAGCGTTCACGCAGCCGTCCCGCGACGATGCCGATCACCCCCGGATGCCAGTCTGCTCTGGCCACCACGATCACATGGCCTTCGGCGGAAACAAGCCCTTTGGCCTCGGCCAGAGCCAGAGCTTCCTCCTGTACGGCGGCCTCCACCTCACGGCGCGTGCGGTTAAGCTCATCCAGTTCCTGCGCCAGAGCCAGAGCCTCATCGGCATCGTCCGTGGACAGCAACCGCACCCCCAGATCAGCGCGACCGATACGCCCACCGGCATTGATACGCGGTCCCAGAACAAAACCGGAGTGGAAGACGCCCAACGCCATAGCGGCGTCCTTCGGCTCACCACCCGCCACCTGCATCAACGCGTGTATGCCGGGATTGTCCAGTTGCGACATGA
>JASGGL010000247.1:0-3534 GCA_047605065.1 Asticcacaulis sp.
CGGCGAATGCGCATTACGGTCAGGAAACCGAACTGACGCAGGACGAAGACGTTCTCGATACGTGGTTCTCTTCGGCCCTGTGGCCGTTTTCGACCATGGGCTGGCCGCAGCAGACGCGCGATCTGGAACGCTTTTACCCGACGCATACGCTGGTCACCGGTTTCGACATCATCTTCTTCTGGGTCGCCCGGATGATGATGATGGGCCTGCACTTCACCGGTAAGGCGCCGTTCGAGCGCATCTTCATCAACGCCCTCGTCCGCGACGAGAAGGGCCAGAAGATGTCGAAGTCCAAGGGCAATGTCATGGACCCGCTCATCCTGATCGATGAGTTCGGTGCCGACGCCCTGCGCTTCACCCTGACCGCCATGTCGGGGCAGGGGCGCGACATCAAATTGGCCAAGCAACGCATTGAAGGGTATCGCAATTTCGGTACCAAGCTGTGGAATGCGCACCGTTTCGCCCAGATGAACGAATGCACCGTTCCCGCCGGGTTCGACCCGTCGCAGGTGAAGCTGACGCTCAGCCGCTGGATCCGCGGTGAAACGCACAAGACGGTGAAGATCGTCACCGAAGCGCTGGAGGCCTGCGCCTTCGATGACGCTGCCAATGCGCTCTATAAGTTCGTATGGAACGTCGTCTGCGACTGGTACGTCGAGTTGTCGAAGCCGATCCTCAACGGCGAAGATGCCGAGGCCAAGGCCGAAATCCGCGCCATGACGGCGTGGGTGCTCGATCAGTGCCTGATCCTGCTGCATCCGGTCATGCCCTTCATTACCGAAGAACTGTGGGGTGCGGTTGAGCGTCCGAACGCGCTGATCGTCGGCAACTGGCCGGTGTTCGACGCTTCGGCCATCGATGCGGCGGCGGACAAAGAGATCAACTGGCTGATCGACCTGATCTCGGAAGTGCGCAGCGTACGTTCAGAAATGAACGTGCCGGGTTCGGCCAAGGTGCCGCTGACGCTTACCGGTGCCGACGCACAGACGCAGGGCTGGATGGCCACGCACCGCGATCTGATCCTGTTCCTCGGGCGTCTGGGCGAGGTCGGTGTGGCCGATGCGGCCCCTCTGGGTTCGGTGCCGTTCGTGATCGGTGAAGCGACGGGCAATCTCAGCGTCGCCGAGTTCATCGACCTGAAGGCCGAGGCGGCGCGTCTGGCCAAAGATATCGCGGCGTTCGACAAGACGATCGAAGGGACGAAGCGCAAGCTCGATAATCCGGAATTCGTCAGGAAGGCTCCGGAAGAGGTCATCGCCGAGAATCAGGAGCGTCTGAAAGACGCCGAAGACGGCAAGGCGCGGCTCTCCGTCGCGCTGGATCGCCTGAAGGCGGCTCTGTAAAGCAAAAAGCCTCCCGGAAACGGGAGGCTTTTTTTATTCGGCGGCGATAGAGGCGGCGACCGGCGACGGTTGCGGTTTTTGCCTGAGGCCTTGTGCGAAGGCAGTGAGACGTCCGCGCCGCGCCCACAGCATCAGTCCACCGGAAAAAAGCATCAGTCCGCTGAAGGCCAGTCCTGACATCGGGATGATAGGCAGAGCGTTGGCATCCCACATATTGATGAGCAGTATGGCCGCGCACAGCCCCAGAAACGCCCAGCTCAGCACGTTATAGGTATCGCGTCCGGCCTGCCGCGAGAGGCTGAGCAGGATGACCAGACACGGGGCGATATAGAGGATGTCGTAATCCATCAGGCGCGGATTGACCAGTTGCGCCACGCCCAGCCCGAAGATCAGGCGTTCCTCTCCGGTCAGGCGGCCGAACTCCGCCATGAACAGCCCGGCAAGCGCGAGAACGGCCATATAGACGAGGGCAAGCGCTACCGATGCAGGGGCTTCGGGCGTCAGTCCGACCCAGCTCAGCCAGGAAAAGAAACCGATGCCGGGTTGTTCGGTCATGACGATCTGATCGACGGCGGCCTTCCAGTCGGCGGCCCACGGTCCGGCGGTCATGACCAGCGCCATGGACGCCGCGATGCCCAGCAGACCGGCGGCGATGCCATAGCCGAGCCGCGAGCGCCACGGGCGGTCATCATAGAGCAGCACCAGCAGGCAGGTCAGCAGGGTCGGCTTGAACAATGCTCCGAACAGGACGGCGGCGACAAACGGCCAGCGTCGGCTTTGCAACTGAAACAGGCCGCACAGGATGAGGGCGTGCAGGATGATGCCGATATTGCCGGACGCGATGCTCGAGCCGGTAAAGACGGCGTAGACGGGGATACGCATCAGCGGCGATGCCTTGGGGAAGGCCTTGAGCATGCCGACCCAGCCGACATAGGCCAGCGCGGCACACAGGATCAGCAGATAGATCCCGCGGGCGACGTCATGCCCCAGCAGGTCGAGCACAGGGGCGAAGGTCTGGGCGATCTGCGGCGCATAGACGTAAGGGGTGGGGTTCAGGCCTTCACAGACAGGGGTGAGGCTGTAGGGGGAGTGTCCGTGTGCGATGGTCTGAGCCGCGCAGGCATAGGCATCGTAGTCGACCAGCCACGGGCGGTCCTTGACGATACGGCCGATCACACCGGCGCTGACCGGCAGGGTACAGCCGAAAATCAGGGCGTTACGCGCACCTTTGGAAGCGAATACCCGTTTGAGCCATGTCCCCGCATCCTGAGAGGGCACGCGCAAAAACCGGACGGCAGGCGCAAGGCCTGAGGCGGCAAAAAGGGAGGGCATGGCTGAGGGGCTCCGGCATATCGGTCGAAGTCCCGAAAAGGCCCGCGCATTGCGGGGGAATTAGGCTGTGAATATGTCGCAGACGCAGTGAAAAGGGCGTGGATGCGTCGTAATAACGTCGATATTTTCGTGATTGCGTGGATTGGGGCGGAAATGTGTCCAATCTCAACCGCTCTTTACGCGGTGCAACGAAACCGTCGTGAAAAAGACATGCGGAATTTACCCCCGTGTGGGGGCATGGGTTCAGATTTTTTGCGCCAGCACGTCCTTAAGCCGCGCCGGCAGGTCGCTCAGAGCCTCTTTCAGCGTCTCTTTATGCCGCCGGATGACCGCAATCATGACGAAGATGCAAAGACCGGTGCTGAGGAGGATGCCCAGCGGGGCCGCCTTGACGGCGTCGATATCGGCCATGCTGAAGAACAGGGTGATGGAGGTGACCGTCCACAGGCCGCGTCTGGCCCACGTGGCGGCGGCATCACCGGCATGGCGGGCGCTGAGCGCAATCAGGGCGAGGAACGGTCCGAGGATGAGGATATCATAGTCCATCAGGCGCGGATTGAGCAGGTGGGCAAACCCCAGACCGAGCAGGATGCGCTGATCGGCATTGAGACGGGTGAGTTCGGCAAGGGCCAGACCGCCCAGCGTCAGGACCACCAGATAGATGAGCAGGAGCCCAAGCCACAGGGGGCTGTCGGCGCTGCCGCCGAAGACCGAGGCCCAGGCGAAGAAGCTGATGCCCGGCTGCTGGGTGAGGACGATCTGATCCATGCGCATCAGCCATTCGTCGTGCAGCGCGCCGCTGCCGTGCGAGGCGATGAGGAAGGCAATGATACCGCCGGCCGCGCCGATGACCGTGAAG
>JASGGL010000248.1:0-3525 GCA_047605065.1 Asticcacaulis sp.
GCACAACCGCATGGATGCGGGCGATCAGCTCGTCCTTGTGGAAGGGCTTGGTCATGTAGTCGTCGGCGCCGCCGCCCAGGGTCTTGACCTTGGTTTCGATTTCCGAGGTGCCCGACAGGATCATGACCGGCGTATTGACCTTACCGACGCGCAGCTGACGCAGCACTTCGAGGCCCGACATGTCCGGCAGGGACAGGTCCAGCAGGATCAGGTCGTAATCGTAGATCTTACCCAGATCCACGCCTTCTTCGCCCAGGTCCGTCGTGTAGACGTTGAACCCTTCGGATTTCAGCATCAGCTCAATGCTTTGAGCGGTGGCGCTGTCGTCTTCAATCAGTAGTACGCGCATATAGCCCCTCCCGGCTGCGGCAAACACAAAAACAAGGCAGAAGCGCCCTTCGATGTTCCGGATACAAAGGCTAAACCGCAAATCCCTTAAGATTCGTTAAGCCTAATCAATTCTCAAAGCAGGGGTACGCTGATTTGCGAATCGCTGACAAGAGTCCCGAGTCAAGGGCTGCGTTTTTCCCCAGCCATTTTTTCATACTTTTTTAAGAATGAGTCATATTTCGCACACAGTCATGGCGAAATTGCGGTTTCAAAATACCGCATATTTTTCAATATATTATTGATATAATAAAATTTTTATTTGCTGGAAAATCTTACACCCTCACGGCAAAAAAAAAGCGGAGGCCGCCGCGCGATGCCTCCGCTCAGGATACAGCTCAATCTCTCTGCGTGCTCAGAAGGCCTTGCTCAGCGCGATCAGGCCCGACTGGCTCTTGTGCCCCTCGTCACCAAAACTGCCGGCATAGCGCGCGCTGAGGGTAAAGCCCGCCACCTCGGTCTCGAAGCCGACCGATGCGATCACGCCTTCGGATGGCCGGTCGCCCATGTCGCGGCTGAACGGCAGGGCGATGTTGTTGATCAACCGCCCCTTCACCGCGTCATTTGTCTCGCTGAGCACACCTTCATAACCAACAGAGCCGGTCAGCCGCGTCTTTTCGCCCATTTGAGCCGCCCCGCGCAGTTCCACCGCCCCGGACAGCGCCGAGACACCGCGTCCGTCGAAACCGACCGCGCCGACCGTGTAGTTTTCATCGAAGCCGCGCATATGGCCACTGACCCACGACAGGCGCGCCACGGGCGTCAGTTCCACTCCGCCCAGATCGTGCCTCAGCCCCGCTTCGGCATGGGCCGATGCCGACCAGCCCTGCACCTTTTCCTGCTCGATCACGATGGCGCTCAGCGTCGTATGACGACGATAATCCTCGAACTCTTCGTAGCCGATCCCGGCCCCCAGCGTCACGAAGTGCGCGCCGCGGCTCCAGTTCAGACCGGCGTCGAGGCTGATGGCCATCGGCTTGGCCGTGATCAGGTAACCTTCGGCATCGCCTTTCAACAGGGTCACCCCTGCCCCGGCTCTGACGTGATCGCCATGCGTGAAGACCGTACCAAAGCGCAGGCCCGTCACATCATAATCATAGGCCTTGGTATTCAGCCCCACCGCCGTTGCCCCCGGCGCGGCTTGCAGGCTGACTGTACGTTCCGCCTGCGCCTGATCGCCGATTACTTCGACAAAGACGCCCTCTGGCCCGCCATAGAGACGGTTATTGAAGGCCAGCATGGCATTGCGGCGCACGGCGTAGGAGATATCGGCGAACATCCCCGCCCCTTCGGACAGGGTCGGCGTATAAAGGTACTGTGCGGCGACCTGCGCCACCAGCTTATGCCCTGCGGCCGTCGGGTGCACCCCGTCCCAGAACAGATAGGTGTTCTGAACCGCTGCACCGCCGGTCACACAGGCCGTGGTCGCCACGCAGTTGGAGGTCACATCGCTGAGGCCGAAGGCCGACGGATTGGCAATGATCAGCTTAAAGGCCGTATTGATGTCGACCTGCACGATATTGGCGTCCGGACGGGCGGCTGCCACGGTTTTCATGGCGGTGTTCAGCGCCGAATTGAAGGTCGAACCGGAAAACCCGGCCAGATCCTGCGCCGTCGTCCCCTTGAACTGCGGCGTATTGTTCAGGTCGGGCAGGTTGAACACCAGAATGGTCCCCGCGCCCGCTCCGGCTATGGTATTGACCTGCGCCGAAATATCCGCCGCCGCACTGTTGGCGACCGTCGTCATATAGCCGATCGCCGTCGACGGATTGAGCGCCGCGGTCGGCAGCCCCTGGAACAGGTTGTTGGCCCCGGCCCACAGGCTGACCACGTCGCGCGACCCGAAGGTGCCGCCGCGCGCCTGATAGGCCTGAAGCTGCACGGCGGTTCCCGGCGGGCTGGTCTGGGTATCGGTACGCGCCCCGCCAAAGGCGAAGTTGACATTGCCGGTCAGGGCTCCTGTGGTCGGATAGCCCTTCATCGTCCCGACCAGATATTCGACCCACACCTTATCATTGGTGAAGCGCTGATTATACGGCGCGGGCGGCTGGGTGCCGCCGCTGAGCGCGTAGAGGTTGCCGTTGTCGCTTAAGGAATCGCCAAAGGTGATGATGCGATCATAGGTCTGCGCCGAAGCCGTCCCTGCCGCCAGAGCGGCAAAGGAGACCAGCGCCAGAAGGCTGGTGCGTTTCATGAAAGGTCCGCCCTGTACGGATGAGTTATCTTTATGGGCGTAAGGGAATGCCTGTTTCGACGACCTGACAAGCGTGACGCAAAGTCAATTTATGACGGTTTCGCAACCAGCGTTACAAAATTAACACACTGAATTGTATGAATTATTTTGCGATTGCGAAATATCAGCGCGTAAGCGAGACGCCGTGAAACACGCGCTCTTCGCGGCTGTCCGGCGTATCGGTCGCCAGCGTCACGTCTCCAAGCGTCAACCTCTCGACGTGGCGCACCCACAGGCCCCAGGCCGGCGTGACACCGAACATGGAGGGCTCAGGATAGGCGGTCGGCAAATCGTCACGGAACGGCGCGACATCGGCCGCACTCAAACCGCCGCGATAGGTCAGGCGGATATTATCCAGCGTCACGTCTTCGATCGGGCTTTCCGGCAGGCCCATAATCAGAGCCGCATAGTCGGGCAGGATGTCCGTGGCGGTAATGTTGCGCAGCACGACATGACGGATACCGCCAACCACTGTGCCTTCCGGTCCGCGCAGACGCGCCCCGACGCGCAGGAAGATCGGCGCGGTGGTGATCTCGCTCAGGGTCAGGTCTTCGCACACCACGTCTTCGATCCAGCCGCCATCGACCGTTTCCAGCGCCAGCCCGCGCGAGCGTTCGAAGCGGCAGTTGCGGATGCGGATGCGTTTGAATCCGCCATTGGACTCGGTGCCGATCTTGATGCGCCCGGTCACCCGGTCCTGATCCGGCGAGCGCTCCTGCGTGCGACCCTGCGTGCCGTCGAGCATGGTCCCAAGATCATAGCCCGACACGGTGCAGTTTTCGACGGTGATGTCCTCGCACGCCCGCGCCTCGCCCAGCGCATAGCTCGACTTCAGCACGATGGCGTCGTCGTTCGGCGTGTTGACGCGGCAATGGCGGATGGTCACCCGGCGGCAGGCGTCGATA
>JASGGL010000249.1:0-3509 GCA_047605065.1 Asticcacaulis sp.
GACGCCAGCGCGCGCCGGTCGACAGGATGACGGTACGCGCCTTGACCGATGCGCCGCTTTGCAGCTTCACCTCGATCAGGCCGCCGGGAGCCGGTGCCGGGATCAGGCCCGTCGCCGTCTGAAGGTTCATGATATCGACCTCATAATCCTTCACGTGCTGTTCCAGCGCCGTGGCCAGTTTCGGGCCTTCGGTGTGCGGGACCGAGATGAAGTTCTCGATATCCATGGTGTCGAGCACCTGACCGCCGAAGCGCTCGGCGACGACGCCGGTGCGGATGCCCTTGCGTGCCGCATAGATGGCGGCCGAAGCCCCGGCGGGGCCGCCGCCGACCACCAGAACGTCGAATTCCGGCTTGGCAGCGATCTTTTCGGCTTCGCGCGACTGAGCGCCGGTGTCGATCTTGGCGAGAATCTGCTCGATGCCCATGCGACCCTGACCGAACGACTCTCCGTTGAGGAGGATGGTCGGGACGGCCATGACCTGACGGCGTTCGACCTCGTCCTTGAACAGGGCGCCATCGATGGAGACGTGCTTGATCTTCGGGTTCAGCACGCTCATCAGGTTGAGCGCCTGCACCACGTCGGGGCAGTTCTGACAGGTCAGCGAGAAGTAGGTTTCGAAGCGAAGCTCGCCGTCGATCTCAAGGTTTTTAACCTGCTCGATGATCTCGGCCTCAACCTTCGGCGGATGGCCGCCGACCCACAGAAGCGCCAGAACCAGCGAGGTGAACTCATGCCCCATCGGCAGGCCCGCAAAGGTCACGGAAACCTCAGGGCTGCCGCTGCGGACGATATCGAAGGCGGGTGCACGTTCGGCGGGCGCGGTGGAGGTGGTGAGCGTTACCTTGGCGGAGGCTTCGACGATGTCTTCGAGCAGTTCGACCAGCTCGCGCGACTTCGCGCCGCCGTCGACATGGGCGATCAGTTCGATCGGGGTGCGCAGGTTTTCGAGATAGGCCTTCAACTGGGCCTTCATGCCGGCGTCAAGCATGGCTTACTCCGTAAAGTGTCGTGAAAAATCATTGTCCATATGTTCGGCCCGCAAGCCGGAGATAAGGAGAATGACGATTTAAATCTCCTCCCCATCGCGGAAGCGACAGGGAGGAGGGAGCACGTTTTAGATCTTGCCCACGAGGTCGAGCGACGGAGCGAGGGTCTTTTCACCCTCTTCCCACTTCGCCGGGCAGACTTCGCCGGGGTGCGAGGCGACGTACTGAGCGGCCTTCACCTTGCGCAGCAGTTCCGAAGCGTTACGGCCAACGCCTTCCGAGGTGATTTCCATGAACTGGATGATGCCTTCCGGATCGACCAGGAAGGTGGCGCGGTCGGCGAGGCCGACGCCCGGACGCATCACGTCGAAATTGTTGGTGATGGTGCCCGACTGATCGCCGACCATGTAGTAGTTGATCTTGCCGATGGCGGGCGAGGTGTCGTGCCAGGCCTTGTGCGAGAAGTGCGTGTCGGTCGACACCGAATAGACTTCGACATTCAGGTCCTTCAGGGTCGGATAGATGCCGGCCAGATCTTCCAGCTCGGTCGGGCAGACGAAGGTGAAGTCGGCCGGATAGAAGAAGAAGATCGCCCACTTGCCCTTCGTGTCGGCATCGGAAATGTCGACGAACTTGCCTTCCTTGTAAGCGGTGGCTTTGAACGGCTTGAGGGGGGTGTTGATAAGGGCCATTGGAAATCCTTTCATGAAATGGACGATGCTGTATTCCCCAGTTTGGGGCAAAAAACAAATTTATAATTTTTATAATTTGAATAAATAAAATCTATAAATCCGTAAACGGTCAGATGACGCGATTACGTCCGCCCTGTTTGGCGCGATAGAGGGCGGCATCGGCGGCCTTAAGCAGGGCCTGCGCTTCGGGCGTCTGACTTTGATCGCTGGCGGCCAGACCAATGCTGACGGTGACGTGGCCGGATTGTGCCGGAGACGGCAGATCCAGAGCGCTGATCGCGTGCAGGATTTTTTGCGCCACGGTCAGGGCATGGGCACCGTCGGTTTCAGGCAGGATGACGGCAAATTCCTCGCCGCCATAACGGGCGACGATATCGCTGGCGCGACCGGCACTCTCGCTGAGGCAGAGCGCGACCATTTGCAAATAACGGTCGCCTTCCGGGTGGCCGTAGGTGTCATTGATCGATTTGAAGTGATCGATATCGACCATCAGCAGCGACAGCGGCTTATCCGACCTCAGCGCGCGCTGGAATTCGCGGGTTAGCGCTTCGTCAAAAGCGCGGCGGTTGAACAGGTGCGTCAGCGGGTCGATCAGGCTCAGTTGCCTGAGCTGGTTGCGGTCGGTGAGGGTCTGCATCTGAACCAGAATATTGCGTGCACCATAGCCGAGCAGGGCGAACAGCAGACCGGTCAGGGCGTAGACGGGCTTATGGAACAGCAGCACGCAGGACATGGCGAACAGGGTCAGTGGCAGCACCAGAGGGCTGGCGGCCTGAACGAACAGGCGAAAGTGCGCGCCCGCCGAAGCGGAGGCCAGGGCCGAACGGCTGGATCGCAGGAGCGTCAGGAACAGAAGGGCCAGAAAAGGGATGTCGATTACGGCATCGTTCAATGCACCGTAAGCCGTGTCGCTTTCCATGTGATTGATGTAGGCGGCCATGGCCATATAGACCGTGGCGAAGATGGCGGTGTCGCGGAAGAACCGTTTTTCTGCGCCTGCGCTGGCCTTGTAGCGCACGTAGCTGAACACCGCGATAAAGAGGTTCTGGATGTCATAGAGCAGACGGATGCTCAGAAGGTCCGCCTCGCTGCCTGTATCGAGGCCTGAGAAGGTAAAGGCGCAGGCAAAGAACAACCCGCCCAGCACCAGAGACAAGACGCCGTCGATAAGCCGTGCGGGCCAGCCTTCTTCGGCCGGGCTGGCCAGAATGAAGGTCAGAGGTACGCCGTAGAGCGAGAAGAACAGCGTCGACAGCCCGGAGATAAGATCGCTGTCGGCGGTGAAAACGTCCATATAGAGGGTCGTCGCCATGCCTGTGGCCCACAGGATCAGGGACAGGGCGAGGGCATAGCGGTTAAGCGCCTGCGATCCGGCACGGGCGCGCCCGGCACAGGCTATGGCGGCCAGAACCGGGGTGGCGATCAGTATGCCGTAGGAGGCAACGGGGCTTATATCGGCAAAGGCGATATTGAGCAGGACGTGGACGAAAAGATAGGCGCAGGCCAGTATGGCGGCAAAGGGCCAGCCGCTTAAGCCTGCGGGGATCGTCAGAACGGGGATAGAAGCCGGCCTCACAGCCATGGATACGCGCTCCTGCACAAGGACAACTATCCTAACGCAGGCGGCTTAATTCGCCGCTAAATGGCATGGTGAATGATTGCTAAACCTTTGCAAGAAGCCGAAAGCCGTCAGGCAAAGAAAAAGCGGCTACCCCGGGGACAGGGTAAGCCGCTGTTCTTAAACGATGAATGGTGGAGCTAAGCGGATTCGAACCGCTGACCTCCTCATTGCGAACGAGGCGCTCTACCAACTGAGCTATAGCCCCAT
>JASGGL010000250.1:0-3508 GCA_047605065.1 Asticcacaulis sp.
TCGGCCTTTTTCGGCTGGGTCTTCAGGCCGTCCGGCGTGACGACCACATCGTCGTCTTTCATGCGGTTAGGCAGTTCGTCGGCTTCCTTCACGTCGAAACGCTGCTCGTCGATCTTGCGCGGGAAGGCGTTATTGGTGGTGTCGGCGTCGGCAGTTTCCCAGTTGGGGTCGATCTCGGCCTGCTTCAGCACCTTGGGCGTCACGTAACGCCAGGTCGTCTCGCGCGGGTTATAGCGCCAGACCTCGGCGGGGATGCGGACGGTCTCAGAGGTGCCATCGGCGAAGTCCATCTTGAGGATCACCGGCATGACCAGCCCGCCCTTGTTGCGGAAGGTGAAGTTGTAGAAGTTGTCCTTGACCTCAAGCGCGGCCTTCAGGTCCGGATCGATATCCTTCTGAAGATCGGCGTACTTCTTCTTGTCCTTTGCGGTGGGCTCCCACTTGCTGTCGAGGTCGTAATAGTCCCTGGTCGCCGGATCGGTTTCGATCACGGTCTTGCCAGTGTTGCGCGACGCGGTGAGCGACTTCGGTTCCTCGTCGTCCTGAAGCTTTTCCCACGCCTTTTCGACCACCGGATCGCGGCTGTTCAGGCGGGCCTTCTTGACGTCGGCCAGCTCGATATCGACGTGGTCGGTCGAATAGAACCAGCCGCGCCAGAACCAGTCGAGGTCGGTGCCGGACGCCTCTTCCATGGTACGGAAGAAGTCGTAGGGGGTCGGGCGCTTGAACTGCCAGCGGCGGGCGTATTCCTTGAAGGCGAAGTCGAACTTTTCGCGGCCCAGCACGGTTTCGCGCAGAATGGTCAGGGCGGCGGCGGGCTTGCCATAGCTGTTATTGCCGAATTGCAGGACCGATTCCGAATTGGTCATGATCGGCACCTGATTTTCGCTCAGCATGTACTCGACCATCGACTTCGGCTCGCCACGACGCGACGGGAAGTTCTTGTCCCATTCCTTTTCGGCCTGAAACTGCAGGAAGGAGTTGATGCCTTCGTCCAGCCATGTCCACTGACGCTCGTCGGAATTGACGGTCATCGGGAACCAGATGTGACCGACCTCGTGGATGACGACGCCGATCAGGCCATACTTGGCACGTTCGGTATAGGTCAGTTCGCCGGTCTTCTTGTCCTTCACCGGGCGCGGCCCGTTGAAGGTGATCATCGGATACTCCATGCCGCCGACCGGGCCGTTGACCGATTGTGCGGTCGGGTAGGGGTAGGCGAAGGCGAACTTGCCATAGACATCGAGCGTGTGCGCGATCGATTTGGTCGAATAGGCATCCCACAGGGGGCGGGCCTCCTTGGGGAAGAAGGACATGGCCATGACCGTCGGATGGGCCGGATCGCCGTTCTTTACGCCGAGCGCGTCCCAGATGAATTTGCGCGACGACCCGAAGGCGAAGTCGCGGACATTGGCGGCCTTGAATTTCCAGGTTTTGGTACCAGAAGCCTTGCCCTTTTCGGCGGCGGCGGCCTCTTCGGGCGTCACGACATAGACGGGCGCGGTGGCGGTCTTTGCGTCATTGAAGCGCTTTTGCTGAGCCGCGGTCAGCACGTCGGCAGCATTGATCAGTTCGCCGGTGGCCGACACCACGTGATCGGCGGGAACGGTCAGTTCGACCTCATAATCCCCGAATTCCAGCGTGAATTCGCCGGAGCCGATGAAGGCCTTGTTGTGCCAGCCTTCATAGTCCGAATAGACGGCCAGACGCGGGAACCACTGCGCCCCCAGAAAGATGCAGTTGCCGTCCTCGCCGGGCTTGGTGAAACACTCATAGCCCGACCGGCCGCCGACGACCTTCGTTTCCGGCAGGGGCACCGACCACGACACGGTGAAGGTCAGGCTTTCGCCGGACTTCAGAGGCTGGGCCAGATCGATGCGCATCAGGGTATCGTTGACGGTGATCGGCAGGGCCTTGCCGTCGGCACCGGCCACCTTGAGATCGTTGAAGCCGCCTTCCCACGCCTGCATGCGCTTGGCCCGCAGCACTTCGCCCACCGAGACCGTCTTGGTCGGGGACACCGTGCTGACGCGTTCGGCGATGGAGTCGCGCTTGTAATTGTTCTGGTCCAGCAGGAGCCAGAGATAACGCAGGGTGTCGGGGGAGTTGTTGGTGTAGGTGACCGTCTCGCTGCCCGAAAGGGTGCGGGTGGCTTCGTTGAGCGAGGCCTTGATCTTATAGTCGACCTTCTGCTGCCAGTAACGGTGGCCGGGCTCACCCGCGGCGTTGCGGTAGTCGGTCGGGGTCGGCCATTCCTCGCCTTCGAGCTGGCGGAACTTGTCCTCGAAGCGGCCCTTGGTCTGCTGTACCGGATCGGCGAAGGCGGGCGCGGCGATGAAGACGCAGGACGCAAGCAGAAGACGTTTGAACACGCGAAGACCCCATCAGAAAATTCGTATACGTTCCTTTTGCAACGAATGTCATCGGGTGCGCAAGGGGTCAGGCGCTTGCGCCGGGCGTCTTTGCCGCCGCAATCGTTTTTTCCACGGCCACCTGATGCGGATAGGGGATATCGATGCCGTGGGCGTGGAAGCTTTCCTTGATGAGCTTAAGGATGTCGGCGCGCGCCTGACCATACTGGACGACGGTGACCTGAGCCGTCACCTTAAGCTGTACGCCGTTGTCGGTGAAGTTTTCGACGCCGCTCCATACCGGCGGCACGGCCTGAGTTGAGGGATGCTCCTCGACCTTTTGCCTGAGCAGGGCCAGCGCCTCGTCCAGATTGGTGCCGAAATCGACCGTGACCAGCAGGGCCAGCGTGCGGTGGCCGTAATGGCTGATGTTGACGATGCGGTCGGAAAAGATCTTGGAATTAGGGATATAGACCTTGTGGTTGTCGCCATTGGTGATTTCGGTCGAAAACAGGCCCAGTCGTCCCACCGTGCCCGTCATGTCGCCGATGATGACGCTGTCGCCGATGCGATAGGGCTTCTGCACCAGCAGCATGATCCCTGACGCCACGTTCGACAGCGTGCCTTGCAGGGCCAGACCGATGGCCAGAGACGCCGCGCCCAGCACGGTCAGGATCGAGGTGGTCTGCACCCCCAGACGGTTGAGGATGACGACAAGGCCGACCACCATGATCAGCCACCACACCACCTGCGACAGGAATTCGGGCAGGGTGCGGTCGGCGTCGGAATGGGCATAACGCTTGGCGGTGTTTTTGACGGTGTTCGACAGCCACTGCGACAGGAACAGGGTGACCATCAGGATCAGCCCGGCGATCAGCAGGTTCGACAGGAATTCCGAATGCTGGGTCAGGTCGCCCCAGAAGGTCTTCACATTGGCGACGAAATAGCCGAAGCGGGCGGGGAGTTCCTTTAGGTCAAAGGTCATCACGGTTCCTTAGAGCGCTTGCCGGAAAGTGTGGCGCACTTTTCGGGGTAAAAAAGCGCGTAAAATCATAAATTTAGAACATTCGTTCTGATTTGGCCTGAACGAATGTTCTAAATGCCGGGAAAATAGGCTTTGGCTTCGGGACGCCACAGGGATTTCAGGTCGGCATAGG
>JASGGL010000251.1:0-3499 GCA_047605065.1 Asticcacaulis sp.
GAAGCGTCGCCTTGGCCACCCCGAGTACGCGGGCGGCCTGGCTGAGTGAGCCTGATTTTTTCAGAAGCTCCGAGAGAAACTTTCCCTCTTCCATTTCATGCCGAGCCCTAAGCACATTGTAGCTTTCCGCAAAATCGGATTGTGTTTCCGATCCTAGCAGCGCATTCAGCCTTTGTCGCCCAAAAGCTTGACGGGAAGTGGGCGTTGAGGATTCCCTCTGCTTTCAAGGATGCTGAACTTATTGAAGCTGCGGCACAGGCGTATATCGAAATCGCTAACAGCAATCCTCAATCGATGGGCAAGAGCAAGGCGTGTTATACCACGCTGCACCGTATCACCTCTATTTACGCGAGACTGACGGGTGGAGCTTGAGCCATAGGGCTGAGATCTAACATCACTCGACCAGCGCTTCACTGCGCTGGTCGTTTTTATTTGCGCTACCCATGCTGCACCAGCGCCGACTTCGCGGCTGTAGCGGCGGCGCAGGGGCCTGTAGGAGCGAAAGCAAAGCACCCCTGCCGGGCCATGTGTTTTCCGGCAGGGGCTTGTCGCTAAGGCTGCGGGCACGAAACAATGCCCTCCCGAGCTGCTGGCGGTTTGATTTACGTCCAACTCGCCCGCTATGGCTATGGTTCGGCAGGGCGGTTGAAGTAACCGTTATCCGTTAATGTTCAGCGTCCGAAATCGATTCACAGTCTGGCGAGAAGACTGTGGAATGAAAAACGCCCGGAGGCCACAAGGGCTTCCGGGCCTCATCAGATGGCCGTTTCGTCAGGCTCCGTCTCCCGGAAGGGGGAGGTTTACGCCGCGCCGTTTCAGGGCCTCACGCAACAGCATTTCCAACTGAGCATTGGTCGAGCGCAGTTCCGAAGCGGCCAGACGTTCGACCGCCGCCATCACCTCCGGCGGCAGGCGCAGAGGGTAGGCTTTTTTTCCGGGCGACGCCACGGATCAGCCGTAGAGCGTGCCGGTATTGACCACCGGCTGCGCTTCCCGGTCGGCGCAGAGCACGACCAGCAGGTTGGACACCATGGCGGCCTTGCGCTCTTCATCCAGCTTCACCACGCCACGCTCCGAAAGCTGATCGAGGGCCTGCTCGACCATGCCGACGGCCCCGGCGACGATCTTCTGACGCGCGGCGATGACGGCTTCGGCCTGCTGGCGCTTGAGCATGGAGCCGGCGATTTCCGGCGCATAGGCCAGATGCATCAGGTGGGCTTCGTCCACGCTGACGCCAGCCACTTCGACACGCGTCTGCAGGTCGGCCCGGAGGCGCTGACCGACGATTTCGGCGTCGTCGCGCAAGGTGGGCTGGCCGTCTTCGGCGTGGTCGTAGGCGTATTGACGCGCGGTTTCACGCAGGGCCGTCTCGATCTGTATGTTGACGAAGGCGGTGTAGTCGTCGACGTCGAACAGGGCCTGCGCCGAGTCCGCGACGTGCCAGACGATATTGGCGGCGATTTCTATCGGGTTACCGCGCTGATCATTGACCTTGAGCGCCTCACTGGTGACGTTGCGCACGCGCAGGGACACCTTTTTGCGCCCGTACCAGAAGGGCACCCAGCGCAGGCCGGTGATCCGGTCGCTGCCCTTGTAATTGCCAAAAACCGTCAGGGCGACCGCCTGATTGGGTTGCACCGTATAGAAGCCGCTGAGGATAAGCAGAGCGGTTATGCCCATAAGGGCAGAGAAAAATATACCGATCCGTCCGGCAATTACCGGTGCAGCGATGGCCGCCACAATAACGATCAGAAGGATCAGCAGCCATAATCCGCCATGCCCGCCCGAGACGGGGTGTTCGCGTGTGCTGTTGATGGGGTTGTCGGTCATATCAGCCTCCCTTGGTTCGACGCTCATCAGACGTCCAGTTCTTTCACCACATAGCCCTTGCCGATCATCTTGGGCCGGACGCTGAGGATGCGGTGCATCTTCTGCTTACGCAGAAGGAAGTTCTCCACGATGGAGCCGCCGGGATCGTGCGACGAGCTGTAGTTCAGTATCTCCCAGCCCTGCGCCACCAGTTCGCTCAGCGGTCTGTTGTCATCAGCCATATTGTGTCCTCCTGAAACTGTAAAAAGTGATATCACTTTGATGTCGTTTTGACAATAGACTTTGACGATATCGAACGCATGCGCGTGCTTTTACGCTCTGATCCTGTGTGGCGCGCTTTCAGGAAAGCGTGGTTTTTCAAAACCCGACACGTCCGGCGCGTGAAAATATGCGTGCATACCCGCAACCGGATACCGGTTGGTAAGGTTTCATTATCCATAAGCGGCCCATAATCCCGCGATCCTGCCTACGCCCGGAGACGATGATGCGTGCCCTTAGACTTGTTTCGGTTCTTGTGACCCCGGTACTGGCGGCGGCGACGCTGTCGGCCTGTTCGGTGACGCCGCAGACGCCGAAATACCCCATCTATATGGAAGAGCGCCCCATGGCGGAAATTCCGGGGCAGGCCGGGCATGCGGCGGAAACCCCGGCCGCGCCGAAGCCCGAGGAGGCGACTGGCGTTCAGCCTCTGGGCACCAAAGGCAGCGTCACGACTTCTGATCTGCCGCCTCCGCCACCCCCTCCGCCACCTGCGGGGACTGTGCATAAGCCCAGCGCGCCTGTGGTGAACACTGTGGCCGTAAAGGATAGCAAGGCGGGCTTTGTCTATACGCTTCAGGCCAAGGACACCCTGTTCGGCGTGTCCCGTCGCTTCGGTGTGCCGGTTCAGACCCTCTATCAGATGAACGGCCTGACCGCGCAGTCTGTGACCCGGATCGGTCAGAAGGTGCTGCTGCCCGAAACCGCTAAGGACAAGGGTGTCGAGGCCTATGCCTCAGGCCCCGTGCCGGAAAAGGTAAAGGCCGTGGTGGCTCAGGCCGACGCGCCTAAGCCGGTTTCCGTGGAGCCTGTAAAGACCGCAGCTCCGGTGGTTGCCAAGCCGGTGGTGTCCGCACCGGGCAAGCTGACCGAAGAGGTTAAGGTGCCGGAAAAAGTTGCTGAAAAGCCTGCGGTAAAGGCGGTGCCCACGGATATGGCCGGGATCGTGCGTCTCGGTAAGGGGCGCTTTGTGTGGCCCTATAAGGGGAATGTGCTGGTTCGCTTTGGACAGTTGGCGCCGAATGTGCGTAACGACGGCATCAATATCGGCGGTCCGGAAGGTGCAGCGGTGGTCGCGGCCGAGGGCGGCACGGTCGTCTATGTCGGTGATCAGGTCAAGGAACTGGGCAACACCGTCTATATCAAACACGCCGATGGCTTCTACAGCGGCTATTCACATCTGGGTAAGGTCAGCGTGAAGGCCAATCAGAAGGTCGAGCAGGGCCAGTCGATCGGCACGCTGGGTAAGACCGGTGCGGTGGAAAAGGCGCAGTTGCACTTTGAAATCCGCTATACCCCGTCGTCCGAAATCGCCAAGCCGTTCGATCCGACCTTGGTTCTGCCCTAGGTTTATAGCCACAAAGCATTGCATTATAAGGGCATCATAAAAAGCGCATTGACCTTTTTGTTT
>JASGGL010000252.1:0-3489 GCA_047605065.1 Asticcacaulis sp.
AGTTCATCCAGCGCGCCTGCGCCGACGGCGACCAGAGCGGCATAGGTCTGGTCCGGCAGGGCCGAGACCACCTGAACCTTGCCCCGCGCGCCGGTAAACCCTGCCTTTTTCAGCGCGGCGGTGAGGTAACCGCCGGTGGCCGCCTCAAGCGTGCCTGCGCCCGTGCTGAGCGAAAGGGTATCGCCGACGATGACGGCCAGCGCGGCTTCGGCGGGAATGACGGAGGAAAGTTCGATGCGCATGGAAACTCCATTGAAAGCATTTGGCGGGGCCGCTGCCGCAAGACTTTGGCGCGCACCCGTGATCGCATGCGTTTAAGCACCATTTGCCCCGCCGTGGCAAGGCGGTCACAATCCTCTGAGGCGAACGCTTCGGGGGATTTTTCGCTCCCGCAAAAGCTCGCGGCTTGCTATTGAAGACGTATGCGGTCAAAACAGGCCGCCGGAGAGGGACCACCCCGCAGTCGGGCATGGCGCGGCCATGTTTTCGACATAGGAAGTCCCTAGCCGTATCCATGCTTTTTTATTGAGTTTTTCAGGCCCGACATTGCGCACGATCGAATGTTACATTTCGCGCCAGATGCGCGTGCCGATTCTCGGCGCGATCGGTGCGCTCACGGCCATTGCCATCCTGTCGCAATCGCTCACTCAGTTCGACGTGATCGTCGAGCGCGGCCAGAGCCTGACGACCTTCCTCAAGATCACCTTTCTGGCCCTGCCGCAACTGGCGGGTCTGATCTTCCCGGTGGCGATCTTCGTGGGCACGCTGGTGGCGCTCAACCGCATGCACAACGACCACGAAATCGTCGCGGGCTATGCCAACGGCATGTCGCTGTGGCGAACGGCATCACCCGTGGTCCGCTTCGGGGTCTACATCACCCTGATGGGGCTGATCATGAGCCTGTTCGTGCAGCCTGCCGCCTCGCGCGCCATGCGGGCCGAACTGTTCCGCATCAAGACCGACATCATCGCCGCCGTGATCAAGGAAGGGGATTTTTCCACCACCCGTTCCGGCATGACCATCTACGTGCAGCGCATCGACCAGAACGGCCTCCTGCGTCAGATCTTCATCCGCACCCCCGGCCCGGACGGGCTGGACCGCACCTATGCGGCCCGCGAAGGCCGTATCGTTACGCCGAAAAAAGGCGGGCAGATCCTGATCCTGCGCGACGGCTCGACCCAGCAGGTATCGGCCGAAGGCGTGCTCAACCATCTGACCTTCGAGGAATACTCCTTCGATATCTCGCAGCACGTCATCTCAGACGACTATCTGCATTATAAGGATTCCGACCGTTACATCCACGAACTGTTCTTCCCTAACCGCGCCATGGAATGGGAAAACGGCAGTTGGAAAAAGCTGATGGCCGAAGGCCATGCGCGCATCACCGGCCCCTTCTATAATCTCGGCTTCTGTCTTCTGGCGGTCGTCGGCGTGCTGGGCGGCAGTTTCAGCCGCCATGGCTATGGCAAACGCATCGCCATCGTGTCGTTTGCCGCCGCCGCCATCCGCATCGTCGGTTTCGCGGTCGAAGCCGCCTGTGCCGACGCGCCCGTGGCTAATATCATGCAATACGTCATTCCCCTGACCCTGATCGTCGTCTGCCTGAAGATCATCGCCAAGAACGACCGCACCACCCTGCGTAAAGCCGCGCGAAAGAGCAGCCTGACCGAACTGGCTCCGGTGGGAGGCCCAATGGGAGGCAAGGCATGAGCGCGCTGAACGCCCTGATCGATTTCGTCTCGCTCATCAATCCGTGGCGCAAGCAGCGGCTGGTGACCTATATCCTCGGCCGCTGCCTGATTTCCGTGCTGACGGCGCTGGTGGTCGTGGCCTGCGTTATCTTCCTGATCGACTACGTCGAAATCTCCAAATCATTGGGTCAGAGAGGCGATCTGTCGAGCTTCGGCATTATCGGTCTTCTACTGCTGAAATCGCCCAATATCATTCTGGTTCTGCTGCCGTTTGCCTTCCTGTTCGGCACGCTGTCGGCCTTTGTGGGGCTGAACCGCCGCTCCGAACTGATCGCCATGCGCGCAGCCGGGGTCTCCGCGTGGAGCTTCGTCCTGCCCGCTGCCGGTATGGCGGCCATTCTGGGCGCGCTGACGGTAACGCTGCTCAATCCGGCAGCCACGGTTCTGGCCGACCGCTACGACCGTTTCGCCGCCAGCGTCACCCAGTCCGATACGCGCGTTAAGACCACCGAAGTCTTCCTGCGTCAGGGCGACGGCAAGAAGCAGACCGTCATCCATGCCCGTACCCAGACGCCCGAAGGCAAGCTGCTGGACGCCAGCTTCTGGACCTACGCCATCGACGACACCGAAGTGCCGCGCCTTATGACGCGCATCGACGCCGCCGAAGCGACCCTGCGCCCCGGTACATGGCAACTGAAAGGCGCGCGCGAAACTTCGCCCGGCGAAACCGCCAGATTTTATAACGATCTGACCATCGAATCAAACCTGCGGCCTGAGCGCGCCTTCACGCGATACGCCGCGCCGCAATCGACCAATTTCTGGCAACTGCCCGCCATCATCCTTCAGATCGAAACCTCCGGCTTTTCCGCCGCGCCGTATGAGCTGCGTCTTTATCAGTTGCTGGCCACGCCGCTGATGTTCGCCGCCATGACGGCGCTGGGGGCCGCGTTTTCGCTGCGGCTGATGCGTATCGGCGGACTGGCGCGCCTGACCCTGTCAGGCATCGTGCTGGGCTTTATGGTCTTCTTCCTGAACCAGTTGTGCGGTTCGCTGGGCAAGGCCGAGGTTATCCCCGTCTTCCTTGCCGCCTGGGCCACGCCCTTCGTCGCTTTTTTGACGGCGATGACATTGCTCGTTTATACCGAGGACGGCTAGAAAGCCCGTAAGCGGTCCCGATTACCGGCTTTGTTAACCCTTTTTCACCCATAGTTCCGCGTTCCCTTCCGACAGGTCGATACAATGAAGAAAGCGTCGCTCAAGCTGAGCGTGGGAGTCTTAAGCCTCGTGGCCGCCGGTGCGGTCAGCGGCGAAGCCGCCGCGCGCATTGCTCCTGACGCCTTCGCTTCCGGAGCCGGTGACGACAGCACCCTTGATATCCCTGTTCGTGGCGTGCGGTTCTTCAGCGACCCCGACGACGGCCTGAGTGCGCCGGTGCCCCCGGCCCTGCCCGCTATTGCGGTGGCGCCGCAAACCCCGTCTGCGTCAACCGCCGCGTCTACGACCGCTACCCCCAAGGCCGAAACCGCGGCTGTGGCGACGTCCCCGGAACCTGTTGCGACAACCATCGCGTATGCGGCCCCGAAGGTGACGCCGTCCGCGCCAGAAACAGCGAAACCCGAAACGGCGAAACCTGAAACCGCGACTGAAGAGATCATCCGTGCGGGCGTGGCGCGTCCCGTCGCCGACATCGCCATGGACGCCGCCGCTCAGGCTCCAGTCACTCAGGCACCCGTCACTCAGGCACCCGTCATACTGACGCCCGAACAATCGCTTCAGGCCGAGCGTGACCGCCTCAACA
>JASGGL010000253.1:0-3488 GCA_047605065.1 Asticcacaulis sp.
CCGATGTATCGCTGGCCAGCGCCTCCTACGCCATCAACGGCACCGGATCGCTGGGCAGCGAGGTACGCGCCCATATCCTCAAGGTGGCGGGTGAACTGGGTTATCGTCAGAACCTGTCGGCGCGCGCCGTACGCACGGGCCGGACCAGCACGCTGGGCCTGATCCTGCCGGATTTCGCCAATCCCTTCTTCACGGCACTGGCGCAGGCCGTTATGCGCCGCGCCCGCCATCTGGGCCTCTATGTCGTCATCGCCGATACCGAAGGCGATATGCGCCTTGAGCAGCAGGCCATACTGGGCCTGACTGAACGCGGCGTGGACGGTCTGATCTGGTTCCCGGTCGGCGATCTGGACACGGCTGAGTTGCCGCCCGAACTGCCCGCCGTCATCATGGATCGCCGCGCCGCAGGTCTGCCACTGGTTCAGGCCGACTATTACGGTGGCGGTCGTCAGGCGGCCGAGCACCTTCTGGAACTGGGGCATCGCCGCATCGGTATGATTTCCGGCCCGATGAGCCTGAGCAGCATGTCCGAACGCTGCCGGGGCTTTACCGAAACCCTTGGGGCACACGGCGCGTGCGTTTTCCATCTCGAAACCGCCTTTTCCGACGATCTTGAGCCGCGGGTACGCGCCGCTCTGGATAGCCGCGAGGTTTCGGCGGTCTTTGCCGGTACCGATCAGATCGCCATCGGCATCCTGCGTCACGCCGCACGCTCTGGCATCAGCGTTCCCGACGATCTTTCGGTGGTCGGCTTCGGCGACATGCCGTGGTCCGGCGTCGCCATGCCTGCCCTGACGACGGTGGATATTCCGATCGAAGACATGGCCGTCGAAGCGGTCGACCGGCTGTGGCAGCGCGATACGGGTACGCCCGCGCGCATCGTGTTCGATACGACACTGATCGTGCGGGAATCGACGACCCCAGTACAATAAAGGGTTTGCGCAGCATCGCTGTGTATTTGCGAAATATTACCTATTTTCAATAACAATCAGGGTTAAGCGCCCCCGAATGAGCGATCAGCATCGGGAACAAGACGCGTCACCGTCAACAGTTGGAACCGCCCATAGTACAGCGCGTTCCGATGGAGCAACCCTATGTATCTGCGCGTTTCTGCAAGCCTTCTGGCCCTTGCCGCCGCCTCTTCCGCCCACGCCGACACCTTCTCCGAAGCGCTGGGCAAGTCCAAAATTCTCCTCGATTCGCGCCTGCGCACCGAAAGCGTATCGCAGGCTGGCCTGAAAGATGCCGAAGCCCTGACCTGGCGCAACCGCGTGGGCTTTGAGACCGGCACCTTCGGTCAGGTGAAGCTTCTGGTCGAATTCGACGACGTGCGCGCACTGACCGACGATTACAATTCCGGCTATAATGGCAAGACCGCCTATGCGGGCGTCGGCGATCCGGAAGTGACCGAACTGAACCGCCTGCAACTGACCTGGACGCCGAACAAGGCGACGACGGTGACGGCGGGCCGCCAGCGCATCCTGATCGACGACAACCGCTTCGTCGGCAATTCCGGCTGGCGTCAGGATGAAATGACCTTCGACGCCCTGCGTCTCGACGTGAAAAAGGACAAGTGGTCGGCGACCTATGCCTATATCGGCCAGGTCAACCGTACCGCAGGTGAATATGCCGACTGGGACTCCGACAGCCATATCGCCACCGTCGCCTATACGCACACCCCGGCCTTCAAGGTACAGGGTTTTGTCTATGCCCTCGATTTCGACAATGCGGCCTATAATTCCAGCCTGACGACGGGCCTGCGTCTCAGCGGCGAAAAACCGCTGAGTAAGACCACCAAGCTGACCTATGCCGCTGTTGTCGCTCAGCAAAAGGATTACGGCAACAATCCCGCCGATTTTTCGCTGAAGGCGTGGAATGGCGAAGCCGGGCTGAATCGTGGCGCGTGGACGGTCAAAGCCGCCTATGAGGTCAATGAAGGCAATGGCGTGCGCGGCTTCATCACGCCGATCGGCAGCGCCCACAATATCCGCGGCTGGGCCGATGCCTTTTCGACCAATGGCAACAAGATGCTGCCGGACGGTCTGAACGACCTCAGCCTGACGGCGGGCTATACCCACCCCAAGGCGCTGGGTGTGCTGAAAAAGCCGTCCCTGACCGTGGTCTGGCACGACTTCCGCACCGATCGTCATGCGCGTGACGTCGGCACGGAATGGGACGCCATCGTTTCGACGCCCCTGACCAAAAACCTGACGGCCAGCGTCAAATACGCCGATTTCGAGCGGGCCGACACCACCATGCCCGCCTCGCGCACCAAGGTTTGGGTCTCGCTGGAATATAAGCTCTGATACAGATACGCCCGGCAGGTTTCCCGCCGGGCGTTCTTTCGAGCGCTTCCCGATAAAGTGGATACCACTTTACGGAAGAGAAGCGCGTTCAACAAAAATTCAGAGCATCGGTCTGGTTCCCCCAGATCGATGCTCTAAAAAAGCCAGCCTATACCAAAGCTTACCCGGCTTTCCTCATCCGGTTTTCCGCGCGTCTGCGCCATATCGGCCGTATCGCCGAAACGCCGCTGGTAGTCCACGGCGACGAAGGGCGCAAAGCGACGCGTCACCTCGTAGCGAAGCTGAAGCCCCGCCTTCATGTCGGTCAGGCCTGTGCCGAGTCCTGCCTCCGAGTCAGCCCTCCCGCTGAGATTAGCCTCAATCGAAGGCTTGAGGACCAACCGGTTGGTCAGCAGCAGGTCGTTTTCCTGATGCAGCCGTACCCGTAGCGCGCCCTTTTCACCGACGAGCAGATGCGCCTCGGTTTCAAAGAAATAGGGTGCCAGACCGGTGAGACCGACCGCCAGCTCGGTGCGGTCTGCATCGCCGAACCCATGGCGCAGGCCGATCTGGGCGTCCCAGAAGGTCGAAACGTTGCGCCCATAAAGCGCCCAGACCTCGCCTTCGGTGTCTCCGTCCCGGCGCTCGCCTTCGCTTTTCAGCCACAGGCGATGGACATCGCCCCCGACCCAGCCGTCGGCGTCCCAGCTTGCTGTCGTTTCGCCGTCTTCGTGGCTCAGGGCCGTCTCCAGCCGTACCGCGTGATAGGTGGCCGAATGCCCGTGTTCTGTCTGGTCGTGTTCCGTTTGGGCCAGCGCCGGGACCGCAGACAGCAACCCGATGGCCAGTATGGTCATATCAGTGATGCGCATGATGGTCCTCCCCGTGTTGAGACTGATCCGGCTGAGGCGCTTCGACGGGCGGCGTCACCGTCTTGTCCGGAGCGGCCACCCGCAGCGTGGTCATCATCCCCGACTGCATATGGAACATCAGATGGCAGTGATAGGGCCAGTCGCCCGGCTCATTGGCACTCAGAAGGACCGACACGGTCTGTCCCGGCGGTACGATCACCGTATGCTTGTTGGGCAGCCGGTCAGCGTCCTGACCGTTCTCAAGCTGGACGAACATGCCGTGCAGGTGCAGGGGATGCGCCATCATCGTCTCGTTGACGTAGATCAGGCGCACCCGCTCATTATAGGCCAG
>JASGGL010000254.1:0-3477 GCA_047605065.1 Asticcacaulis sp.
AGGCTTGTTTAGCCTTTAGGTCACAGATGACGGGCCTGTGAGCGCCGTTTGCGGTGAGTGTTCAGCTTGGCGGCGGCGTTGTCAGAAATGGTCCGCGTGATTGCCCCGTAGTGCTTTTCGATGACGGCCTGAATGTGAGCCAGCGTGTGCTGGGTGCGGCTGGCGATTTCAGGGAAGTCAAGGCCTGCCTCCCACATCATTGTTATGGCTGTGTCGCGGAAGTCCTGAAAGGTCTTGGTGATGTTCCAAGTCCATTCGACGCTGTTGCGGCAGGCGATAAAGATTTGCTGGAAGTATTTCTGATACCAGCCTTTGCCCGGCGCACCGTAGTCCCGATGGCCTTCGCGTTTATCCACCCGGATCACATAGTCGGTCGGCAGGAAGGTCACCTTACCATCCTCAGATGCGCCGTAGTGCGCCCGGATACGGCGGACGATGTCCAGTCCGTTGTCGGTGAGGGTGGTTTCGGTCTTTACGCCTGTTTTCGAGCGTGTGCCCAAGACGCGCCCGTCTTTGATCTGATGCCATTTGAGGTTCAGAATGTCGCGTTGCGACCATGATAACTCAAGCGCCAGTTCGACGGCGAAGGCGACAGAATACCAGCCCGATTTGCGGCAGGCCGCCAGCAGTTGCTCGATCTCTTCGTCTTCCCAGATTACAATGCGTCCATCGACCGATTGCACGTCGACGAATTCGACCGGGTTGGTCCAGTTGGCGCGCAGGCGCTTACGGACCCATTCCAGCCACAGGCGCGTATAGCGCATGATGGCGGCGGCATTGGTCAGTTGTGGCTTGCCCGTGGCTTCGTTCACCTGCTTGGCGAGGAAGGCATAGGCGCGTTCCAGGTTTGACGGCGGCGGGACGATGCCGCGCTTGGCCTCGTCCGCCAGCTCCTCCGGTGTCTTGGGGTGGACGATGATGGCGTCGATCGGCAGGGCGCGCACCTGAGCCATCCAGTGACGGTAGCGTGTCAGGGCGCGGGTGTAGGTGCGGCGGGGCAGGCCTTTGCGTGCCGGTTCGCCGGAGTGCAGGCCCGCGAGGACTTCGAATAGACGCTTGAGGCGCAACCGCTCGTCTTTTTGTGTGTCCGGCGATTTCGCCCGGAACTCATCGCAGCCCGGCCCCCATGTGAGTGTGGCCGGGTCATAGGCTCCGCAATAGCTATCGAGCAATGTGCCCAGAGAGCGCCCCGAGGCGATCTCCGGGGCGCGGCGCACCGACAGGGGCGCGACATGCGCCCAAGGCAGACCGGTGAGGTTGTCACCGCGTTCGGCGGCTTCGACCAAGGCGTTGATATGGTCGCAGGCGCGCCATGCGTCGGGCAGGGACAGGTGTTTGCCGGTGTCGGGGTCTTTGAGCGTCAGGGCCTTCCAGCCCTGCGCCCGGCGGGTTTTTGAGGGTATCCAGCGCCAGATATGCGCGGCGTCCCCCTGTTGCAGGCCGGTTGGGGCCTGTGGTGCTTTAGCCATTGGTGTACTCCGATATGAGGTTGGCCTTATCGGCCGCGTTTTCGGCGGCTCCGGCCAGTGAAATCAGGAAGGGTTGCGTTTCCTCAGGCGCGGTAGGTGCCAGTATGGTCAGGGCCATGGAAATATTCATGGTGAGGATTTCAATCTGACGGGCATAGGCAGCCACGTCGTGGGTATTGGTTACAGTTTGCATTTTTACTTTCCCCCGCTCTCTTGCGGCAAGAGGCACCTAAGCACGGGAAAAAAATACACGCATTGCGACTCGTTATTTTTTGGGTACTCGCCTAACGGATGAGTCCCAAGGGTTGTATTGCATTGCAATGCTATACTAACGGGTTTATCCGCGCGGGAAGGGGGATCGGGGGAATGCTGATATGTGGGCATTACTCTTCCTTTCGAAGGGAACCATTGGTGGCCGGAGCTTCGAAACACGAGAGTAGTCGTGCGATCACGTCTTTAGGCTCGCGCCATTGGACATGCACGTGATCACTCCGGCCATAGGGTAAGAAACGGGTGTCTCGTCACCGCGTGGCCGCTACTCTCATAAACGGGTTTCGAAGCCCGGAGACACAGGGTTGCGCCGTTTCGGTTTCAATGTCAAGTTGCTGCCTCGCGTTTGAAGGGAGTTGTGGGGATGCCTGATCTGACCTGGATGAAACAGGACTGCGAATATTCGCCTGAGCATTATGAGATGTGGATGACGGCGAGCGCCGCGCAGTTCAAGGTAGATGAGGCGCGGCGGCAAGAGGAGTTGATGGACAATCTCCTCCTCCTCTTTTTGGCCGCTGCGATCGCCGCGCTGGCCATGGTGTTGGGGTGGAAAGAGCATAACCGCAGGCAGGAAAATCCTCAGTGGCGAGATGAGGCGGCGCGAAAACAGGTAGAGCGGCTAAGGGCGCGGGCCGATGCGCTGGATCCCGACAAGACGCCGCCCGCCTGAGAGACGGGCGGCGGTTCGGAGATAGCCCAATCGCGGGATTGCGCCGAGGATTGGGTGCAGTGGCAGGGCATCAGAACGGGAAGTCGTCGTCGGTCAGGTCAAGGCCTGCCGATCGCTTTTTGCGTTCCTCGGCCTCGCGCTTCCAGCGGGCGATGGCTTCGTCGTGCTGGCGGATGGCGTGGGCGTCGAAGTCGAACCCTTCGGCGATGAGTTGTCCGAACAGCGACTGGTGATAGTTGCGGAGACCTGCTTCCGTGCAGCGCTCAGTCACTTCCCGGTAGCCCGGCAGTTCGCGCACGTCGATCATCTGACGTGGGTCGCTGGTTTCGCGGTTGGCCATGGCGTTCAGCCCGTAGATGAAAGACATCGGGAAGGCCTGTTTGTAGACGTAGTAAAACCGCACCTTGCCCGCGATCAGGTAACCGTCGCGGCCTTCGGTTTCGTTGTAGAGCTTGCTGGGCTGAAGGGCGGCTTCGGTGATCGTGTTGGTGTGGGTGACTGACGACGGAACCGTTGGTGGGTCGCGGAAGCTCACCGGCTGGCCGTTGACCTTCGTGACGTAGTAGCCGTGCAGGTCGGAGTGGCCGGAATTGGTAACGATCCATTGTCCATCGAAGTACGAGAAGGTGTAGGTGGCCTGGCGCGTGGAACCACAGTTGCAGCGGGTGCCGGTGATGCGATCGCCGGGTTTCAGGATGGCCTTGGCGCGGGCGGTGGCTCGGCTGCGCTCCGCGCGGCTTTCTGCGTCGCCCTTTATGGCGTTCCATATAATTTGAACGCACGCCAACTGATCGATCTGGATGCGATCGGGAGGGGAAATGATACCCGGCGGGATCGAGCCGTAAAAGTTACCGGTAAGGCTGGCCAGCTTGGTTGCTGTGTCGTCGCGGCCTTCGTAGTGATGCAGGTAGATCCGTTGACCGTTCAGCAGATGGTGGTTCCGGTCGCCCAGCGACTGAGGGATGGCGGCGGCGGCGAAGAGGCGGGTCAACTCGCTCTTGCGGAAATAGACGATGTGCAGGTCCGGCTTGGTCATGGCTACACCCGCTCCATGCCGAGGGCCACGCG
>JASGGL010000255.1:0-3475 GCA_047605065.1 Asticcacaulis sp.
TTGACATTGGTGATGATCCAGTCACGTCCGTAGGACAGGATGTCCTTCGTCGCGTTCCAGCAGCCGCGTTGCTTCGCTCCCTCAAGGCCCCAGTCATGGAAGCCATAGAGGTTGGTGAAGATGCGATCCTTGTCTTCTAAGATGCCCACCATGATTACGCCTTGACCTCCGGTTCCGGAGCGTTGGGGATTTTGACCGGCTTGGCCGCCGAACCGTCGAACAGCGACGGGTCTTTCAGCGTCGTTGCGCCGCCCAGCGGCTCAGACGTGAAGCGGCCATTGTAAGGGCCGGTCTTCGGGGTCTTGCCCGCCGCGAAATCGTCGATGATCTGCGCCAGATTTTCCGGCGTCAGGTCTTCGTAGAAATAGTCGTTGATCTGCGCCATCGGCGCATTGGTGCAGGCACCAAGGCACTCGACTTCCTGCCAGTAGAACTTGCCGTCCGCCGACAGCTTGTCCTTGGCACCGATCTTTTCCTTACACACCTTCATCAGCGCTTCGGAGCCGCGCAACTGACACGGCGTGGTGCCGCACACCTGAATCAGGGCCGCCGAGCCGACCGGCTCAAGCATGAACATGGTGTAGAAGGTCGCTACTTCGTAGACGCGGATACGCGCCATGCCGAGCATTTCGGCGATGGCGGCGATGGCGGGCTCGGAAACCCAGCCCTCCTGCTTCTGAACCAGCCACAGGATGGGGATAACCGCCGACTGACGGCGGCTGTCGGGATATTTGGCAATCCACCAGTTAGCCTTTTCAAGCGTTTCCGGCTTGAAGCTAAAGCTGTCCGGCTGAACGGCGGCGAGACGGCGAACGGACATCTCAGGCCCCTCTCATTTGGGATACGAAATTACGGATGTGCGGCAGGCTCATTGTTTATAAGCCTCCCAGCGGTCGTTACGGGCCTTGTACATACGCCCGGCGGCGGCCTTTACCGGCGGCAGACGACGCGCCACAAGCATGGAGACTACGGCCACCGCGATAGACCCCAGAACCAGAGGATGCTGGGCGTATTGCGGGTTCGTGTCGATATAGAGCTTTACGCCGAAAATGATCACCAGCAGCGGCAGGTAGGACAGAACCGTCTCAAGCACGAGATCGCTCAGATAGCCCTGAGCTCCCTTCGGATGAAACGACCACGCCGCCTTGGCCAGCCAGAAGCGCAGACCTATGGCCACGGTCAGAAAGACGAAGACCAGAAGGAAAGACTGCCAGGTGCTTAATTGAAAACCTTGCATCAGCGGTCCACTTCCCCGAACACGATGTCGAGCGAGCCCAGAATGGCCGACACGTCGGCCAGCATGTGACCGCGGTTCATCCAGTCCATGGCCTGAAGGTGGGCAAAGCCCGGTGCGCGGATCTTGCAACGATAAGGCTTATTGGAGCCATCCGAAACCAGATAGACGCCGAATTCCCCCTTGGGCGCTTCGACGGCGGCATAGACTTCACCCGGCGGGGTTTTGAAGCCTTCGGTGTAGAGCTTGAAGTGATGGATGAGCGCTTCCATCGAATTCTTCATGTCGGCGCGGCGCGGCGGCGTGATCTTGTGATCCTTAGCCAGAACCTCACCACCCGTTACACGAAGCTTTTCAACGCATTGCGCCATGATCTTCGTCGCCTGCTTCATCTCTTCGACGCGGCAGAGATAACGGTCCCAACAGTCGCCGTTCTTACCGATGACGATATCGAAGTCCAGTTCGTCATAGCATTCATAGGGTTGCGACTTCGCAGATCCCATTCGATGCCTGACCCGCGGATCATCACGCCGGTGAAGCCCCAGTCATAAGCCTGCTGCTTGCTGACAAGGCCGATATCGACGTTGCGCTGCTTGAAGATACGGTTTTCGGTGACGAGCGATTCGATATCCTTCAGCGCACGCGGGAACTCCTCGCACCACTGTCCGATATCGTCGATCAGTTCCGGCGTCAGGTCCTGATGGACGCCGCCCGGACGGAAATAGTTGGCGTGCAGACGCGCCCCGCAGGCACGCTCATAAAACACCATCAGCTTTTCACGCTCTTCGAAGCCCCACAGAGGCGGCGTCAGCGCGCCGACGTCCATGGCCTGAGTGGTGACGTTGAGCAGGTGCGACAGGATACGGCCGATTTCGGAGAAGAGCACGCGGATCAGTTGCGCACGCTTGGGGACTTCGAGACCCAGCAGGCGCTCGATCGCCAGACAGAAGGCGTGCTCCTGATTCATCGGCGCAACGTAGTCGAGGCGGTCGAAATACGGCGTATTCTGCAGGTAGGTGCGGTATTCCATCAGCTTTTCGGTGCCGCGGTGCAGCAGACCGATATGCGGATCGACGCGCTCGACGATTTCACCGTCCAGATCAAGCACCAGACGCAGAACGCCGTGCGCGGCCGGGTGCTGAGGACCGAAGTTGATCGTGAACTTGCGGTCATCGAAACTGGTGCGGGCCTCGACCTCTTCGAACGCGCCGGTGCGCGGATCAACGAAAGAGGACATCGGGGTTTTGATATCTTCAGCCATGAAAGTTCCCCTTACGCCTTATTCGGTGCCGTGGCCTTCTCGTCGCCCGGAAGGACGTAGGAGGCCCCTTCCCACGGCGACAGGAAGTCAAAACGACGGAATTCCTGAACCAGCTTGACCGGTTCGTAAACGACGCGCTTCTGCTCTTCGTCGTAACGGACCTCGACATGGCCGGTCATCGGGAAGTCCTTTCGCAGCGGATGCCCTGAGAAGCCGTAGTCGGTCAGGATACGGCGCAGGTCCGGCTGACCGGAAAAGAGCATGCCGTACATGTCGAAGGCTTCGCGCTCGTACCAGTCGGCGTTCGGATAGACGTCGCGCACGGTCGGCACCGGCACGGCCTCGTCCGTCATAACCTTGACGCGCAGACGCACGTTCTGGGTCAGCGAGAGAAGATGATAGACCACATCGAAACGACGCTCACGCTGCGGATAATCGGCACCGCACAGATCGATCAACTGATGGAAGCGATAGGGTTCGGCGCGCAGCTTGCCCAGAACCTCAACGATGCGCTCACGCTCAACCGTCAGGGTCAGTTCGCCATAGGCATGAACCACGTCGATCAGGGCTTCCTTGAAGTCGGCCCGGGCCTGCGCAGCGATTTTGAGGAATTTTTCTTCAGACATTCCCAATTCCTCTTAGCGGCGGATCGTGCCGTTACGGCGAATCTTCTTCTGAAGCTGAAGAAGGCCGTAAAGCAGAGCCTCGGCCGATGGCGGACAGCCCGGCACGTAGACATCGACCGGAACCACACGATCGCAACCGCGAACAACACTGTAGGAATAGTGGTAGTAACCGCCGCCGTTAGCACAGGAGCCCATCGACAGGACGTAACGCGGATCAGGCATCTGGTCGTAAACCTTACGCAGCGCCGGCGCCATCTTGTTGGTCAGGGTGCCCGCCACGATCATCAGGTCGGACTGACGCGGTGAGGCGCGCGGGGCCATGCCGAAGCGCTCCATGTCATAACGCGGCATCGA
>JASGGL010000256.1:0-3467 GCA_047605065.1 Asticcacaulis sp.
TCCAGACACCCCGACGACTGGCTGTCGTGGGTGTTGTAGACGCAGGTCAGCCGGTCGCGCGGCAAACGCGCCAGTTCCGGCGGCACGGCGATGCTGCCCGGATCCAGCCCGGTCCGCGAGGCCAGAGTCACCTGTAGATTGGTGCTTTTCGATACCGCCAGCAGCACGATCTGCGACACCGCCGCCTTGTCGCCTTCAGACAGGGCATTGTAAGCGAACGGCAGGCTGTCCGCGCCGAAAGACCACCCCATCAGAATGATGCGCCGCCCCGGTGTCGTACGCCCGTAACGCGCGATCATATCGGACAGCTTACGCCCCGCTTCCGTCGCGCTGCGTTTGTCGGCGAACCAGATGTTCGTATCGAGCCCCACCACATCGAAGCCGCGTTCGGACAGTTCAGCCCCCAGTCGAGCGTCGATATCGCCGTGCCAACCGCCGTCGCCGCTCCAGAAGAGAATTAGGGGTCTGTCCGGCTGATTGAGGCGCACCACGACCTCGCCTGTCCCCGTACGCGCCGCCACAGAGGTGGCCATAAGCGCCAGCATACAAGCTACAAGGGCCGCGCCCCGTCCTATGTGCCACATTAAAGCCTCCTGTACATTACCCGCAAAGCTTCCCGCACTGAATAGCCTGCAAAAACGCCTTCATAGTGGCCGTCGCTGAGTGAAGAACCGGCGTCTGTATGCTCCACTTATACAGGCCGGACCCTAACGGATATTTCAATTATTTTTACAGGACTACCATGTCCGTTGGACAGCCCTCGACACGAGGGGCCATGGCAATCTGCGGAGGCGCCTATGTTGGTAGATAAGTTGAAATCATTGCTGCCGGGTCATCATCGCAAAACGACAGAAAAAGAGCTGAAAGAAGACCTCAAATGCGAAAAGACCATGCGCGATCAGCTCAGTGAGAAGCAGGTGGACAAGATGGTCGACGACAGCTTTCCGGCCAGCGATCCCCCCGGCAACTACTAAACCCTTTCACTCAGGCGTCGCAGGTCACCCGCGACGCCTGATCCGTCACAACCCCCCGCCCGTCAAAGGATATTGGCCATGGAAAAGCCCCACGCCCCTTCCGTAAAAAGGCACACGGTAAAAGACACAGATGACGCCGAAGTCATTATCGACCGCGACTCGCAAAAGCGCAGTGATATGTCCGTCAACAGCAAGGGACAGGACGAACGCGGTCGTTACGGCAAGGCGAAGGGCAATCCTCACGCCCCCGACAGCTACGCGTCAAAGCGCAGCAACTCATAAATATTATCAATATTTGATACGGCTTAAATTTCACACAGAATTGAATTGTTGAATAATTATATAAGAAATACTTCGGCGACCGCTATTTTTAATGACGACTGCGATAGAAATGAGATGCGTTTCAACGCAATTTTCTAAAGGAGCGTTTTCAATGAGCAACGTCAAAGCATCCGTCAAGGAAATGGCCGGCAAGGTGGAAGAAGAGATCGGCGAAGCCCTCGACAACACCAAAATGGCCCTGAAGGGCCGCCAGCACCGCAATGAAGGCCGCATCGAAGGTGGTAAGCTTCCAAAGGTCAGCCCGGTGGGCTCCGAAAAGCCCTGATCGTGTCTCAGACGGCCCGGCGCAATGCGCCGGGTCATCCCACACAACGCCGCCCGAAAGAGAGATGATGAGCGATACACGAAAAACGGTGCTGCTTGCCGATAATGACGAAGACGCCCGGCATCTTATCCATATCCTGCTGGGCATGGACGATCTGCATGTCGAGTCCTGCGCTTCGGCGGGGCAGGCGCTGAAAATGACGGCCTCTTTGCGGCCCGACCTCCTGCTGGTCGATCTCGACCTTCCCGACGTCGACGGCGTTACCCTGATCAAAAAAATCCGCCTGTGGTCGCGCGTGCCGATCATCGCACTGGCGGCGACGCGGGATATACGGCCGGAAGCACAGGCTCTTAATGCCGGGGCTGACGATTACGTCACCAAGCCTTTCAATGGCGACATCCTGCTGGCGCGCATCCACGCCAATCTGCGCCACCACGAACACGGCTCGGTCGCGCAAAAAGCGCTGGTCAACGGGCCTGTGCGGATGGACCTGGATCGTCACGAAGTCACCATTGCCGGTGCGCCGGTGGCGTTTTCTCCCAAGGAATTCGAAATGCTGCGCCTGTTGATGCTCAATCGCGGCTGTGTACTGACGCGCCGTCAGATCATGCAGGCGGTGTGGGGCTGCAACGACACGGAAAACATCCACTATCTGCGCGTCTATATCCGGCAATTGCGTGAGAAACTGAACCGCGCCGCCGGGCTGAAACACGCTGTGGTCTGCGAACCCGGCGTCGGCTACCGGATGGAAGTCCTGTCATCGGCGATGACCGAAGCGGTTCGCGTGAATTAAACCAACCCGTCCACTGAAGACAAAAGGCCCTCCCTATTAGGGAAGGCCTTTTTCTTTAAAGGTCGATGGATTCTTCCGGAGGCGGCGGCGAAAGATCGCCGGGATTTATTTCGGGACCCTCGCCGGGAATCTGCCCCGGCGTCTGCTCGGGCTTGGGCGGCGGCTGAAGCGGGATCTCGCCCGGTACGGGTTGCGGATCGTTTTCGCCAGATATCTGGTTCATCTCACCCTCCTGTCTTTTGTCTTTAACGCCAGCGCCAGTCAACGCGGCGTCCGGCATGCGATTGCCGCTCAAGCCAGACAGCCGCCGCCGCACCCCCGGCCAGTCCAGCCGCCAGAGCCGTGGCCAAGCCAAGGCCCGGATGACGGGCAAGGTAACGGCGCGTCGTCCGAACGGCCTTATGCGCCGTTGCTTTCGCGGTCGGCAGGATGTGCTCCGCGTGTTCGTGGGCGGCATTTTCCACGACCTTCAGGACCGGTCTGGCGGATTTAAAAAACGGTATTTCTTTCATCGCTCTGCTCCTGTTCCATAAACGCGGGCACCCACCTCTCAAGGCTCCGGGTGCGCTTCGGTTGCGCCTGAGGCTAACAATCGCCGGCTAAATATTCTCTGGGGCTGACGCGCGCGGTCTGTAAATTTGCGGGCAAGAGGTACGGTTGCGGCACAAAAAACGGACGCCGAAGCGTCCGCCATCTTTCAAAAAGGCCTGTAAAAATCAGTACCGCGTACGGTCGGCATCGACCAGATCGTCCGCTTCGTCGTTCCAGCGACGGATCTGCAGTTCGGCTTCATCCTGAGCGATGCCGTAGCGTTCCTGAATCTTCCCCGAAAGGATCTTGCGGTTCCCCTCGATCTGATCGAGGTCGTCATTGCTCAGCTTGCCCCAGGTCTTCTGGACGTGGCCGCGCACCTGATCCCACGCGCCTTCGATACGGTTCCTGTTCATGGTCTTATCTCCGTTGCTGTTAGGGCTTCTCCCGCGCGGCACTCAGTTGCACCACACGAAAGAAACGACCCCCGCAGAATAGAACGGAAGCGGCTAAAGGGGCGACGGGCGGGGCCTGCCTTCGGGGTGAAGATGTCATCAAGATC
>JASGGL010000257.1:0-3444 GCA_047605065.1 Asticcacaulis sp.
TTCGCCGCGCACCGGATTGGCAGGAAGGGCCTCAGAGGGCATCGAAATGCACCTCTCCGGCCGAGGCGAGGGTCAGGGCGAAACTGGCTTCGGTGTCGTGCTCACCGGCATATTCCAGCGCGGCGACAAGGAAGGGACCGCTGAATGTCCCGAAGCCGGGGACGACGATCTGCCAGTCGCGGGCCTCTTGCGCGAAGAAGACGTCACGCATCAGGGCATCGGATTCAGCGTCCCGGAACAGGCCGGAACCCGACACCGAAAGCGACTTGATCCCCGCCCCGGCCAGAAGCTCACGCCAGCCGTTCGGGCTGTCGGAATCGGTGACATCGACGGTGCGGGCATTGAGCGAAACCGTGCGCGCCCTGAGGCCTGCGACGGTCACAAAACCCGCCTCGCCGTTGATCTTAAGCAGCATGTCGCGGCCTTTTTGCAGGGCCATGTGGATTACCTTTCATAGGGGCCGCAGCCCGCGCCTAGTTAGGGTCGGCTTCGGTCACAGCACGCAGGCGGACCAGCCCATAGACGGTACGTTTCTGAGCACCGCGGATTACATCGAGATAGGTGACGCGCAGACTGACCAGATGCTGATCGTCGAGCGTGATCTGCGCCTGATCGAGCGCCACGCGCAGTTCCGAGACGATGGCGCGGGCCTCTTCGGTGCCGTCGAAATCGGACAGCACGCGCAAGGTGACGGCCTGTTCGGTCGCGTCGGTATTCAGCCCGCCGAACGGCTGGGCTTCGGCGCGCTCGATCTGCACGAAGGGCCAGAGCGTTTCGGTCGGTACGGCGTCGTAGACACGCACCGGATCGCCCAGCCATATCTTAAACCGGTCATGGGCTTTCAGGTGCGACAGTAAGCCTTTTTGCAAGGCGCGCAGGGGATCGAGAGTGGTAGAATCGAGGGGCATCCTAAAGCCTCCTTTCCAGTGAAATCAGCACGTCGCCGCTGGCGTCTTCGGCGACCGATAAAATGGTCCAGTCTTCGCCGCTCAGGCTGAGCAAGGCCCCACGCAGCGCAGAACCTGCGGACCGGCAATGAAACTCCGCATACTGACGAAGCAGGGCGCCGCCGCCTTCGAGGGGCAGCTCGACCGGCGTACGCGGCTGAAAATCGCCCCAGATCACCCCTTGCTGTTCACGGGTTTCGATCGCGCCGCCGAACGGCGTCTCGCTGCGGATGAGGGTGATGACGCGCGCCGGCGTCTTTAATCGCCCGGTGGACAGCGCGCTCACAGGCGCACCTCACGGTAGGGGGCGATCCACGGTTCAAGCCCGTCGAGTGACACCGCCCCTTCGCCGCGCGTATCATAGGCGCGGGCGATGAGGTCGAGCACGGCCAGCCGCAGTGGCGCGGGCGAAGAGGCATCGAGCGTGACGCCCAGTCCGGCCTCCAGTCGCGCCACAGCCGCGGCGATGAAGGTGGCGATCAGGGTATCTTCCTCGTCATGCGACACGCGCAGGAACAGCTTCGCTTCGATGAGCGCTACAGGATCGGACATGGGGATTCCTTTGGCTTTCGCCCGACAGATACGCAGGCCGTAAGGCCCTGGAGTGCGGCGAGAAGGGGTGGCTGGCGAGAACCGAAGCGCAACGTACTCAAGTACGTGAGCATCGGATCGGAGGCAGACGCCGGTTCGCAGGCCACCCCCCAAAAAAAGCCTTCCAAAAAAAGGCCTTACGAAGCGGCGATCTTCAGCACCTTGAGCGCATCGAAGTTCTGCACGCCGCCACCGACGCGGCGGGTGGTGTAGAAGAGGACATAGGGCTTGGCTGAATAGGGATCGCGCAGCACCGAAAGACCGGCGCGATCGACGATCAGGTAGCCGCGTGCGAAGTCACCGAAGGCGATGGGCAGGGCACCCGCCGCGACATCGGGCATGGCCTCGATCTCCTGCACCGGATAGCCCAGAAGCTGCGGCAGTTGCCCGGCCTGCTGCGACGGCTGCCAGACATAGTGGCCGTCAGCGGTCTTGAACTTGCGGATCTTCGCCGCCGTGCGACGGTTCATGACGAAGTGCGCATTGGGGCGGTACTGCGCCGCCGGGGCGTAGGTCAGGTCGATCAGGGCTTCGACCGGATCGCTGGCCGCAAAGCCCGACGCCGCACCCGACGCCACATAGCCGATCTGGCCCCAGGTGGCCGAGGCATTGGCCGCCGTCGTATAGCTCAGGAAGCCCTTCGGCTTGTTGACGCCGTCACCACCGACAAAGGCCGTGGTTTCCTGCGCGGCGAAGCTATCCTCGATTTCAGACGCGAGCCATTCGTCGAGATTGACGAAGCTGTCGTCCAGCAGGGCCTGCGTCGCCGCCGGAGAGGCATAAAGCTCCGCCGCCGGGAATTCGAGCAGGGACAGGGTCGCGGGATCGGTTTCCGGACGCGCGGCGGTTTCCGCCACCCAGCCCGCGACGACGCCCGCCGTCGATACCGGCTTTTTGAAGGTTGCGGCCCCGACCGTGCGGACGGTGGCCAGACTGCGCATCGGCGATACCTGCGCCAGACGGCGCTCGACGAAGCGTTCCGTCTCATAGGGGGCCAGTGCACCGGAGCCCGAACCGGTCGACAGACCGGCCTTAAGCTCGATCGTCACGCGACCGGCACGCAGATAGTGGTCCCACGCGGCTTTTGCCTCATCGGGACGCGCCACCGCAGCCATATCTGCACCGCCCAGTTGCGGGCGCGACTTGCGGCTCAGCAGGTGATCGAGGCGTGCCTGCGCGGCCTGAAGCCCCTGCTCGATACGGTCGACCTTTTCGTCGGTCACGATGTCGACCTGCTTCTTTTCCAGCGCTTCGAGACGCTGATCATTGGCGGATTTAAAGGCTTCGAACGCCGACAGCACTTCGTGCAGGGCCGCGCGGACCTCCGGCGAGGCCACGGCCTGTTTCGTTTCTTTCATCTATGTCTCCAGAAATCTCCTCCCCTGCACAGCGGGGGAGGTGGCGGGCCTGTCCCGCCGGAGGGGGCGGCAAAGGAGGCATTGCCCCCTCCACCACTTCGTGGTCCCCCTCCCCCGCTACGCAGGGGAGGAGATTTTTTCAGCCATCCGGAACCGTGCCGACGGCAGCATGGGAAAGGTGACCAGCGACACCTCCCACAGTGACACCTCGCTCAGCACACGTAGGCGGCCCGTTTCGTCCGGGCGGCTTCTGAGCGTGCGAAATCCGATGCTCAGCCCGTCGATGACACCGGCCTGCGCCATCGCCGCCGCCATGCGGGCTTCGGGCGACAGCGCCATGATCCGTCCCCGGACGAACAGGCCGGTCTCGTCTTCGGACACCTCGTCCCAGACGCCTATCGGGGCCGTGACATTGTGCTGATAGAGCATGCGCACACCCTCGGCGCCGCTGCGCATCAGGCTGTCGCGGAAAGCCCCCGGCACGACCACATCGTCGTTCAGGTCGCGCTCGAAAAAGCGCGAGGCATAACCTTCGATACGCAGTTCAT
>JASGGL010000258.1:0-3406 GCA_047605065.1 Asticcacaulis sp.
CCGCCTGCTTTTCCGTCCAGTCGACCGTCGAGGGGATGAACAGGTTGACGAACAGAGTGTCTGCACCCTGCCAGTAGATCGAATCCCCGTGCTTGGAATTGGTTTCCATGCCGGTCAGGTGACAGCAGGTCCAGGTGTTGAAGGGTGACGAAAACCGCCGCGCCGTCCCCGCCATCAGCGGCATCATATAGGTGAACATCCCCGTTTCGGGGTTCTGCTGCGCCAGCATATGGTTGATATGGGCGCGCTCGTAATAGTCGAAATAGCTGGCATCCGGCCCCCAGCTATACAGGTGCCGCGTCAGCTTGAGCATATTGTAGGTGTTGCAGCTTTCGCAGGTCTGCTCGGTGACGTGACCGGCGATATTGTCCGGCTCGAAGAAGTATTCGCGGTCGGCATTGCCGCCGATGACGAAGGAATGGTGCTTCGTCACCCGCTCCCAGAAGAAGGCCGACGACGCCTTATAGGTCGCAGACCCGGTGATTTCGTGCAGACGCGCCAGCCCGACCAGCTTGGGGATGGTGGTGTTGGCATGGGTATTGGCCAGTTCGTCGCGCCCTTCGGCCAGCGGGACCAGCACCTTTCTGTGGTAGAAGGTCTTTTCCGCCATCTTCAGCCAGCGCGGGTCTTTGGTGCGCGAATAAAGCTCAGCAAAGCTCTCATTGATGCCGCCGTGCTCGCAGGCCAGCACCGTCTGGACCTGTTCGTCGCTCAAGGGCGCGAAGACCTTTTCGATATAGCCCGACAGGCCGGTGAGGATGGCGATGCCCTTATCCGTCCCGGCATAGAGTTGCGCATCCATCAGACCGGCATAGAGCTTATGCCAGTTATAGAAGGGCACCCAGCAGCCGTTGAGGTCGAACCCCATCGAGCGGATATCGCCCGCCATGATTTCCGGGAAGATCTCCTTGCCGTCGACGACGGTGCCGTCCTTACGCTTACGCATAAAGCCCGCGACATAGCCGTCGCCGTGCGCCGCCTGACACTTTTCCAGTTCGCCGATGATGTAGTCGATGCGCGCCCGGCACCCGGCATTACCCGTCTGGGCGTACATCAGCGACAGGGCCGACAGATAGTGCCCCAGCCCTTCGCCCGCGATGGTGTCGGACTCCCAGCCACCATAGATTTCGCCCTTCACGGGCAGGCCTGCGAACTTGTGATAGTTGTGCAGCAGACGGTCGGCATCGACCGACAGGAGGTAGGTCGCGTTGATATCGACCGCGTGCTTATAGCGCGACGGCAAAAGGCGTACGCGGCTCAGCGGCAGCGAAGACGCGGTGTCCGGCAGGCCCTGCGGCGCGACGGCGGAGGCCAGACCCGGTGCGGAAACCCCGACCGCCCCCAGCGCGGCCCCGGCCAGCAGGTGACGGCGGTTCATGGCGAAGCGGTGGTCGGTCATGTGGCGAACCCTCTTGTGGAAAATTGTTGCCGGGAGGTTATTATACTGTATACAATCTGACAATAGGTCTTTCACATCCTGAGGTCATCATGTTCCCGCAGACATCGATTTCACTACGCACCCCTTCCGTCAGAGCCCTGATTTTCGCCGCCGGACTGGGCCTCGGCGCCCTGTCGCTGAGCCTGCCGCTACATGCCGCCGAGGCGGCGGCCGCTGCGGCGCCGTCGCCTGCCGACGCCGCGTTTCAGGCGCTGTACAAGGAGGAATGGGACTGGCGTCAGAAGCTGAACCCGCGCGAGGAAGGTAAGACGCCGGACCGTCTGGGCGATGTCTCCAAAAGCTTTCAGGACATGAAGCTGGCCAAATGGACCGGGGTGATGAAAAGCCTCGACGCCATCGATCCCAAGACCCTCTCTTCTGCCGAACAGATCAACTACATCGTCTATAAGCAGCAGATTTCCACCTTCATCGCCGATCAGACCTTCCGTGGCTATGAGATGAACTGGGGGTTCTGGAACGGGCTGAGCTGGGCCATGCGCCGCACGCTGCGCACCGAAGAGGATTATCGCAACTATATCGCCTGGCTCAACGACGTGCCGCGCTTCTTCGATCAGAACCTCGACAATATGAAGGCGGGCCTGAAACGCGGCTTCACCCCGGCGCGCGTGTCGATTCAGGGCCGCGATTCCTCGATCACCATCCCCTATGAGGGCAAGGCGACCGAAGAGACGAGCTTCTACGCGCCGTTCAAATCCATGCCCGCTTCGATCCCGGCAGAAAAACAGGCTGAGCTGCGCCGACTGGGCAAGGAGGCCATCGAAAAGAGCGTCGTCCCCGCCCACAAAAAGGTGCTGGCCTATGTGCGCGGTGAATATATGCCCAGGGCACGCGCCACCATCGCCGCCTACGACCTGCCCGACGGCAAGGCCTATTACCAGTCGCTGATCCGCGAATACGTCACCAAAGACCTGACTCCGGATCAGATCCATCAGATCGGCCTCGACGAGGTGGCCAAGATCAAGGCCGAGATGCAGGCCGTGATGAACGAAGTGAAGTTTTCCGGCACACTTCAGGAATTCAACGACTTCCTGCGCACCGCACCGCAATTCTACGTCGATACACCTCAGCAGTTCCTCGATCGCGGGGCGTGGATTTCCAAGGAGTTCGACGGCAAGGCCAAGGACTATTTCGGCCGCCTGCCGCGTATGCGCTTCGCCGTCATCCCCACCCCCGAAGCCATCGCGCCGTTCAATACCGGCGGCAATGGCGGCCCCGGCGTGCTGATCCTCAACACCTATAACCTCAAGGCGCGTCCGCTCTACACCCTGCCCGCCCTTGTCCTGCACGAAGGCGCGCCGGGCCACGCCATGCAAATGCCTTTCGCGCAGGAAAACAAGAGCCTGCCGGAATTCCGTCAGCGTCTCTATATCTCGGCCTATGGCGAAGGCTGGGCGCTCTATTCCGAGCGTCTGGGTGTCGAAATGGGCATGTACCATACCCCCTATGAGCATTTCGGCATGCTGACCTATCAGATGTGGCGCGCCTGCCGTCTGGTGGTCGATACCGGCATGCACGCCAAGGGCTGGACCCGCGAACAGGCGCTCAGCTTCCTGCGCGACAACACCGCGCTCTCAGAGCACGAAATCACCACGGAAACCGATCGCTACATCAACACGCCGGGTCAGGCCCTCAGCTACTATATGGGCGAAATGGCCATCTGGGAGGCCCGTCACAAGGCGGAAACAGCGCTGGGTGACAAGTTTGACCTGCGCCATTTCCACGACATGATCCTCGACCTCGGCTCGGTGCCGCTGACCGTCATCGAGGCCCGCACGGATCAGTTCATCGCCGACGGCGGCAAAAGCCCCTATGCGGGTCAGGATTGATACGAAAACGGCCCCGGAAACGGGGCCGTTTTTTTTAGAGCGTTTTTTCCGAAACGCGCCCTAAAGCGCGTTGATCGCCGCCTGAGGCTCGGTGAACCATTTGGCACCGGTTTCGGTCACG
>JASGGL010000259.1:0-3393 GCA_047605065.1 Asticcacaulis sp.
GTCGATTGTGAGAAGGGGACGACCGTGTCGTCAAGTCCGTGGATCAGCAGAACAGGCGCGGTGATTCTGGCGGCATTGTTGGCGGGCGAAATGGCCGCCAGGTCCGATCCGGCCAGAAAGGTCTGCCAGTAGCGATAGGCGAAGCTTTTGCGGCCGCTGGCGATGGCTTCGTCCATCATCATGTCGGGCAGGTCGTACACACCGGAAATACCGACGGCGCAGCGATAGACCTCAGGTTCGAACGCTACCCCGGCCAGAGCGGCATAACCGCCATAGGAACCGCCGAGAATGGCGACGCGCTTCGGGTCGATGACCCCCGTGTCTTTGAGGTGGCGCACGCCGTCCGAAAGATCGGTCTGCATCTTGCCGCCCCATTCGCCATGGCCCTTTTTCACAAAGGCGTAGCCGTAGCCGGACGAGCCGCGGAAATTGGGCTGCAGGACCGCATATCCGCGCGTGGCCAGTGCGGCGGCCAGCCAGTCGAAGCCCAGATCGTCACGCGACTGAGGCCCGCCGTGCGGCAGAACGATCAGCGGCAGGTTCTTCGCCTCACGCTGCGGCGGCAGGGTCAGATAGGCTTCGATGCCAAGTCCGTCTGCGGCCTGATAGGTGATTTTCTGCTTGCTGGCGATCCAGTCGGCGGGCAGGTCGGGATAGCTCCGGCCGATCTCCATCATGGCCCCGGTGCCGAAGTTCACGAAAAAATAAGTGCCGGCCGTGTTCGGGCCTTCGACATAAAGAATGGCCTTCTTCGGGTCTTCGATGGCCATGTCGGCGATTCTGATGCGATGTCCGGGCATGGCCTTCTGTGCCCGCTCGGCGACCTGAGCCAGAAAGGGATCGGTATAGTCGTAACGCACCCAGTCTTCGCGGTAGGAAAAGCCCGCGAAACGCCTGGTCTGCGGATGGATCAGCGCATAGGCGCGCCGCCCTTTGACGGGGAAGGGCTCAGAACGCGTCCCGTCGGGGGCGATTTCGACGATGCCGGACGTGTCTTCCTCATCGTCATCGGTAAAGGGAAAGCGCACAATGATCGAATGGCCTTCGCGCCCCAGACAGATCAGGCGCGGCATGGCCTTGCTGGTGTCGTTGTCGCGGTTCTTGTAATTGCCGGTGAATACGGTCTTCCAGCCGTCACCGTCGCGCATGTTGATCTTGAAGTTGCGGCTGCCCCAATCCATTTCGGAATAGGCGACGGGGATGCCATCGGGCGTCACCACCCAGTCGAAACCGTTATAGTCGTACGCAACCTGTGTTTTGTTTCCGGTCGCAGGATCGAAACGCGACAGGATGCGGGCCGTGGAAAACAGGATCTGATAATTATCGCCCACGCGCACGCGCTCAGGCATCGCACCGGTATTGAAGCTGACGAAGGTGCCCTTTTGCAGATCGAGCACGTTGGTCACGTAGTGTTCGTAGACGGCATTGCCCTGCGTGAAGCTTTTGACGACGGCGATGTGTCGATTGGAGGCCCAGAACACCGCCCTGATCTTGGTATCGGGCAGGCGTAACCGCTTTTCGGTTTCGCGTGTGACGCGGGTATGTTTTTCCGTACCATTGCTCAGATCATAGTCGAACAGCATGTCTTCGCCGTTCTTCTTGGTCAGGACGGCGATACGCTTGCCATCTGGTGAGATGGCGGTGTCGAAAATGGCCGGATCACGGGCGAAGACTTCAGGGTCCGGACGCGGCGTGGCGGCACGGGCGGCAGGTGCGCCCATGGCCGCCATCAGGGCGGCCATGCCGGTGTATAGGGTGGTGCGGCGGTTCAGGTCGGTCATAATCATCCCCCCGGATGTCGTGTGCGCCCCATATCAGCGGCGCGTGTCGCTTTTGTAAAGGTAATCAGGCGAACTGATTGTTGAAAAAGGTCGTCTGGCGCTTGGCGTAGTTGCGGGTCTTCTGTGTGGCCAGATCGCGGGCGGCGGCAAGCGTCATCTCGCCTTTCAGGTGCGCCCACAGTTCGGGCAGGCCCAGCACGCGCAATATGGGCCAGTCGGGCTGTAACCCCGTGTCCATCAGGGCGCGGACCTCATCCATCGCGCCGGTGTCCAGCATCAGGTCGAAGCGCCGGTCGCAACGCGCATAAAGCCAGTCCCGATCGGGTTTCAGTATGTCGAAGCGATAGCTGCCCTCAGGCAGGACCGGGCGGGTGTCGGCCTGCCAGTCGCTCAAAGCGCGTCCGGTCTGCCAGACGACCTCAAGGGCGCGGCACAGACGCTGACGGTCGTTGGGCATCAGGCGGGCTTCGGTCAGCGGGTCGAGGGTGCGCAGTTGTCCGCGTACCGCCTCTTCGCCTTCGTCTTCATAGGTGCGCCGCGCACGTTCGCGTACATCGGCGTCGATGTCCGGGATTTCCGCCAGTCCGCGCACCAGCGACAGGAAATAAAGCCCCGTGCCGCCCACGATGCACAGGGGCGCGCCTCCCGTTTGCGCCGCCGTGATGAAGGGTAGGGCGGCGCGCAGCCAGTCGCCGGTGGACCATTGCGCATCGGGGCGCAGAAAGCCGTAGAGTTCGTGCTGCGCCTGCGCGCGCTCGGAGGCGTCCGGCCGCGCCGTCAGGGTCGGGACATCGGCATAGAGCTGCATCGAGTCGGCATTGAGGATGACGCCGCCCGTCACCGCCGCCCATTCCAGCGCCCGCGCGGTCTTGCCCGACGCGGTCGGGCCGCCCAGCAACAGAATGTGAGGTTCGTCAGGTGTCATGCGTGCGAAAAAGAGGTTGAGTCACCGTCATTTCGGCCTATACGGCGCACAACGCAATGCGGAAAGACAAATATGGCCACTCCTGACAAACAGTCCGTACTCGCCGCGCTCGACGGTGTCATCGATCCGGTGAGCGGGCAGGGTCTTGCGGCGGCCGGGCTGGTGCGCGGGCTGACGCTATCGGCGGCGCGGGCGGGCTTCATGCTGGAGGTGCCGGCGGCCGACGTCGAACGCTATGCGCCGGTGCGCGATGCAGCCGAAGCGGTTCTGTCGGCCTTACCCGGTATCGAAAAGGCGCAGGTCGTCCTGACCGCCGAGGTCGCCGAGCCCCATGCTCCGCGCCCCGGCCCGCAGGCGAAGCTGTCGCCTCAGGCCGCCGATCAGGGCAAGCCGAAGGCCCCGGTGGCCAGCGCGCGTCCGGATCATGTGAAGCGCGTGATCGTCGTCGGTTCGGGCAAGGGCGGGGTGGGGAAATCCACCGTCTCGCTCAATCTGGCGCTGGGTCTGAAGGCCTTAGGCCTCAATGTCGGCTGGCTCGATGCCGATATATACGGGCCGTCGGGTCCGGTCATGCTGGGGCTGAATACGCCGCCGTCGTTCAGCGACGACAAGAAGATGATTCCGCCGGTTGCATTCGGCCTTAAGGTCAATTCGGTGGGCTTCCTCGTCGATGCCGATCAGGCGATG
>JASGGL010000260.1:0-3391 GCA_047605065.1 Asticcacaulis sp.
CCAGAGCGTTCGAGGCAATAGCACGCGGCAACACCGCCTTGGGGACCAGCATAGGTCCGATGGCACTGGAAGCCGGCGCGATAAAGGCCCGCGTCGCGCCCAGGAAAAAGGAGAGGGCAATCAGACCCACCACCGGCGGATGCGCCAGCGCCGACAGCCCCATATAGCCCAGCGCAATCAGGGCCTGCGCCGCAATGGTATAGCCCATGATCTTCTTGCGGTCGTAGCGGTCGGCCACGATGCCCGCCGGAAGCGTGAAGGTGAACATGGCGATGAACTGCGTCAGGCCCATAATGCCGATATAGAGCGCCGCCTCGCCTATGCCTGCGTCCTTGCGCGCCGTCTCGTAAATCTGCCAGGCGATGACCGCGCTCTGCGAAGAGTAACCGAACACCGAACACAGGCGCGCGATCCAGAAATTGCGATAGGCCGGTATCTGAAACGGGTTCTGCGGCTCAGGGTCGGCGGGCGGTTCGGAAACGATTTCGGGAGAGACGGGATTGGTCACGGGTCGTCCTGTACACAAAAAGTTCTGGCACACAAAAGGTTGGCGCACACAAAAGGATTCGATCCGAATCTGTCTGTTTTTTCTTTCGTTCGGACCGAAGTCGTCTTACACCACGCGCCATGACGAATATACCCGAAAACACGCTCGATCCGGTCGAACTGACCAAGGCCCTGATCAACCATCCGTCCGTGACTCCGGTGGACGCCGGAGCGATGGACCGCGTGCAGCAGACGCTTGAAGCGCTGGGCTTTGCCTGCGAGCGGTTGCGGTTCGGTGAGATCGAAAACCTCTATGCCCGTCGCGGGACGGCCTCGCCCAACCTGTGCTTTGCCGGTCATACGGATGTGGTGCCCGAAGGTGCGATCGAGGGCTGGCGCTCGGACCCGTTCGCCGCCACCATCGACAACGGCGTACTGACCGGGCGCGGCGCGGTCGACATGAAAGGCGGAATCGCCGCGTGGATCGCCGCCGTGTCGCGGCATGCCGATGTCCCCGGCTCGCTGTCCTTCCTGATCACCGGTGACGAGGAAGGCGAGGCGCTGGACGGCACCAAGAAGGTCGTCGAACACCTGCAAAAGACCGGTGAGGTCATCGACCATTGCATCGTCGGTGAGCCGACCTCCTCGGTGGCGCTGGGCGACATGATAAAGGTCGGCCGCCGCGGCTCTATCAACGCCACGATTACGGTTACGGGTAAGCAGGGCCACGTCGCCTACCCGCAACGCGCGCTCAACCCCATTCCCGTGCTGGTCGCCGTCATGGCCGAACTGGACGGGCGCGTGCTGGACGAAGGCTATGAACGCTTCCTGCCGTCCAATCTCGAAATCACCACGTTCGACGTGGCCAACAAGACGACCAACCTGATCCCGCAATCGGCCTCAGGCCGCATCAATATCCGCTTCAACCCGACCCATTCCGGCGCGTCGCTTAAAGCATGGATCGAAGAGGTAGCCGCCCGTCACGCCGAACGCACAGGTGCGAAGATCGAGGTAAAGGCCGCTATTTCCGGCGAAGCCTTCCTCACCGAAGCCGGCCCGTTCGTGGATGTCATTCAGGACGCCATCCGCGATGTGTTGAAGGTCGAAGCCGACCCGTCGACCACCGGCGGCACGTCGGACGCGCGCTTTATCCGCGCCCTGTGCCCCGTGGTGGAGTTCGGCCTTGTGGGGCAGACCATGCATCAGGTCAACGAGTCGACGCCGGTACAGGATCTTTACGACCTGACCGACGCTTATGCCGCGCTGATCGCCCGCTATTTCAGGGTGTTTGCCTAAATCTCCTCCCTGTCGCGCAGCGATGGGGAGGAGATCAGATCGAGCTACGGCTATCGAAATCCGGTTCCGGCTCGAACGTTACATGGGTCAGGCACAGCCCCTCAGGCGGAGCCACCTGCCCGCAGGCGCGACGGTCGCGCGCCTCAAGTGCGGCCTTCACATCGTCCGCCGTCCAGCGTCCTATGCCGGCCTCGACCAAAGTGCCGGTCATCGACCGCACCTGACGATGCAGGAAGGAGCGCGAGGCGAAAACGAGGTGTATCTCCTCACCCACGCGCTTCACACGGGCGATATCCAGCGTCTTGACCGGTGATTTCGCCTGACATTCCATATCGCGGAAAGTAGTGAAGTCGTGCCTGCCGATCAGGTGCTTCGCCGCCTCGGCCATTACCGCGACATCGAGCGGCTTTTTGACATGCCACACACGCCCCTGCTCCAGCGCCGGCGGGGCGCGGCGGTTGAGAATGCGGAACAGGTACATCCGACCCGTCGCCGAAAAGCGCGCCGAAAAATCGTCATCGACAATGGCCGCTTCGCGCACGGCAATGGGTTCCGGAATAAGGTAGGCGTTCATGGCATCACGCACCACCTCAGGGCGATAGGTCTTCGGCAGATCGAAAGTGATCACCTGCCCCGACGCATGCACCCCCGTATCGGTGCGCCCGGCCGCCGTAAGGCGCAGGGTTTCACCGGAAAAGCCCAGAATGGCGCGCTCAAGCGACCCCTGCACGGTCGGCAGGTTGTCCTGAGCCTGAAACCCCTTGTACGGGCGGCCATCATATTCAACGAGGCAGGAATAGCGCGGCATCAGCCCAGCCTGTCCCCGACGTTCAAACCCACACCGTTGAGAAACTCGGCGGCATCCTGCGCCCCCTTGCCCTCGCGCTGAACCCGGATCAGTTCGATAACGCCCTCGCCCGTGGCTATACGGAGGCCCGGCCCGATCAGCGTTCCCGGAACGGCGTCCGTCACCCCACCATCGACCCGCGACATCAGCACCTTCAGGCGTTGCGGCCCCTTCGGCGTCGCAAGCGTGGTCCACGCGCCAGGAAACGGCGACAGGCCGCGGATGTGCCAGTCGAGTTCACGCGCCGGACGGCTCCAGTCGATGCGCGCCTCTTCAGACGTAATCTTCTTCGCATAGGTCACTTCGCCGACTTGCGGCTCGCCTTGCGGCTGGCTGCGTTCGATGGCGGCCAAAGCGACGGGCAGCAGCGACGCACCCAGATGGGCCAGCTTGTCGTGCAGGGTTTGCGCCGTGTCGTCCGTCGTGATTTCGACGCGACCGGACAGGATGACCGGACCTTCGTCCAGCCCTTCGGACATGCGCATGACCTGAACGCCGGTATGGCTGTCACCCGCCATCAGGGCGCGCTGAATCGGCGCCGCCCCGCGCCAGCGCGGCAGCAAGGACGCATGAAGATTGAAACAGCCGAGCGGTGGATGCTCGAGCACTTCGCGCTTTAAGATCTGGCCGTAGGCGACGACAATGGCAGCGTCGATATCGAGCGCCTGAAAGTCCGCAATGGCCTCAGGCGATTTCATCGACTTCGGCGTACGTACCTGCAAGCCGAGACTGTCGGCAAAGGCATGGACCGGCGACGGTGTC
>JASGGL010000261.1:0-3384 GCA_047605065.1 Asticcacaulis sp.
TCGAAAATGACGATCAGCATTTCCAGACGTTCATCAAGTTCCTCGATCGAGGTCTGCTTGCTGAGGGTGCGCAGTAAAATGCTGCGCAGTTGTTCGCGCTGCACGATATCGTATTTGCGCACAATGGTTTCGACGCGCGGGTTGCGCGCGGCCTCGGCATAGATTTCGAGGCGCAGGCCACTACGGTTACGCTCGGCGTTAGAGGCAATAATCTCTGGTATGGCGGCCAGCATATGCTCAGCCAGCTCAGGCCCCTGAAGAAATTTGACCTCTTCCAGCCGGGTTTCCACCTCGGAGACGCCTTGTGCGACGATGGCCTCGATGATCGCTTCCTTGTTTTTGAAGTAGCGATAGATGATGCCCACGCTCATGTCCGCCTCGGCGGCGATTTCGGCCATGGTCGTGGCATGAAAGCCGTTGCGCATCACACAGCGGACGGAGGCGTCCAGAATAGCGACGGCGCGGCCTTCGCGGTCTATCCGTGGTTTTCTATTAGATTTGGCGAGTGCCAACCGCGTCTTCCTTATCGGGTCTCAATAACCACGGATAAATAGAAGAGAAGCCGGATGTTTGCAATCAATTGAACATGTGTTCAACATATTTCCGATTTGCGTGTGTCTGAGGCGAACAGTCGGGTCAAAAGCTGCTCTACGCCGTCCATCACCTTCATCAGGTCGAGACGGGGGTTGACCACGCTGCGTATCCAGATGCCGTCAAAGATCATGGTCATGATTTCAGCCTTGGCCTCGATGCGGGTGGGATCGCAGTCGGGGCTCAGCTGATGACAGACCTTGATCGCCAGTGCGCGTTCGCGCGTTTCGGCGTCCCGTAAAATTTTCAGCACCTTTTCGTTCCGGGAGGCTTCGGACAGCACCTCCAGATGGAAGGCGGCGCGCTGACGCATATAGACCTGCAAATTCTCCTTCTGAATGTCTATTCGGATAGCAGACATCAGTTTTTCGACCGTCAGGTGACCCAGAGCCAGAAATTTTCGCTCTGAACGCTCGGTCTCTTCGGTGACCAGAACGGCGATAATATCCTCCTTGCACCTGAAGTGCCGATAGATAATGCCGACGCTGATGCGGGCTTCGCTGGCGATCTCGGACATCGACGCGCCGTGGAAGCCCGCTTTCATGACACAACGCTGGGCGGCTTCCAAAATCTGCCGGCGGCGGGCGTTGCGCCGGATGAACCGGGGCAGACAGTCGGGCATATCGTCTTCGTTGGTCATCGCATTCTATTTCATTTCCGGTGCTCTGCCGACTTGACAGGTTTTGTGCGTCGCAGTACGACGCTTAACGAGAATGATCGTTCATTCATTTTTATATCACCCGACCTTTAAACGCCAGCCCTAATGTTCCGGCCGAAATGGTGGAGACCCGCATGACCTCGCAATTTTCTTTCCTCAGGCCGACGGCGGCTGCACTGGCTTTGGGGCTGGCTCTGACCGCCTGTGGCAAGCCCGACGGTGGAGCGGCGGGTGCCGCTGGGGCAGGGGCCGCTACGGAAGTGGGCGTGGTGGTGGTGTCATCGGAGGCCATCAACCTGACAACGGAGCTTTCTGGCCGGACATCGGCCTATCTGGTGTCGGATGTGCGCCCTCAGGTGGGCGGTATCGTCAAGTCGCGCCTGTTCGCCGAAGGCAGCTACGTCAAGGCCGGTCAGTCCCTCTATCAGATCGACGCCGCGCCGTTTCAGGCCCAGTATTCTCAGGCTCAGGCCACCCTGGCTCAGGCCGAGGCCAATCTGACCTCTTCGCGCCTCAAGTCCGAGCGCTACGCCGAACTGGTCAAGATCAACGCCGTTTCGAAGCAGGACAATGACGACGCTCAGGCCGCCTATGCGCAGGCGAAGGCCACCGTCGCCGCCGGTCAGGCCGCGGTTCAGACCGCCGGCCTGAGCCTCAACTACACTAAAGTCATGGCTCCGATTTCGGGCCGCATCGGCAAGTCGAACGTGACGCCGGGCGCTCTGGTCACCGCGGCTCAGGCGACCGAGCTGACGCGCATTCAGAACATCGACAGCATCTATCTGGACATCAACCAGTCGGTGACCGAACTGATGGCGCTCAAGCGCGCGGCGGCTGCCGGTCAGATCGGCGAGGCGGCGACGGCCGATGTCGAGCTGATCCTCGAAGATGGCAGCGTCTATCCGCTGAAGGGCAAGCTGCAGTTCTCGGACGTCAGCGTCGATGAATCGACCGGCACGGTGACGCTGCGCGCGCTGTTCCCGAACCCGAACGGCGTACTGTTGCCGGGCATGTACGCCAAGGCGCGCATCGTGTCAGGCGTGGTCGGCAACGGTATTCTGGTTCCGCAGCCTGCGGTGAGCCGCGATCCGAAGGGCAATGCCACGGTGATGGTGGTGTCCAGGGACAGCAAGGCGGAGACGCGTCCGATCAAGGTGGCGCAGACGGTTGGCGACAAGTGGCTGGTGACCGACGGTCTGCAGCCCGGCGACAAGGTGATCGTCGAGGGTCTGCAGAAGATCCGTCCGGACGCCCCGGTCAAGCCCGCCACCATCGGTGCGACTAAGGAAGTGTCGGCGGCTCCGGCACAACCGTAATTGACGACCCCGTATTCTAGCTCAGGACCGGCGCGCAGCTTGCGACGGTTCGCACCCTTTCTGATCCCGAGGATATCCCGATGATCTCCCGTTTCTTCATTCACCGCCCGATTTTTGCCTGGGTGGTGGCTATCGTCATCATGCTGGCGGGCACGCTTTCGATCTTCAATCTGCCTATTTCGCAATACCCGGCCATCGCCCTGCCGCAGGTAGGGGTGTCTGCCACCTATCCCGGCGCATCGGCCAAGACCGTCGAAGACTCGGTGACGCAGGTCATCGAACAGCAGATGAAGGGCATCGACGGTCTGCTCTATATCAACTCAACCTCGGACTCGAACGGCTCGGCCTCCGTGACCCTGACCTTCGATGCCGGTACGGATATCGACATCGCGCAGGTGCAGGTGCAGAACAAGCTGCAATCCGCCGTGCCGCTCCTGCCGCAGGAGGTGCAGGAGCAGGGCGTGCGGGTCAACAAGACGGCGCGCAACTTCCTGATGGTCGTCGGCCTCTATGCCGATGACCCGAAGGTGACCAATTACGACCTGTCGGACTATATTGCCGCCAATATCATGGACGATCTGTCGCGCGTCGACGGTGTCGGTGAAACCCAGCTGTTCGGTGGTCAGTACGCCATGCGCATCTGGCTCGATCCGAACAAGCTGAACAGCTTCAATATGACGCCTTCGGACGTGCTGACGGCCATTCGCGCCCAGAATACACAGGTCTCCGCCGGTCAGTTGGGCGGGCTTCCCGCGTCTCAGGACATCGCGCTCAATGCCACGGTAACGGCGCAGTCGCGCCTGACGACGGTGGCGCAGT
>JASGGL010000262.1:0-3377 GCA_047605065.1 Asticcacaulis sp.
CGAAGCCGGTGTTCATCAGGGTGGTGACGTGTTCGCGGCGCTGCGCCTTGTCCGAGCCGCCCAGCATGACGGCGATCAGGCGGTGGCTACCCTTGCGCTGAGAGGCGACGAGGTTGTAACCGGCGGCGTTGATAAAGCCGGTCTTCATGCCGTCGACGCCCGGATAGGCCAGAAGCGGGTTGTGGTTGGAATAGGTACGGCCGTTGAATTCCACCGAACGGACGTGGAAATATTCGTAATATTGCGGGAAGTCGCGCATGACCGCACGGGCCAGAACGGCGAAGTCGCGTGCCGAAGACACCTGACGCGAATCGGGCAGGCCAGAGGCGTTGACGAAGTTCGAGCGCGTCATGCCCAGTTCCTGCGCCTTGACCGTCATCAGGGCAGCGAAGCGCGATTCCGAACCGCCGATATGCTCACCCAGAGCGGCCGCCAGATCGTTGGCGGAATAGGCGGCGATCAGGCGCATGGCCATGTCGACCGTGATAGTGTCGCCTGCCTTAAGGCCGGATTTCGTCGGCGGCATGGAGGCGGCGTGCGAGGAGAGGGTGATCACGTCGTCGGGTTTGAGGCGGCCCTGAGCCATTTCCTCGAACGCCATATAGAGTGTCATGATCTTGGTCAGCGAGGCGGGATAGCGCGGCGAGTCGGCGCGCATAGCATAGAAGACTTCGCCCGATTGCGCGTCGACGACGATAGCCGCATAACGATCGCTTGAGGCCGGGTCCTGAGCGCGGGCGGGAGACACGCTCAGCGCCGCCACCATTGCCGTCAGAGCACAGGCTCCGGCCAGCAGCATCCGCGCCGGCTTAAAACTGAGCACGTTGACCTGTACCTTCTGAGAAACCATTCGACGCATCCACATATCCCGCTGTTTACGCTTGTTACTGTGCAGCGGCAAAATGCCGCCGGTGGGGAAGGAGACCGGATCGGGCCCGGAATGATAAGACCATGAAACCTTTCGGCTGTCAGTCCTAAATTAATGTCCGCTTAACAGCAGAACCCGATTTTCTTACCAGACCCTTACAAAAACAGACATATGGGGCCAAAATGCGCCCGAATTCGTCCTTTTGGCGAGGAAACAGCTTCACGTTTACGTTAGCTTTTGTGCAGTGCACAAAAAATATTGACGCCGTGCTGCGCTTGCGTTATAAGGTGTGTCATCAAGGGCGGCGATCCTGTCTTGCAGGATTTATTCATTGTCTGCCCGAAGCGCGGTTTGTCCGCATATTCATTAGTAGATGGAGATACCCCATGGTTGATGCGACCGAAGCCTATAAGTCGACTGTCGAAAAAGTGACCGCCGCCAGCAATCAGGCGTTCAAGGACGGTGTCGAAAAGACCCTGACCGCCCTGAACGAAGTCAACGCCCTGTCGAAGTCGAACGTCGAAGCCGTTGTCGAAAGCCTGACGGCCGCCACCAAGGGTGCCGAAACCGTCGGCGCTCAGGCCGCGGCCTACACCAAGAAGAGCTGGGAAGAGGCCGTTTCGGCTGCCAAGACGCTCTCGACCGCCAAGTCGGTGCAGGAAGTGATCGAACTGCAATCGACCTACGCCAAGTCGGCTCTCGAAGCCTATGTGTCGGAAATGAACGCCCTCAGCGAAACCCTGTCGGCCTCGTTCAAGGACACCTTCAAGCCGATCAACGCGCGCATGACCGCGACCGTCGAGAAGTTCCAGTCCTACCGTTAGAGCGCTTCCCGATAAAGTGGGCACCACTTTTCGGGGAAGAAGCGCGTTGAAATAAAAAATCAGAGCACTGATCTGGTTCGACCAGATCGGTGCTCTGATCCACGGCCGGGTCTGAAAAAGACAAAATCCCCGCAGGCAACTGCGGGGATTTTTTGTTTTGGTTGGCTAAACGGCCCACCCTTGACCGATGGCAGGACCATCGACAGGTCTCAGGGCCTTGCTCATGAAAATGACGTCGAGCCAGCGGTCGAACTTATACCCCGCCTGAGGCAACCGGCCCGTATGCTCGAAGCCTGCGGATTCATGCAGGGCGATCGAGCCGGTATTCGCGGCATCGCCGATGACCGCGTACATGTAGTAATAACCCGCCTCGGTCGAGGCTGCGATCAGCGCCGCCAGAAGGGTCTTGCCCACGCCTTTACCCTTATGGGCGGGGTGGACGTAGATGCTGTCCTCCACACCGTAGCGATAGGCGATGCGTTCGCGGAAGGGCGAGGCATAGGCATAGCCGATCACGGTTTCGCCTTCGGTTGCCACCAGATAGGGCAGGTTCATCGCGCTCAGGGACTGCCAGCGGTCTGCCATATATTGCGGCGAGGGCGGATCGATGTCGAAGGTGCCGGTGCCGTTGAGCACGCCGTCCTTATAGATGTCGGCGATGGCGGCGAAGTCGGCGGCCTGAGCTTTACGAATGTCGGGCATGGAACTCTCAAACAAATAATCTCCTCCCCATGCCTTCGGCACAGGGAGGAGCGCACAGGTTACACCGGCTTGGTCCAGCCCTTGTCCAGCGCCCAGATGGCGAAGGCGTAGTTGAACGCGGTTTCTTTCAGGCGGTCGAAACGGCCCGAAGCCCCGCCATGACCGGCTTCCATATTGATCTTCAGCAGCATGGGCGCGCCGGAGGTCGAATAGTCCCGCAGTTTCGACACCCACTTCATCGGTTCCCAGTAGGTGACGCGCGGATCGCTGAGCCCGCCGGTGGCCAGCACGGGCGGATAGGCCTGAGCGGTGATGTTGTCGTAAGGCGAATAGGAAGCGATGTAGGTATAGGCCGCGACGTCTTCCAGCGGATTGCCCCATTCCGGCCATTCCGGCGGGGTGAGCGGCAGGGAGGTGTCGCTCATAGTGTTGAGCACGTCGACGAACGGCACCGCACCGATGACGCCACCCCACAGGTCGGGGCGCATATTGGCGATGGCCCCCATCAGCATGCCGCCCGCCGAGCCGCCATAGGCGACCACGCGGCCCTTTGCGCCGTAGCCATTGGCCGTCAGGTGCTCGGCCGAGGCGATGAAATCGGTGAAGGTGTTGATCTTTTTGAACTTACGCCCATCGAGGAACCAGCCATAGCCCTTTTCGGTGCCGCCGCGGATATGGGCCGTGGCGTAGATCCAGCCGCGATTGACCAGGCTGAGGGTCGAGACCGAGAAGGTCGGCTCCATGGAAATGCCGTAGGAGCCGTAGCCGTAAAGCAGCAGCGGCGCGGAGCCGTCCAGCGGCGTGTCCTTTTTCATCAGCACCGTCACCGGCACTTCGACGCCGTCCGGGGCCCTGGCATAAAGGCGTCTGGCCACATAGTCGGCGGGGTTGTGGCCCGACGGCACGACCTGAGTCTTGCGCAGGACGCGCTGGCCTGAGGCCATGTCGTAATCATAGGTCTGGGCCGGGGTGGTCGGCGAGGT
>JASGGL010000263.1:0-3375 GCA_047605065.1 Asticcacaulis sp.
TGTCGATCTCGATAGCGGGCGGTTAGAGGCGGCGCGCGGGCGGATTTTATCGGAAACGCCTGAGGCTGAGGTGCGGATTGCGGCGGTCGATGTCTGCGACCGTCCGGCGCTAGGGGCACTGGCGCAGACCCTCAGGCAGGATTGGGGTGGCGTCGGCGTACTGATGAACAATGCCGGTATCAGCGGCAAGGGCGACGCACTGGGGTCAGCGGATTACTGGGCGCAGGTTATCGGCGTCAATCTGTGGGGTGTCATCAACGGCGTGCAGGCCTTTGCGCCGGATATGATCGACAGTGGCCGGGCGGGGCTGATTATCAATACCGGTTCTAAGCAGGGCATCACGACCCCGCCGGGCAATCCGGCCTATAATGTCTCGAAAGCCGGGGTGAAGGCCTATACCGAAGCGCTTCAGCATCAGTTGCGCAACACGACAGGCAACGCCGTCACCGCGCACCTTCTGATCCCCGGATACGTCTATACGGGCATGACCGGCGATACGGGCGGCGAGAAACCGGCCGGGGCGTGGACACCGGACCAGACGGTTGATTTCATGCTGGAACGGCTGGGGCAGGGGGATTTCTACATCCTGTGTCCCGATAACGAAGCGCCGCGCGAACTGGATGAAAAGCGCATGCGCTGGGCGATGGATGACGTGGTGGAGAACCGTCCGCCGCTGTCGCGCTGGCATCCCGATTACGCGGATGCCTTTGCGGATTTCCTCAAAAGCTGAGGCTTTTTCGCCGGTTTCGATCTTAGAGCGCCGATCTGGTTTGATCCAGAACGGCGCTCTAAATATTGGCCTTGACGCTCGTCTTTTCCGAAAAGGGGTATCCACTTTATCGGGAAGCGCTTTAATCTTCTGTGGATAGCTTGGTGTTGTTTTCGCGCCACCGGACCATGTAAATCTGTGTAGAGAAAAATAGTTTAAATTCATGTGGTTGCGTGAGTTTTTTCACGGTTCGAATATCGGCTCTGCGCTGTTGTTTATCGGGCGCGAATTTGGGGTTTTGGCCGGAAAATGCTAGGGTGAAGGTTAATGAGCGGGCGGAATGTGATTCCTGCCCGGCACACGCTTATACGCAGTAAGAAACGGGCTTCATGACCGATACTCCCGCCACCGGCCTTCCGACCCCCCACGGCATTACGCACGTCACGATCGAAGACGAACTCAAGCGGTCCTATCTCGACTACGCCATGAGCGTGATCGTGTCGCGCGCGCTGCCCGATGCGCGTGACGGCCTTAAGCCCGTGCACCGGCGCATCCTCTATTCGATGCACCAGTTGAAGATGGCGCCGAACAGCAGCTATTCGAAGTGCGCCCGTGTCGTCGGCGACGTGCTGGGCCGCTTCCACCCGCACGGCGATCAGTCGGTCTATATGGCGCTGGTGCGCATGGCTCAGCCCTTCTCGATGGGGCTGCTGCTGGTCGATGGTCAGGGCAATTTCGGTTCGGTCGATGGCGATGATCCGGCCTCGATGCGTTATACCGAAGCCCGGATGGCACCGGCGACAACCTCGCTGCTGGCTGACATCGAACTGGACACGGTGGATTTCCAGCCGAACTACGACGGCAAGGAAGAAGAACCGACCGTTCTGCCTGCGCGTATCCCGAACCTTCTGGTTAACGGGGCGGGCGGCATCGCCGTCGGCATGGCGACCAATATCCCGCCGCACAATCTGGGTGAAGTCGTCGACGCCTGTCTGGCGCTGCTCGACAATCCGGATATCTCGCTCGAAGAACTGCTGGATTTCGTGCCGGGGCCGGACTTCCCGACCGGTGGTGAAATCATCGGCCGTTCCGGTTCGCGTCAGGCGCTGATGACCGGGCGCGGTTCGGTGATCATGCGCGGCAAGGCCAGCGTCGAAACGATCCGCAAGGACCGCGAAGCCATTATCATCACGGAAATTCCGTTTCAGGTGAACAAGGCGGCGATGATCGAGCACATCGCTGAAATGGTCCGCGACAAGCGCCTCGAAGGCATTGCCGACATCCGCGACGAATCCGACCGTCAGGGTATGCGCGTGGTGGTCGAACTGAAGCGCGACGCGTCGGGTGACGTGCTGCTCAACCAGCTTTACCGTTATACGGCCCTGCAATCGAGCTTTGGTGTCAATATGCTGGCGCTCAACCATGGCCGTCCGCAGCAGATGGGCCTGCGCAAGTTGCTGGAAATCTTCCTCGATTTCCGCGAAGAGGTGGTGGTCCGCCGCACCAAGTTCGAACTGAACAAGGCGCGCGACCGTGGTCACGTCTTGGTCGGTCTGGCTATTGCGGTGGCCAATATCGATGAAGTCATTCACATCATCCGTTCGTCGGTCGACCCGGCGGAAGCCCGGGAACGCCTGACGTCGCGCAACTGGCCCGCAGGCGATATGACGCCGCTGATCGACCTGATCGCCGATCCGCGCTCGATCGTCTTCGAAGGCGGCGAAGTGCGTCTGACCGACGAGCAGGCGCGTGCCATTCTGGCGTTGACCCTGTCGCGTCTGACCGGTCTGGGCCGTGACGAAATCTTCGGCGAAGCGCGCACCCTGGCCGACTCTATTGCGGGCTATCTGGCCATTCTGTCGTCGCGTGAGCGCATCCTTGGTATCGTGCGCGAAGAACTGGTCGAGGTGCGATCGCTCTACGCCATTCCGCGCCGGACGGTCATCGTCGACGGCGAAGCCGATATCGAGGACGAAGATCTGATCCCGCGTGAGGACATGGTCGTCACGGTGACCCATTCGGGCTACGTCAAGCGCACGCCTCTGTCCTCCTACCGCACCCAGCACCGCGGCGGCAAAGGCCGCTCCGGCATGGCGATGAAGGACGAAGACGCCATCACCGGCATCTATGCCGCTTCGACGCACCAGCCGATGCTGTTCTTCTCGTCGGCGGGCAAGGCCTATAAGCTCAAGGTCTGGCGTCTGCCGCTCGGCAATCCGCAATCCAAGGGCAAGGCCTTCGTCAACCTGCTGCCGCTGGACCGCAACGAGACGGTGACCAACATCCTCACCCTGCCTGAGGACGAAGCCGCCTGGGATAAGCTCGACATCGTGTTCGCCACGCGCTCGGGCGATGTCCGCCGCAACAAGCTATCGGATTTCGTCAACGTCAACCGCGCCGGCAAGATCGCCATGAAGCTGGAAGACGGCGACGCCATTGTCGGCGTGGCGGTGTGTACAGAGGATCAGGACGTTCTGCTGTCGACCGCTTCGGCGCGGTCTATCCGCTTTGCCGTCGATGAGGTCCGCGTGTTCAAGGGCCGCGATTCGACCGGTGTGCGCGGCGTGCGTCTGGCTGAAGGCGACAACGTGATCTCCATGGCCATCCTGCGCCGCGTCGATGCGACGGCGGCGGAGCGTGCGGCCTATCTCAAGCACACGGCGTCT
>JASGGL010000264.1:0-3318 GCA_047605065.1 Asticcacaulis sp.
GCAGGGCGCGAACCGGCGAGGCCGCCGTGGCCCGTTCCAGCAGCGCGATCTTTTTATCGACGGCCTCTTCCTGATAGGTGCGCGCCACCAGAACCTCGGTCATTCCGAAGGGCCATGTGACGACATTGGGCGTTTCCGCACTCGACAATTGCAGTGCGGCCAGCCCGGCAAACGCCGCGACCGCCGCAGCGAGCGTCGCCATACTTACACGGACAGCCCATCCGGCCCCACCTGCTGCGTTACTCATCGCCCGTCCTCGACTACCCTGCCTGAGCTTTGTCGCATCCGCAGGACAATGTCAAAGCCGCTAATGCAATGCACCATCCATTTCGCGGCGCACCAACACACTTTGTTGACTTGCTTTTGCATGTGCATATGACGGAATGACGACAGTCAGTAACCATAAGAATACCCATAAGGGATGAGGAACGTCATGGCCGTTATCAATGAGCCCAAGCCCGAAGTCGTCGTCTGGCGCGAAGCGTCGAACGTCAAGCTGCCCCTGTCGGAACGCGCCGGGATTCTCATTGGTTTTGTGGGCATGAGCTGGGTCATGGTGGCCGCCGTCGCCCTGCTTATTCTTCGTCATTAATATAGATGCCGCGCCGGTAGGGCGCCGCATGAAAAACCGCCGGCGTGCCGTGCGCACCCGGCGGTTTTTTATTGTCTGTTCGTCAGGCGTGCGTCAGGTGCCCGACGTCACATCTCCGGAAGCGGCGCTTTCAGGCCCCTGATCGGCCGCGCGGCGGCGTGGCAGCGGCTGGCCTTTCTGTTCGGCACGAACATAGTGACGGAAGGTTTCGACATAGGAGGGCACAATCGCCGCGGTCACCCCGATGGCATCCGCCAGCCAGTCGTAGATGCTGGCGCTGCGTCCGGTGAACAACTGCCCCACCTCGATCAGCGCGCCGACGGCCAGCACCCCCAGCGCCATGTCCGTACGACGCACACGCGGCAAGGCCAGTTGCAGAACGACGGTCAGCACGAAGAAGGCGATGGCGTGCGCTTCTTTATCGGTCAGCCCGAAAGCCTCTTCCGCGCCCTGAAACGGCCCGAAAACCAGAATACAGATCGTGACCGACAACAGGGCCAGACAGGCCCGGACATACAGAACCGCTTTTTGCGCGCGCGACATGAGGGTGTCTCCGCGCCGATCTGGCTGAACCCGATCGGCGCTCTAAATATTGGCTTTAACGCGCCTCTCTTCCGTAAAGTGGTGCTCACTTTATCGGGAAGCGCTCTAACACCAACAGGGTAAGCGAATATGGAAAACAAACCCCTTCTGAATATAGTTACCCGAACATTTATTTTCGCAACCGCAGCAATAGGTAATTAATAATTGAAACGAGGCTCACTTAAATAAAAAAGCACCCACTGCTCGCATTTTCGGCGCAACTCCCGACCTCATTATACAATCCCGGATTCAGATAACTTCTTTATCAAAATAAACCAAAAATTAGCCTTGTTTTTCGATCCTTATTTAACCACGATAGAATAAAACGGGTCAGGAAACATCCTCCACAAGGAGAGCGCCATGCGCCAGAAGCGGGCAGAAGCCAAGCATCTACATTCCCAGCGCGCCGACACGGCCCGTCCCCAGCCGACGGAAGCCTCTGCGCACTCCGCAGGTGTGCCCTCCCCCGCCCATGCGCTGCAGTATCAGTTGCTGAGCGCACTCGAAACCGTTCAGCCCGAACCCAAGCTGCCGCTGAAATGGACTCTGTTGGGGCTTGGGCTGTTTTGCGCCGCGACCTGGGCGCTGGTTGCCCGTGTGGCTCTGGGCTGATCCCCGAATTAAACCCGGCGCGGCACGTCGATTTTCCTGACAGGCGTTTACTTACATAAGGATTGGCTTAGTATGCTGCGGCGCGGGAGCACGCAGCATGCTGAATCTACGACTGCCCTTTTCGTCGTCTAAAAAGTGCAACCACGTGTGGGAACGTCTGGCCGACGAGCCCGTCTTCGATGCCTATCAGCCGTCCCTCGAAATCGGCTCACGCCGCGTCCAGCGCTGCAAAAAATGCGCGGCCATTGTCAAAGGCAATCCGAGATAGACCCGGATCAGTAAACACTTCCACGACATCCCTACCCGACTCTTGTGACGCCAGACCGTTTGTGCGGCCATTCTTGACGCACCGGGCTTGATGACTTCAAATGAAGCATGCGCACGTCTTTAACACCTCCGATAAGTGATCTGACGGCCCAATCCATTACAGATGAATTGCGGCTCGAAGCCGCACGCCAAATGGTTCTCGGCATGGACGTGGATCGCGTACGGGGCTTGGTCAACAGACTGCTCGAACTTGGCATCTATGACGATTCATTCCTCGAAATCATGGATGCGGTGAATAATGAGCTGACCGTCGAAGTGGCCATGCATTTGGCACCTGTTTTGCTTTTTTTGGACGTCGCCCCTCCCGCTGATAGGGCTGAAGCGTTGAAAATCATTGCGACCAAGCATTTGCAGGACATAGTCTCAGGGTGCACCCAACCCGTATTTGGCTTAAGCGGACTGATGGCAGATATTGGGTGGGAAAACACCTATGCCGATCAGATACCTGGCCTGCAGCCGCTCTTATCGGACTATTGCAGCTATGAACGGTTATGCGGCGCGGCAAACTACAGGTTTGCCCCCGGCACGGCCTATACTCGCCACCTTGCAGAGCTCAACGACACAATCAAAGCAGACGCTGAAGTCTGGTTAAGCGCTCAAAACCTTACAGACCTGCCCTGAAGTGAAGTTCGGCGAAACCAGATCAGAGTGGAGAAACAACCCTCTCCGCGCCCGGTGACATGCCCCCCCTGAAATAAAACACCCTCCAAGCTGAAACTTGGAGGGTGGCTGATATTAATACCGATAATGTTCCGGCTTGAACGGTCCCTCGACCGTGACGCCGATATAGTCGGCCTGCTCCGGGTTGAGGACGGTCAGCTTCGCCCCCAGCTTTTCGAGGTGCAGCAGGGCGACCTTTTCGTCCAGCTTCTTCGGCAGGGTATAGACCTGCTTTTCGTAAGCCTTGTTGTTGGTCCACAGCTCGATCTGCGCCAGAGTCTGATTGGTGAACGAGGCCGACATGACGAAGGACGGGTGACCCGTCGCGTTGCCGAGGTTGACCAGACGACCTTCAGACAGGACGATGATCTTCTTGGCATCCGGGAATTCGACGTGGTGGACCTGCGGCTTGATCTCGTCCCACTTGTAGTTGCGCAGAGCCGCGACCTGAATTTCCGAGTCGAAGTGGCCGATATTGCAGACGATGGCGTTGTGCTTCATCTCGCGCATGTGCTCGAGGCGCAGCACGTCCTTGTTGCCGGTGC
>JASGGL010000265.1:0-3303 GCA_047605065.1 Asticcacaulis sp.
CCCGAAAGATCGGCCCAGCTGCGCAGAGCGACGATCTTGCCGCCGTCCTTCGACAAGGGATTGTCCTGATCGACGCCAACGGCCACGCCGGTCTCGTCGAAAACCAGACGGTTGGCCAGCACGTGCTCCGGACGGATGCCGAAGGCGGCGACGACCGGTTCGATGAACTCATGGAAGCCGCCGGAGATGATGCGGATCTTGCCGGGGTTTTCTTCGAAGACCTTACGGTTGCGTTCGATGGAGGCCGATACCTGTTCTTTCAGGGCTTCGGTCAGGGCTTCGATATCGCTGCGCGAGGGCTTGAGGATCTGCACACGGCGCTGCAGAGCCTCTCCGAAGCCGATTTCCCCGGACATGGCCAGTTCCGTCAGGTCTTTGATCGCCTTAAGATCGGTCAGGCGCGCCGGGTCGGAGGCAAAGAGCTGCTCGGCCAGAACATCGAGCGCCTCGACCTTGGTGAAGGTCGAATCGAAGTCGAGAACGAGGGTGGCGAGATTTACGCTAGCGGGAGCCATGTGCATGTTCGCTTCCGTTGAAGCGCATCCGAAAAGTGGGCACCGGTTTTCGGAGCGGATGCGCGCTAATTAAGGTATGAAGGCCGGAGGCCGGGTACGCCCAAAGGCGACTTAAATTCAAGCGGGCGATTAAGCCAAAACCCCCCTCAAGACAACCGCCTTTGTCAGTATTTCCCGATGCTTCGGCTTTTTTTGCCGGTGCGGATCGGCTAAGGTGCCAGTATTGCCGCAGTAATGCCTTGAAACCGGTCAAGGTTGAAACTATCTCCGGCCCTTCGCTCCTTTTTTGTGTGATTTTCGATGAGCTCCTATCCTCTGCCGTCTCAGGACTATGCCGCCCGCTTTGTGCTCGATACGCTTCCCGTACACGGACGTCTGGTGCGTCTGGACGAAACGCTGAACGCCATTCTGGACGCGCATGCCTATCCGGACGCCATCGCCACCCTTCTGGGGGAGGCCTGTGTGCTGGCGGTGCTGGTCGGTTCGGCGCTGAAGTTCGAGGGGCGTCTGATCATGCAGGCGCAGGGGCAGGGCGTGGTGCGCTACGTCGTCGCCGATTACGACACGCGCGGGTCCCTGCGCGGTTTCTGCCGCTATGATCCGGAGGAACTGGCGGCGCTTGAGGCCAATAATGAGGGGCAGTTCAAATCGCTTGGGGCGCAGACCCTGCTGGGCGGCGGCACCTTCATCATGACCCTGGAGCCCGACGGCATGGGCGACCGTTATCAGGGCGTGACGCCGATCGAAGGCGAGTCCCTGTCCCTGTGCGCCGAGCACTATTTCGCTCAGTCCGAGCAGATCCCGACCCAGATCAAGCTGGCCGTCGCGCGCGAAAACACGCCGGACGGTGAACGCTGGCGCGCGGGCGGGGCGATGATTCAGGCGATCGCCGGGGACGATACGCGCGGCGATACGCGCGAAGCCTTCGACCATGTGCGCGCCCTGTTTGCCACGCTGGGCGAAGAGGAACTGACCGATTTCGAGCTTGAGGCCGACCGCCTGCTGTTCCGCCTGTTCCATGAGGATGGCGTGCGTCTGTCGCCGCCGCAACCCATCGCCAAGCTCTGCCGCTGTTCGCAGACCCGCGTTGAGGATCTGGTCCGTTCCTTCTCGAGCGACGAACAGGCCGACATGGTCGAGCCCGATGGCAAGGTGCATATCACCTGCGAATACTGCTCGAAAACCTTCTTCGTCGCGCCGTAAATTCGCGCTTTCTTTTTGATGCGTCCTCGGTTCCTATGGGCAAAAAACCGGGAGACGCATCATGAGCACACATCAGGGCAGCTGCCATTGTGGCAAGATTTCCTTCGAAGTCGAAGGAGACTTCAATACAGCCATCGACTGCAACTGTTCGCTTTGCCGGCGACGCGGCAGCCTGCTGGCCTTTGTTGCGCGAACGGACTTTAAGCTGAACGGGTCGCGCGAAGGCCCGTCCGTCTATCAGTTCAACCAGCACCGTCTGAAGCATTATTTCTGCGACACCTGCGGTATTGCGCCGTTCAGCGAGGGCAATAAGCCGGATGGCAGCGAGATGACGGCGGTGAATCTGCGCTGCCTGCCCGATGTCGATCTCGATGCCCTCACCATTCGCAAGTGGGACGGCGCGTCGCACTGATCCGGGTGGGCTTGACTATATACCTACCAGTAGGTAGGTTGTGCGTATGAACGCTGTCACCTCTACCGCCGATGACATCCTGACCTGCGCCCGCAACCTGATCGTTGCGGGTGGCTATAACGGTTTCAGCTATGCCGATATCGCAGCGGTGGTGGGTATCCGTAAGCCGAGCATCCACCACCATTTCCCGGCCAAGGCCGATCTGGTCCGCACGCTGATTGTCCGCTACCGCGAGGAGGCGCGATCCGGGCTTGCCGCTCTTGAGCAGGCCATGCCCGATCCGCTGGCGCAGTTGCGCGCCTATACCGCCTACTGGCAGGCGTGCATCATGGACGCCAGTGCGCCCTTCTGCGTCTGCGCTCTGCTGGCCAGCGAGCTTACGGTTCTGCCCGAAGCCGTGGCGCTGGAGGTGCGTGGGCATTTCCGTGACCTGTCGAACTGGCTGGCCGCAGTGCTGGCGCGGGGCGCGCAGCAGGGCTCGCTTAAGCTCACCTCTGCGGCGGTGGTAGAGGCCGAAATGGTCATGGCGACCGTGCATGGCGCCATGCTATCGGCGCGCGCCTATGGCGATCCGGAGGTCTTCGGCCTGATCGTCACGCCGCTTGTCGAACGGTTGATCGCCTCAGGCGCTTAGATCGTCTTTTATTTAACCTGAAAATCTACCAACTGATAGGTAGGTAAATCAAAGGATAGAGATATGTTTGGAATTTCCCCGCTGGGATGGCTGCATACGCTGGGCAGCCTGCCGGCCATACCGCTGGCCCTCTATATGTTCGCCCGTCACGGTCGTATCGTGCCGCGATCCACCCCTGGCGTACTTTATTTCGCGTCGATGTTTATCGGGGCCGCGACCGTCTTCATCGTCGCGCATCAGCCGGTCAGCTTTATTATAGGCGCGGTGACGCTGGTTTTTCTGCTGGCAGGTTACGGCATCGGGTTGACGCCCCTGCCGAAGCGCATCGCCGTCTATCCGGAAACGATTTTCCTGAGCCTGAGCGCCTTCCTGCTGATGGTTCCGGCGGTGAGCGAAACCCTGCGGCGCGTGCCGGACGGTCATCCGCTGGCCAGCGACCTCAACTCACCGCTGCTCAAGGGCGCGCACCTCAGCCTGCTGGCCGTGCTCGTCATCGGCCTGACCGCGCAGATTCTCTACCTGCGCAAACAGGGTAAGCG
>JASGGL010000266.1:0-3303 GCA_047605065.1 Asticcacaulis sp.
GGCGCTATCTGGAGGTCAAGGATTCTCCGCGCGACCTTATCAAAGGCAGCGGGGGCGAGGACCTGCCGCCCGACCTGATCGCCGCCCTGCGCGATGCCGGGGCGTGGTAAGTCGTCGCTAAACAGCGATATTGTCGATCAGGCGGGTCTTGCCCAGCCAGGCGGCGGCCAGAAGGCGCAGGTGCGTTGTCTGCGCATCGGCGGGAGCCAGAGTGTCGGCGTCGCGCAACTCGATATAATCGACCGGTCCGAAGCCCGCTGACGTCAGACGGGTCTTAGCGGTTTCAAGTGCGGCTTCGACATCGCCCTTCTGGCGAACGGTGTCGGCGACGGCATTCAGTTCCGCGATCAGGCGCGTGGCGGTCTGACGTTCTTCGGCGCTGAGATAGGCGTTGCGCGATGACAGGGCCAGACCATCGGCTTCGCGCACGGTCGGCAGGCCGACCACCTGCACGGGTAGGTCGAGATCGCGGGCAAAGGTTTTGATCACCTGAAGCTGCTGATAGTCCTTTTCGCCGAACACGGCGACGTCCGGCTGCACCTGATTGAACAGTTTGAGCACCACAGTCGCCACGCCGTCGAAGAACTGCGGGCGGAACGCACCTTCCAGCCCTAAGGCCGGGCCGTCAACGTGAACGGTCGAGGCGAAGATCGGCGGGTACATGATGTCGGCGCCCGGCAGATAGATGGCGTCGCAGCCAACGCTTTCCAGAAGTTGCGCGTCCTGCGCTTCCTGACGCGGGTAACGGCCGAAATCCTCGTGCGGGGCGAACTGCTTCGGATTAACGAAGACGGACGCGATCACCACGTCGCAGAGGGTTTTGGCGTGGCGGACCAGTGCCAGATGACCCTCGTGCAGCGCCCCCATGGTCGGAACAAAGCCGACCGTCAGGCCGCGTTTCCTATATCCGGCAACGGTTTGACGCAGGTCTGCGATGTCGCGCAGATGGACAAGGCGGTCGTGGGTGGCGGCGTCGGAGACGGGCATAGCTTTATTAACCAATCTTTCTAACCGCGATTTAAACCGGCGGTGTTACGGTGCGCATATGAGCCGCTTTGCCCCCTTTTCAAGACTGGCGTTTCTCACGGTTTGCCTTGCGGCGACCGGCCTGTCCGGGTGCGACCTTCCCAAGGGCGACGGCAAGGACTTTCAGCGCATGGCGGCGCGTTTAGCCGAAATCGACATCGAAGGAAAGGGTGACACCACGTCAACCCCGCCCGCGGATGCGGCCTCGCAAAGCGCGTCATCGCCGGCAAGCCGCGATCAGCAGATCGAACTGGTCTTCGATACGGCCAAAGAGCTGACGACCGGTAAGGGCGGCCTGATGGAGGCGACGCAGGGCCCGCGTCAGGCGGCGGTCAGCAGTCTGATCCGCGTGGTCAATCCGCTCGATATGGAGCGGCCTCAGGCCGACACGCCGCTCGATACCGGCCTTAAAGGCTCTGCGGCGAAGGGTTCTGTTCAGGCGGAATTGCCTGTCGCCCCGATCGCAAAGGCCGCTCCGGTGCCTGTGGTGACGCCCGTTCAGGCTGCCTTCAGCACCATACAGGTGGGGTCTTTCAGTTCCGCCGACGGGGCCCGCGCGGCGTGGGCCTCTATGCAGGCGCGTCATCCGGGGCTCGATAACTTCAGGCCGGTGATGCAACCGGTCACCACGGCGGACGGGCGCGTGCTGGTGCGTCTGCGTATCGGACCGGTACAGTCTCCGGCGCAGGCCGAACGCCTGTGCGGGCAACTCGATATCCGCGACCGCTGGTGTTTGCGGCTGGGATGATTTTATTCGGTTCCGCCGAATCCGGGCAGCGTGTATAAGGCCCGCCATGACCTGTCCGAACCCCTTCAAAGTCCCGTCTCGCCTGCCTTTGATGCGGCGTCTGACCCCATGGTCTTTCGCGGCCGGACATCGTATCTGAGCCATCATGTCCGCCTATAGCTCCGACCAGGATAGACGCTACGCGCTTGAGCACCTGACCATCCGTCAGAAGCAGATACTCAGGCTGATCGCCGACGGCCATCAGGCCAAGGAGATCGCCCGTCTGATCGGCATCGGCGAGCGCACGGTGAAAACCCATACCGAAGCCGCGCGCAAGCGTCTGGGCGTGGCCACCAGCCGCGAGGCCGCGCGCTGGCTGGCGGCGGCGGAAAAGTCGTCGACCGATGTCGGCCCTGACGACCGATGGCCTTCAGGACCGATGGCCGAGGCGCAGAATTTCGGTGCAGATTTACCCTCAGTCCAACAGACTGAGCATGCCGCCATGGGGGATGGGGTGTTCGCGGACGGCGTGGAATCCTTCTCAGGTGCCGATGTCGTCCGCGGGCCCGCGCTTTCTCGGGCGGCACTTTTTTTCAGCCGTATGCGTGTGTGGCTGAAAGGCCTGAACGCCCTGTCGTGGATGGGGCTGATTGTGGCGGTGGCGCTGGGGGCGACGGTTCTGGTCAGCGGACTGATCTTCACCATTGTCGGTTGCCTCGAAGCTTTACGTCACCTCATAAGCTATCTGCGCTAAGCGATGAAACTCGTCGAATTTCTCTGGTTCTGGGCCGGGACGCTGGGGGCGTTCGTCGTCGTTGCGCTGGCCTTCTGGCGCGGCGGTGTGTACGAGCGCATCGGGGCGGCGCTGTTTCTGGTGAGCCTGCTGCTGACCTGGCTTGTGCATCGGCCGGGACCGGGATTCGATCCGGGCGTTCTGGCCATCGATGCGACCCTGTGTCTGTCCTGTATAGGCTTATCGCTGAGGGCGCGGCGTGTCTGGACCCTGCTTATGGCGGCCTTCACACTCAATACCGTTCTGTCGCACCTGATCATCTTCCTCGATCCGGGACTTGACCTCTATACCTACGCCACGGGGCTGGGCCTGTGGGGCGGCTACGGCCTGATACTGGCCATGGGCATTGGCGTGTGGGAGCACCGGTTGCTTAGCCGCGTCACGCCAGAAATTTAGGGCCAGAAATTTAGCACCAGAAATTTAAACTATGTCCAGACGATGGGCGGGCGTGAGGTCTGTCTGCGAAACCGCGTAGGCGAGGGCGTAGATTTCGACCCCGGCTTTTCGCGCGGCATCATAGGCCCTGCCCAGAGCCGGATCGATGTCGCGGGCGATATCGAAGCGCGTGACGTCGGGGCGCTGTACGCAAAACACCACGGCGGCGCGGTCGCCGGCCTCGACGCGCTCGGTCAGCTCCATCAGGTGCTTCGCTCCGCGCGTGGTCACGCAATCGGGAAACTCAGCTAACCCCGGTGTCCGGCTATAGTGGACATTCTTGATCTCGACCCAGATATCGGGGCCCCCATCGCCCTGTAAA
>JASGGL010000267.1:0-3295 GCA_047605065.1 Asticcacaulis sp.
ATGGCCGAATCTCTGGAAGCCGCGCTCGCGCCGAACCCGAAGCACAAGTGGTATATCGTCCACGCCTATTCGAACTTCGAAAAGAAGGTCGCTGAGTCCCTGCGTGAGCAGGCCAAGGCGCAGGGGCTTGAGGACAAGTTCTCGGAAATCCTTGTCCCGACCGAAGAAGTCGTGGAAATCCGTCGCGGCCGCAAGTTCAATTCGGAACGCAAGTTCTTCCCCGGCTATGTGCTGGTTAAGATGGAACTGACCGACGAAGCCTTCCATCTGGTCAAGAACACGCCGAAGGTCACCGGCTTCCTCGGTTCGGGTGCCAAGCCGATGCCGGTGTCGGAACGCGAAGTTCAGCGCATCGTCGGTAATGCCGATGTTGCCGCCGAAAAGCCGAAGACGGTTCTGTCTTTCGATATCGGCGAGAAGATCAAGGTCATCGACGGTCCGTTCGCCTCGTTCGATGGCGTTGTGGAAAGCGTCGATCAGGAACACGCCCGCCTCAAGGTGTCGGTGTCGATCTTCGGTCGCGCCACGCCGGTCGATCTGGAATTTGCTCAGGTCGAAAAGACGGTCGGCTAAAAACCCTTCCGCATATCTTATGCGTTGACGAACCCCATGCGGCTCTGGCCGTGTGGGGTTTGTTTTTGGGAGTCTGGTGATGACAATTCTGGTCACGGGCAGCGCGGGGCATCTGGGGGAGGCCCTGATGCGGACGCTTAGAGGGCGCGGGGAGCCTGTGGTTGGCGTCGATATCCTGCCGTCTGCCTTCACCGATCATGTGGGATCGATCACCGATCGGGCATTCGTGGCGCGTTCTATGCAGGGCGTTGACGCCGTGCTGCACACGGCGACCCTGCACAAGCCGCACGTGGCGACCCACAGCCGTCAGGATTTCATCGACACCAATATCACCGGCACGCTGAACCTGCTGGAGGAGGCGGTGGCTCAGAAGGTGAGGGCGTTTGTCTTCACCTCGACGACCAGCGTGTTCGGTGACGCGCTGGTACCGCCGCCGGGACTGCCTGCTGCGTGGATCACCGAAGAGGTTATGCCTGCGCCGAAGAACATCTACGGCGTGACCAAGGCCGCCGCCGAAGACCTGTGCCAGTTGCTTCATCGCAATCAGAAACTGCCGTGTATCGTTTTACGCACTTCGCGTTTCTTTCCGGAAGCGGACGACTCGAAGGCGGCGCGTGAGGCGTTCGACGATACCAATCTCAAGGTGGTCGAATATCTCTATCGCCGTGTGGACATAGAAGACGCGGTGTCGGCGCACCTGTACGCGCTGGGGCGGGCGGCGGATATAGGCTTTGGCAAATATATCGTCAGCGCCACCACGCCTTTCACGGCGGATGATTTGGCGAACCTCCGCGCAGACATGGCGGGCGTCCTGAGCCGCTATGTGGATTGCGAGGGTGAATTTGCGCGTCGCGGCTGGCGCTTGCCTGCCGGGATCGATCGCGTCTATGTCAATGACCGTGCCCGGCGTGATCTGGGGTGGCGGCCGCATCACGACTTTAAGGCGCTGATCGGACGACTGAAGCGCGGTGAGGACCCGATCAGCCCGCTGGCACGCCAGATCGGCATCAAGGGCTATCACGGCGACGCCTATGCCGACGGCCTGTTCCCGGTGGAATAGGGCTTGCGCCCAAAGGGCTTATCGTCTATAGCGCCCGCTCTTCGTCTCAAGCGAAGTTAAATCCGTGGCAGGGGCGACCCATACCACGGCTCACATGTCCCGATTTATCGGGGTTTTATGGAGATATCCAATGGCTAAGAAAATCCTGGGCTACATCAAGCTCCAGGTGAAGGCCGGCTCTGCCACGCCTTCGCCCCCCATCGGCCCGGCACTGGGTCAGCGCGGCGTCAACATCATGGGTTTCTGTAAGGAATTCAACGCCCGCACTGAAAACGTCGAAAAAGGCACGCCGCTCCCGACCATCATCACGGTCTATCAGGACAAGTCGTTCACCTTCGTCACCAAGACGCCGCCGGCCACCTTCTTCATCAAGCAGACGCTTGGCCTGAAGTCGGGTTCGACCAAGCCGGGCCGTGATTCGGCCGGTCAGATCACCCGCCAGCAGCTGAAGGACATTGCCGAAAAGAAGATGAAAGATCTTTCGGCTCATGACCTCGACGCCGCCGCCAAGATCATCGAGGGCTCCGCGCGCTCGATGGGCCTGAAGATCGTCGACTAAGGGGAAATCTGATGACCAAAATCGCAAAGCGCATCAAAGCCTGGAACGTTGAAGCTGAAAAGCTGCACGGTCTGACCGACGCCCTGAACGTCGTGAAGGCTAACGCCAAGGCCAAGTTCGACGAATCCGTCGAAATCGCCGTCAATCTGGGTGTTGACCCGCGTCACGCCGACCAGCAGGTCCGTGGCGTCGTGCAACTGCCGTCGGGCACCGGTAAGGATGTCCGCGTCGCCGTGTTCGCCAAGGACAAGAAGGCCGAGGAAGCTCTGGCCGCCGGTGCCGAAGTCGTCGGTGCCGAAGACCTGGTCGAAAAGATCCAGGGCGGTTTCATGGACTTCGACCGCGTCATCGCGTCTCCGGACATGATGGCTCTGGTCGGTCGCCTCGGTAAGGTGCTTGGCCCGCGCGGCCTGATGCCGAACCCGAAGGTCGGCACCGTGACCCCGAACGTCGCTCAGGCCGTCAAGGACGCCAAGTCGGGCGCCGTCGAGTTCCGCGTCGAAAAGGCCGGTATCGTGCACGCCGGCATCGGCAAGACCTCGTTCACGGTCGAGCAACTGGAAGCCAACGCCAAGGCTCTGGTCGACGCTCTCGTGAAGGCCCGTCCGTCGGGCGCCAAGGGTCTCTATGTTCGCAAGATCTCGCTGTCTTCGACCATGGGCCCGGGCGTGAAGGTGGATACGTCCTCCGCTCTCTAAGGTTTACGCCTTGGTATACATCAAAGCCGCTCCGGAAACGGGGCGGCTTTTTTGTTGCGCCTCCTATGGAAATGGGCCATGCCTGCGCTGAATTGGGGGGAACGATATGCGGTTTAAAGCTTTGGCCGTGCTGTGTACGTGGGGCGCGCTCGCGCTGACCGGAATGGCGGCGCAGGCATCCGAGATGTCGGCTGAGGCCCGCGCGGCGATGCGGCCCGTACCGGAATTAAAAGACGACATGGCGGCCGCCTTCCCGGATTTTCTTGTCGCAGAGGGGGACGCACACATCCTGCCGGGGACCGCGGAGGTCCGGGTTCAGGGGATTTTCGATCATAATACCCTCCTCAGCCTGCCCGTGAGGTTTAAGGCCGCTCTGCGGCTTGAGACGCCGGTGACCGCCACGGT
>JASGGL010000268.1:0-3274 GCA_047605065.1 Asticcacaulis sp.
TCCACGTCCCGGCGGCGTGGATGGCACTGTTTACCTACCTCATTATGGGCGTGGCCAGTTTCTTCGGACTGATCTTCCGTCATGCGCTGGCCGATGCTGCAGCCAAGGCCGCCGCCCCCATCGGCGCGGTGTTCACGGCGCTGGCTCTGATCACCGGTTCCTTATGGGGAAAGCCCATGTGGGGGACGTGGTGGGAATGGGACGGACGCATGACGTCGGTGCTGGTGCTGTTCCTGTTCTATATCGGCTACATCGCCCTGCACGCCTCGATCGAGGACGAACAGCGGGCGGCGAAATCGACCGCCATCCTCGCCCTGATCGGGCTGGTCAACCTGCCGATCATCAAGTTCTCCGTCGACTGGTGGAACACGCTGCATCAGGGGGCGTCGGTGTTCCGCGCTGATGGGCCGACGGTGGCCCCGGCTATGTTATGGCCGTTGCTGGTCATGGCGCTGGCCTATAAGGCGCTGTTCGTCTGGCTCTGGTTGCTGCGTATCGATACCGAAATCCTCAGCCGCAAATATAACGGTTTGCGCGCGCGCCTGAGCTTTCGCGAAGGGGGGGCGTAATGGATCTCAATATGGGCAAATACGTCCTCTTCGTCTGGGGCAGTTACGGTATCAGCGCGGCGGCCCTGATCGGACTGGTGATCGTGAGCGTGCGTGCGCACCGTGAGAAGGCCGCGAAACTCAGGGCGCTTCAGGCCCAGCTGGCCGCTGAAAAAGCCCAGACGGTGGACGCATGAAGCGCGCGCTTCTGGCTGTGCCGCTGGTCTTGCTGACGGCGCTTCTGGCCGTGCTCGGCTGGTATAATTTTCACAAAAAGACCGAATACGCCCCGGCGGAGCTGGTGGGTAAGCCGGTGCCTGCACGCACCCTGACCGACCTGCGCGACGGATCGCTGGTGTCGTTGAAAGACATCGCACGGGCGTCGGGTAAGCCGGTGCTGGTCAATGTTTTCGCGTCGTGGTGTACGCCGTGTCTGGCCGAGCACCCCTACCTGATGGACCTCAGGGCCAAAGGGGTCGTCATCATCGGCATCGACCATAAGGACACGCCGATCAACGGCCTGAGCTTTATCGAAAAGCACGGCGATCCCTATGCGCGCATCCTGTCGGACGAAGACGGACAGATGGGCCTCGATCTCGGCATATCCGGCGTGCCGGAAACCTTCATCGTCGGTCCGGACGGTGTGGTGATCGACAAGATCACCGGGCCCATCCTGCCTGAAACGGTCGATGCGGTTTATCGCGCGGTCAGCACGGGGCAGGCGCTGCCGTAAGGGCTCACAAGCCCTGCGCGACGCGGAACGGGTCCATGGCGTAGACGCCCAGAATTTCCACCTCTTCAGCGAAGAAGGCCAGTTCTTCGAAGGCCAGCTTCAGCAGGCGGTCGCCGGGGCGGCCCTCGACCTCGGCATAGAAGAAGGCCGAGACGAAGATGCCGTCACGGATATAGCTTTCCAGACGGATCATGTTGACGCCGTTGGTGGCAAACCCGCCCAGCGCCTTATAGAGGGCGGCGGGGATGTTGCGCACTCCGAAGACGAAGCTGGTCAGGACGCGGCTGTCGGGGGCGGGGTCTGACACTTCGTCCTGCGCGCTCAAAACCAGAAAGCGTGTGGTGTTGTTGTGCGCGTCTTCCAGATTGCGGCGCAGGATTTTCAGGCCGTAAAGCTCGGCGGCGATTTCCGGCGCGATGGCGGCACGGTCGGTTTCGCGCGTTTCGCTCAGGCGGCGGGCGGCACCGGCCGTGTCGTGATAAAGCTCAGGCCGTATGCCCAGCGCCTGAAGCGAGTTGCGGCACTGCATCAGGGCCATGCTGTGCGAAAAGGCGACCGTGATGTCCGACAGTTCGGCTTCGGGCACGCCCATCAGCGTCATTTCGATGGGCAGGAAGCGTTCGCCGATGATTTTGAGCCCCGAATGCGGCAGCAGGTGATGGACATCGGCCACCCGTCCGGCCAGCGCGTTTTCGACGGGAATCATCCCCAGCGCGCATTCGCCGGACGTCACCGCCGCAAAGGCCGCTTCAAAGCTCGGATAGGCCGCAGGGGCGTGATCCGGGAACCAGCGGCGGCAGGCCTGATGGCTGAAGGCACCGGGTTCGCCCTGATAGGCGATTTTGGGGAGGGCGGAGGTCATGGGCAGAACGTCTTGGGGCAGGAGGGGACAGGAAGGAGGGGGTGTCTGTGCGCTTCTTTCGGCTGATTTTCAAGGCTTTCGCGGGCCTTGTCGTGAAACTGGGCGGATCGGAGCGGGTTTTGAGGCAAGGACAGCCGCCCTTTGCGGCGGGTGTGGCGATTTAACACGAAGACCTGCTTTCGCCGTAACGCTGTTAATCCCGGCTTGCGTCATCGGTATATTTCGTGTCAGAGAACCATATTGAATAAAAGGCCGCACCCGGCATTGACGTCATCGCGTCCTTACGGGCAAATTCGCGGTTGAAACTGGGATTTAAAGAGTCGGGACGTCTGAGCGGCATGAGTGGTAATCTTCAGTTCAATAAGATTCTGGGGGCGGGCCTTGCGACCGCTCTCGTAATTGTGGGTGTGCGCATCGGCGTCGACGCCCTCTACCATACCGAAACGCCCGCCAAGCCGGGTTACGCGGTCGAAGTGGCCGAGGCCCCGTCTGGCGAAGGCGGCGCGGCTGCGGTTGAGATCGATCCGGACTGGGGCACGGTGCTGCCGACGGCGGACCTTGCGGCAGGTGAAAAGGCCTTCGGCAAGTGCGTCTCGTGTCACAATGTCGATCCGGCCAACGCCAATATGACCGGTCCGGGCCTGTGGGGCGTGGTCGGTCGCGCCACCGCCGCGCATGCGGGCTTTGCCTATTCCGACGGCATGAAGGCGCACGCCGCCGAAGCGCCGACCTGGACCTATGATCAGCTCTATCACTTCCTCGGCAATCCGGCGAAGTGGGTGAAGGGCACCAAGATGGGCTTTGCCGGGATCAAGAAGCCGGAAGAGCGTATCGCCCTGATCGCCTATCTGCATTCCAAAGGTTCGACCCTTGCCATTCCCGCGCCCGATCCGTCGCGTCAGCCCGGCGCGGCTGCTCCGGCGGCCGAAGCTCCGGCAGCGGCCCCTGCGGCGGCGGCGCATTAGAGCGCCGATCCGGCTGGCTCGGATGAAAAAAAGCCCGCCGGAATGGCGGGCTTTTTTGTTTGCAGCGAAGTGACTGTTTAAAGACGACGGAAGGCGGTGGGCTTACCGACACCGGCGGCGGCGATGCGTTCCACGGCGTCCCGAAGCGGTTCGATGACCGTCTTCA
>JASGGL010000269.1:0-3244 GCA_047605065.1 Asticcacaulis sp.
CCGTCGCCTTCCAGCTTCTGCATGATGAAGCCTTCGCCGCCGAACAGACCGGTCATGATCTTGCGCTGAAAGGCGATGCCCAGCGACACACCCTTGGCAGCGGCAAGGAAGGAATCCTTCTGACAGATCAGTCGCCCGCCGACATCCGACAGCTTGAGCGGAATGATCGAACCCGGCACCGGCGCGGAAAAGGCGACGCGCGCCTTACCGTGGCCATTGTGGGTAAAGACGGTGGTGAACAGGCTTTCGCCGGAAATCAGACGCTTACCGGCCCCCAGAAGCGCACCCATGACGCCCTGCTTCTGGCCCGATCCGTCGCCGAACACCGTGGTCATGCCGACCGACGCGTCCTTCCACACCATAGCGCCCGCTTCGGCGATGGCGCTTTCACCCGGATCGAGTTCGATCTCTACGAACTGAAGCTCCTGCCCCTTGATCTCGAAATCGATATCGTCGGCAACACCGGCCTGACGATGGTGGGTGGTGGGAACGGACGAATTGCCGAACATGGGTGACCTCCTGTGGCCAGAGCCTGCTTCGAAAAGTGGAAACCGGTTTTTCGAAGCAGGCAGGCGACACTTAATAAAATGACGCAGAAGATGTAGCGCGCCCGCCGCCAAAAGGAAGGGCGGTTTTCGTTAAAAATCCGACAGGTGGATAATCATCCGCAATGCAACCGTTATCATCCTCCCCTGTAGCGAAGCGTACGGGGGAGGTGTCGGCGAAGCCGACGGAGGGGGCAAACCTATCCCGCCAGATGCACCTGCACGTCCTTCCAGTGTGTCTTGAAGAACCACACCCGGCCGCCCGACTTAGCCAGCACCAGCTCATCATCCGCCAGCCAGCGCAGACGTACCTCGGTTCCGGCTTCGAACGACGCCACCGCCGCACCGCGCACCGACCCGTCAGGCTCATGGATCACCACCCTCAGGTCCGGAGCACCGCCAAGGCATGATACGCGGCGCACCTCGGCCAGCGTCCCGCCGGGAGACGCCCGGCTGTCGACGGTGTGCGACGCACAGACCGGGGCCGCACCCTGCTCATACAAGGCATAGCCCCAGAAGGTCACACCGACCAGCACCAGCGAGGCCGCGATACCGGCGAACCAGTACCAGTGGTGCCGCTCCTTGGGATAGACGTAGCCGTGGGGGTGGCGCAGTTCGTCATAGGCACCGACCTTCATGTGCAGTTCCTGCTCCGACACGGTGCGTAACGGTTCGCGTCCGGTCATTGGACTTCCTCCGGGTTCTGAACGACCCTCCTGTGGATAAGCCTGTGCCCGGAAGCTTACGAAAGAGTAAAGTCCAACATGGCGACGACTTGACATTTCAAAGGTTAACACGGCTATTCAACCGAGGGGTTATCGGAGGGGGAGTAACCATGCGGCATCTGACACATACGCTAAGCCTTACGGCACTTTGCGCGCTGTTGACCGCCTGCGCGAGCGTATCCGATCCGCCTTTGCCGCCCGCGTCAGAGGCAGCATACGAAATAAACCCAGTTGAAGCCGCCGCACTGAAAGCCTATCCGGCCCTTGCCACGCGCAACGGTGCCGAGCTCACCCTTTACGACCGGGGACGCGTTATCGGCCAGCGCAAGAGCAATCCTCAGGATTGTGGAGGCTTTGCCACATGCGAGGTCTGGACGTTCAAGGGCCCCATACGCCTTCAGGCCCGACCGACAGCGACGCTCACCGACTTCGCCCTGCTGGCGTTCGAACACGGTGAAGGCGGGCAAGAGGTTGTCATTGACAAGGCAGGGAAGAATATTCCGCTGTTTGGCTATAATGCCAGCGCCGCGCCCGACGGACGGTTTATTGCAACCGGATCAGAAGAGATGGATGAGTTGAATGGAACCTCCGCACTGGTGATCAGGGATTGGCTCAACCGTGAAGCCACAGTCGCTTTCGAACCCTCGTGCCTCCCTCTGAAATGGGCCGATGCGACGCATTTGAGCGTCACCTGCACGCACTATCCCTATAACGAACAAACAGGTCAGTTCTTTACATGGCGCTTCGACGCAACAGCCGGGCGCCTTGGCTCCGGACGCTGGCGGCTTACGGGATCGCGCTGGATCACCCACGCCCAGGACCCGGAACCCGACAACCGCCCCTTGCCGACCTTCGAAAGCGTGCGTCTCCGGGACTAGCTGGCGAATAGGCTTGCCCGGTTCCTTGCAATCCCCTATTCTGCCGCTTCGTTCACCGGAGTGTCCGCAGGTTTGTGCGGGCTGAGACCGGAGGTCCATTCTTTCTCCTGAAAAGAAAGAGCCGCCTCCTAAAACCGTCGAACCTGATCCGGGTCATGCCGGCGAAGGGAGTGAGTAAGCCTCTGGCGTCCGCGTTCAGCCGACAACCCGCCACAGGACCAGACCACCTGACGCGCATGATCCCTTTTACATAATGCCCCGGAGCACCGCCGGGGTCAGGAAGGGATTATTGAAATGAACAAGCCCATCAAGGAGCTTAAGCCCATCAAGGTCGAGGCCTCGCCGTTTCCCGGCTCGAAAAAGGTCTATGAGCCGGGCGTGCTCTTCCCCGATCTGCGCGTACCGTTCCGCGAAGTCGCGCTTCAACCCGAAGCCAATGAGCCGCCGGTCACCCTTTATGACACCACCGGCCCCTATACCGAGGAAGGCTTCGTCCCTCAGATCGACAAGGGCCTGCCGCGCGTGCGCGAACAATTCGTGCTGGATCGCGGCGACGTCGAATATATCGAAGGCCGCGTCGTAAAGCCCGAAGACAACGGCAACGTTTCCGCCGCGGCCCTCGCGCCGGAATTCCCCAACCTGCCCAAGGTTCTGCGCGGCAAGGCCGGTCGCCCGGTAACGCAGCTCGAATACGCCCGCGCCGGGATCATCACGTCTGAGATGGAATATATCGCCATCCGCGAAAACATCCGTCGCAAGGCCGATGCCGAAACCATCCGCGACGGCGAAGACTTCGGCGCATCGATCCCCGACTACATCACGCCTGAATTTGTCCGCGATGAGGTCGCCAGAGGAAGAGCTGTTATCCCGGCCAATATCAACCATGCCGAGGTCGAGCCGATGATCATCGGCCGCAACTTCCTCGTCAAGGTCAATGCCAATATCGGCAACTCCGCCGTGACCTCCTCGATGGAAGAAGAGGTCGACAAGATGGTGTGGGCGATCCGCTGGGGTGCCGACAACGTCATGGACCTGTCCACGGGCCGTAACATCCACAATATCCGCGAATGGATTCTGCGCAATTCGCCGAACCCCA
>JASGGL010000270.1:0-3233 GCA_047605065.1 Asticcacaulis sp.
CCCTGCGCGGTCAGATGCGCGTGGAAATCGCGCGCCTGCATACCAAGCTCAACGCCACCTCGGTCTATGTCACCCACGATCAGGTCGAAGCCATGACGCTGGCGGACAAGATCGTCGTGCTCAATGGCGGACGTATCGAGCAGGTGGGCTCACCGCTGGAGCTTTATCGCAAACCCGCCAACCTGTTCGTTGCCGGGTTCATCGGTTCGCCGCGTATGAATATCCTCAAAGGTGTAGTGCGCGAAGCGACGGCGGAGGCGGTGACGCTCGAAGTGGCGGGCGCGACGCTGGCCCTGCCGCGCGCCGGTGCGTCGGTCGCGCCGGGCGCATCTGTGCAGCTTGGCATCCGCCCAGAGAACCTGCGCCTGACGACGGAAACACAAGACGCGCACCTCAGCGGCCATGTCGTGCTGATCGAGCGTCTGGGCGGGGAAACCTTCGCCTATGTCGCCTTGAAAGACCATGAGGGCGAACCGCTGATCCTTAAGCTGGACGGCGAGGTCAGCCTGCATAACCATCAGGAGGTGGGGCTTCGTCTCGATACGGATCGCGCGCATCTGTTTGCCGAAGACGGCAGCGCCATCGGCGTTTCTCCCGATTTCGCCGACAAGACAGACGGGTCCGTCCATGTATAATAACAAATGGATCGGCAGCCTCTATATCGCCCCGTTCGCCATCGGCTTTTTGCTGTTCACCGCCTTTCCGTTCATTGCCTCCTTTGTGCTTAGTCTCACCGATGCCCGTCTTCAGGACCATCTGGGTGCGGCAGGCTTTGTCGGGGCCTCGAACTATACCGGCATGGCGGCGGACTCGACCTTTCGGCAGTCGCTGGGCGTCACCTTCGCCTATGTCTTCATCACTGTGCCACTGAAACTGGCCTTTGCGCTGTTCATCGCGGTAGTGCTCAATTTCAAGCTCAAGGGTATCGGCCTGTTCCGCACGGCCTTTTACCTGCCGTCCATTCTGGGGGGCAGCGTAGCCATTGCCGTGGTCTGGCGCTTCGTCTTTGCCGGTGACGGCCTGCTCAATCAGGCGCTGGCCATGATCGGGCTGGGGGGCGTTAACTGGCTGGGGGAGCCGACGACAGCGATGTTCTCCATCGTCCTGCTGCGCCTGTGGCAGTTCGGTTCGGCCATGGTCGTCTTTCTGGCCGGGTTGAAGGCCATTCCCGAAGACCTCTATGAAGCCGCTGATCTTGATGGCGCATCACGTCTGAAACAGTTCTGGATGATCACCCTGCCGCTTCTGACGCCGGTGCTCTTCTTCAACTTCATCATGCAGATCGTGCAGGCGTTTCAGGAGTTCAACGGCCCCTACATCATCACCGCCGGCGGTCCGCTGAAATCGAGCTATCTGCTGCCGCTGATGATCTATGAGGAAGCCTTCAAATACTTCAATCTCGGCTATGCCTCGGCCCTGTCGTGGGTGTTGTTCATCATCATCGCGGTCTTCACCGCCATCGCCTTCTGGTCGCAGAAGCACTGGGTCTTCTATGCTCAGGAACGTAGCGAAGAAAAGGGAGGCCACTGATGTCCGTCGCCCTCGATGCGTCTCACGGCTGGCGCAAGCACCTGCCGCTGATCAACGCCTTTACGCGCTATGGCGTGCTCATTCTGGTTGGCTTTCTGATGATCTATCCGCTGCTTTGGATGATCGGCGGAGCCTTTAAGAACAATGCGGAAATCTTCTCTTCGGTCGGCTTCATTCCGAAAAATCCGACCACGGACGGTTTTATCAACGGCTGGAAAACCTCGACCGAATACAGCTTCGCCACCTACCTTCTCAACACCATGAAAATCGTCATCCCAAAGGTTCTGGTGACGGTGATTTCATCGGTCATCGTCGCCTATGGCTTTGCGCGTTTCGCCATACCAGGGCGCAAGTGGCTGTTTGCCCTGCTGATGGCCACGGTGTTGCTGCCGAAGTCGGTCCTGCTGATCCCGCAGTACCTGATGTTCCGCGAATTCGGCTGGCTCGATACCTATCTGCCGCTCTATGCGCCGCAGGCCTTCGCCACCGAAGGCTTCTTCGTCTTCATGATCATCCAGTTCATGCGCTCCCTGCCCCTCGACATGGAAGAGGCGGCGGTGATGGATGGCTGCAACAGCTTTCAGGTGCTGACCCTGATCGTCTGCCCGGTTATTTTGCCCGCCATTATTTCGGTCGCTCTGTTCCAGTTCATGTGGTCGATGAACGACTTCCTTCAGCCGCTGATCTACCTGTCGTCGGTCGAGAAATATCCGGTGGCGCTGGCGCTCAAAATGTCCATCGACGTCACCGAAGCAACCTCATGGAACGAAATCCTGGCCATGTCGACCATCGCCATCGCGCCGTCGCTGATCCTCTTCTTCGTGGCGCAGAAATACTTCGTAGAAGGCGTGACCTCCGGCGCGGTGAAGGGGTAGGGCGATGGATGCATTCAGACAACATCGCCGCCGCCTTTTGCTGGCCGTGCCTGCCGCCCTTCTGACGGCCTGCGCCAAACCGTCTGCGCCCGGTGGTGAACTGCGCATGAGCTGGTGGGGCGGGGCGTCGGCGCATAAGTCGACGCTTGAGGCGCTGCGCCTGTTCGAGAAAAAGCACGGCATCCGGGTGCGCGCGGAATATACAGGCTTTGCCGGGCATCTGGAACGTTTGACGACGCAGATTGCAGGCGGCACCGCGCCGGACGTCATGCAGATCAACTGGTACTGGCAGACGCTGTTTTCCGGCGACGGGCTGGGCTTTTACGACCTGAACACGGTGGGCGACGCCCTCGACCTGAAGCAGTTCGATGCGCGGACTTTGGCCATGGGGACGACGGCAGGCAAGCTCAATGCCATCGCCGTGTCGAACGCCGCGCGCATGTTCTATTTCAACCGCACGACCTACGATAAGGCGGGCCTGAGCCTGCCGCGCTCATGGGAAGATTTGTTCGCGCGCGGACCTCAGTTCCTCAAAAAGCTGGGCACGGACTATTATCCGCTGGACGGCCTGTTTCAGGATTTCGTCACGCTGGCGCGCTCCTACGTGGTGCAGAAAACCGGGCAGGCGCTGGTCAATGCCGAGACGCGAACGCTGAATTGTTCGCGTACGGACATGCAGGAGTTCGCCGGGCTGTATGCGCGCATGACGCGTGAGCATGTCTGGCCCAGCGCGCAGGTCCGCGCCTCCTTCGGCAATGTCGCTCAGCAGGAACTGCGGCCGTGGATCAACGGTCAGTTTGCCGGCACCTATCAGTGGAACAGTGCCAT
>JASGGL010000271.1:0-3228 GCA_047605065.1 Asticcacaulis sp.
AGGGCGTAGGTGCCGCCCGATCCGATGGCCGCCACCCCGTCTTCGGGCTCAAGCACATCGCCGACCCCGGTAATGGTCAGGATATGGTTGCGGTCGCCTACCAGCAGCATGGCCTCCAGACGGCGCAGGTAACGGTCGGTGCGCCAGTCCTTGGCCAAATCGACGCAGGCCCGTGCCAGTTGATCCGGATAAAGCTCCAGCTTGGCCTCCAGCCGCTCCAGCAGGGTGAAGGCATCCGCAGTCGCCCCGGCAAAACCGACAATGACCTTACCCCCGGCCAGCGTCCTGACCTTCTTCGCCCCGCCCTTGACGATGGTCGGCCCCATGGAAACCTGACCGTCACCGGCGATGACCGTCTTGCCGTTCTTACGCACGGCGACGATGGTCGTGCCGTGCCAGTTAGGAAAATTATTGTCCGTCATAATCTTCTAATTGGTTGGTTCGCCTGTGGCTTTCAAGACCTTTTTGCGTTTTTGCCGCGACAGATCGTCAACTATCGGCACCAGCGCGATCAGCCCCAGCAGCACCGAGAGCGGCAGGACGGTCACAAACCCCAGATGACTGAAGCCGAAGGCCCCGATCAGCCCGCCACCCGTGAAGGCCATAAGAAGCCACAAAAGCAAGCGGGCCTTGTTCGGGTGGAATCGGCTGGCCGTGCGGGTGGCGCGTCCGAACAGGAAGCGTCCGGCCTCGATCCCCAGATCGGTAATGACCCCGGTCATGTGCGTGGTGCGGATTTCCGCGTGTGACAGCTTGGTCATCAGGCTGTTTTGCAGACCCATAATATAGCACAGGAGCCCGATGGTCAGTGAGGTGCTGAGGGAGATATCCCCGATCAGGCCGGTCGCCAGCAGACCGAAGATCAGCAGCAACCCGGCTTCGAGCGCCAGCGTCACGGCAAATTCGGAATGCAGCCGCTTCAGCCGCGCCCAGTTGACCAGCAGGCTGGACGTCACCGCACCCGTAAAAAAACACAGCACATAGACCAGCGCCAGCAGCGCCGGGATCAGCCTGCCCAGAACCATATCGTCGGCAAAGGTCGCCACCATGCCCGACATGTGCGAGGTATAGACCCCGACGGCCAGAAACCCACCGGCATTGACCGCCCCCGCCACGAAAGCAAGCGTTACGCCCAGACGCCGGTCGCCGGTTTCCGAACGCCGCCTGCCGCTGATCTGTCTGATAGTCCGGCGCATGAGTACCCCTGAAAACGATGTGGGAATATACCCCTCAGGCCCGCGATATCAAACCCGGCACAAGGTCGATATCCGCGCAGAAAATCCTCTGGTGATTAGCGTGTGCGCGGCCTATATCGGAAACATGTCCCTGCCCGCGCTTACCGATGACGACCTCGACCGCTATGCGCGGCATATCGTGCTGAAGGAAATCGGCGGCATGGGTCAGCGCCGCCTGAAAGCCGCGAAGGTGCTGATTGTCGGGCTTGGCGGCATCGGGGCTCCGGTAGCGCTTTATCTCTCAGCCGCAGGCATTGGGACTCTGGGTCTTCTGGACGACGACACGGTCAGCCTGTCGAACCTGCAAAGGCAGGTGCTTTACGCCACCGAAGATCAGGGACGCCCCAAGGCCGATGCCGCGCGTGAACGTCTGAGCGCGCTAAACCCGGCGGCGACACTGAGCCTGCATCCGGTGCGCCTGACCCCCGACAATGCGGCGGACATCATCAGCGGCTACGACATCGTGCTCGACGGCTGCGACAATTTCGAAACGCGGCATCTGGTCAACCGCACCTGTATGGCACAGGGTAAAACGCTGGTGTCGGGCGCTTTGGGCCGCTTCAGTGGTCAGGTGGCGGTGTTTACAGGTAAGCCCTGCTATCAGTGCTTTGTCCCCGACATGCCGCCCGATGCCGAAACCTGCGAACGCGTCGGCGTGGTCGGCGCTCTGGCCGGGATCATAGGCTCGATGTGCGCGCTTGAGGTGGTCAAGCTGATCACCGCTGCCGGTGAGCCGCTCACCGGCAAGTTGCTGATCTTTGACGGTCTGTCTATGACCTCACGCGTCATCGGTCTGCCCGCCGAACCCGATTGCCCGGTCTGTGGAGGTCCTCATGCCCATCCCCCTGCCTGAACTGACGCCCGAGCGGCTTTTTATGCTGCCCTTTCTCGGCCATTTCGCGCTGGTGGGCCTGCTGTATGTCTGGCTCACCTGGGAGCGTCAGACCGCCATGCGCCGGGGCGAGGTCAAATCTTCGGCCTTCGTTGCCGCCAATGCCGATCGGGACCGCTCACGGCGCGTCGCCCGCAATCTGTCGAACCAGTTCGAACTGCCTGTCTTCGCCCTGTTTGCCGCAGTATTTATTTATAATTCTGGAAATATAGAATTAATTGATATCACCGCCGCCTGGCTGTTTTTCGCCGGTCGCCTGATCCACACGGCCATCCAGACCCAGACCCACAACGTCCCCCTGCGCGGTGTGGTGTTCACGATCAACTTCGTCGCCGTCGTCCTTCTGATGGCCCGCGTGGCCCAGCAGGTGCTGCTATGAAAATTCAGCGCGTGCGCTTCGCCGGTCAGATACTCCTTGCGTCGCTTATCTTTGCCTCCGCCCCTCAGGCGCAGGCGCAACTTCCCTCCGGTGAAGACCTGTTCGATCTGTACTGCTCAGGCTGTCACGAGGTCGGCCCGGCCAATGGTCAGGGGCCTTCGCTGAAAGGCGTCGTCGGTCGCAAGGTCGCCAGCGTCAAAGGCTTCGCCTACTCCCCGGTCCTCAAGGCGGCGGGTACAAAGGGCACGCGCTGGGACGCTGCCACGCTGGACCGCTTTCTCACCGATCCGTCGAAAGCCTATCCGGGAACCGCCATGCCGCAATCGGTGTCCAAACCTGAAAACCGCAAGGCGATTATCGCTTACCTGAAGTCAAATTAGACATTCCCCGTATTTTCCTGTATAGCCCCAGCAAAATGCCGTCCCGGTGCTGCCGGACGGCATTTTGCGTCAAAGCTTAAAACCTTCCGCTCCCCAGACCTGTTGCATATCCAAAGGTTCCACCCGTGGCCTATACGCTCGACCTGTCCGCCAAACCTGCCGTTGCCCCTAAGGTGAACATCACCGGGCTGACGCGCGATGGCCTGATTGCGGCACTGAAGGAATCGGGCGTGGTCGAAGAGCGCAAGGCGAAGATGCGCGCCCAGCAGATCTGGCGCTGGGTGCATCATTACGGCTTCACCGATTTCGAGAAAATGACCGATATCGGCAAGGATCAGCGCG
>JASGGL010000272.1:0-3207 GCA_047605065.1 Asticcacaulis sp.
CACATCTTTGATCGAGATGCCGGTGGCGTTGAGCGCCGCCTGAAGCTTATCCCATTTGCTTTCACTCATCGAGTGATCCTTCCAGACACCGCCTCTATCGCCCTTCGCAATGATACGAAACGCAATGTGTTAATGGCAAATTTACCCTGATTGCCAGCTTTAAAGCCTTAAAACCCGCAACAACGACCCTTTTATGGCGAATTGCTTAAGGCGTTATGAAATAAATTCATAGCATTTTAAATTTCATTCTGCTACTGAAAATGCGCATTCAAGACGGCCCATCCCTGTACGGAGACGCGCATGTGCGGTATTATCGGCGTTATCGGAACCTCTGAGGCGGCCCCGCGTCTGCTCGAAAGCCTGAGGCGGCTGGAATATCGCGGCTACGACTCGGCAGGCATCGCCGTGGTGACGCCTGAGGGTACTCAGCGCCGCCGTGCCGCGGGCAAGATCCGCCATCTGGAAACCGTGGTCGAGGAAAGCCCCGTACACGGCACGGTCGGCATCGGCCACACGCGCTGGGCCACCCACGGCGCGCCGACGGTCGCCAATGCCCACCCGCACACCTCCGGTCCGGTGACCGTGGTCCACAACGGCATCATCGAAAACTTCGCCGAGCTGAAGGCCGAACTGATCGCCGCAGGCCACGTGTTCAGCTCGGATACCGACACCGAAGTCATCGCCCATCTGTTCGATGAAACCCTGCAATCGAGCCCCAACGCCAAGGCCGCTTTCAAGGCCGTGCTGGATCGCCTGCACGGGGCCTATGCGCTGGCTATTATCGTCGATGGCGAAGAACGCACCCTGTTCGGCGCACGACGCGGCTCGCCCCTCGTCGTCGGCTGGGGTGACAATGAGATGTTCCTCGGTTCCGACGCACTGGCGGTCGGCCCCTTCACCAACCGCGTCACCTATATGGAAGAAGGCGACTGGGTCATCCTGACTCAGAATGCCGCCGATATCCACGACGCGAACGGCTTCCGCGTCAATCGCCCGGTCACCACCGTCTCGGCTTCGGCGGCGCTGGTCGAAAAGGGCTCCTATCGCCACTTCATGGAAAAGGAAGTCCACGAACAGCCCGAAAGCTGCCAGCGGACCCTGTCCGCCTATCTCGATCCGGTGGCCAAGACCGTGCGCGCCGACATCCGCAGTGCCGTCGATTTCAAAGACGTGGCCCGCATCCAGATCATCGCCTGCGGCACCGCCTACTATGCGGGCTGCATCGCCAAATACGCCTTCGAAAAGCTGGCAGGCCTGCCCGTAGATGTCGAAGTCGCCTCGGAATTCCGCTACCGCACCCCGGCCATGACCCCCGGCACGCTGGGCCTGGCCGTGTCGCAGTCGGGTGAGACCGCCGACACGCTGGCGGCGCTGCGCTGGTGCAAGGGCGAAGGGCTTAAGACCGCCACCCTCGTCAACGTCCATACCTCGACCATGGCGCGCGAAGCCGACATCATGTGGCCGACCCACGCCGGCCCGGAAATCGGCGTCGCCTCGACCAAGGCCTTTACCGCACAGGTCGCCGCCCTGCTGGCGCTTTCCATCGCTGCCGCCGCCCAGCGTGGCCGCATCGACAGCGCCGAAGAAGCCCGTCTGGTGCAATGCCTGCTGGAAACGCCGGGCCTGATTTCGCAGGCCCTGCTGACCGACAAGGACATAGGCCGCATCGCCTACGACCTGTCCAAGGCCCGCGACGTCATCTATCTGGGCCGCGGGGCCATGTTCCCGCTGGCGCTGGAAGGCGCGCTCAAGCTCAAGGAAATCTCCTACATCCACGCCGAAGGCTATGCCGCGGGCGAGCTGAAGCACGGACCTATCGCCCTGATCGATGAAACCACCCCCGTCGTGGTCATCGCGCCGGACGACGAACTGTTCGAGAAAACCGCCTCGAATGTGCAGGAAGTCGCCGCGCGTGGCGGCCGTGTGGTGATGATCACAGACGCGCCGGAAAAGGTTCCCGCCCTGTCCGGTGATGCCGCAAAAACGCTGAAGATCGTCAAGGGGCCGGTCTGCGATCCCTTCGTCGCCCCTCTGGTCTACGCCGTGCCGATCCAGCTTCTGGCCTATCACACCGCCGTTGCCAAAGGCACCGACGTCGATCAGCCGCGCAACCTCGCCAAGTCGGTGACGGTCGAATAGATTTCTTCTTACCCGTAGTCAGAGTGCTAACCCTTTTGTGTCACCATGGACACAAAAGGGGCGCAGGCCGTCCCACGCGGGAGACGACATGAACCGGCTGACTGTGGATTTGACGATACCCGCTCATCTGACCGAGGCGGATCGCCAGCAGTGGTCGCAGTGGCTGGCCCTCAATCCCGTCCTCGACAGCCCCTATTGCGAACTGTCCTATATCGAGGCGCTGTTCGCTGTCGTGCCTCAGGCGCGGCTGGCCCGCATCACCCGCCATGGCCGCACGCTCGCCTTCCTGCCGTTTCAGCTGCGTGGCCGTGTGGCCCAGCCCCTTGGCGCACCCCTGACCGATTTTCACAGCCTGATCACCGCCCCCGATGCCCGCATCGACCTGCGTACCGTGCTGCGCGCGCTGGATCTGCACCGCTTCGAAGTCAGCGGCTGGCTGGGGAGTGATACGGCCTTCAGCGCCGGTGAGACCCGTGAACGCCTCTATGCCGACGTGTCGGGCGGGTTCGACATCTATTACGCCGATCAGCGCGCCCGGCAGAAGAAATTCTTCCGAAACGCCGAACGCTGCCGCCGCAATCTCGACGCCGCCTATGCGGACCTGACCTTTGACTGGCAGACCGCTGCGCCCGATATTATCGACTGGGTGATCGCCCATAAGCGTGACCAATATGCCCGCACGGGCCTGCACGATGTCTTTGCCTGCGGCTGGACGCGCGAGGTTCTGTATGCGCTGGCCCATCGCAACGGCTGCGATCTTCGCCTGATGGCGGGCGTCTACCGCAACGGCACGGACATCATCGCCGCCGAAATCGGCCTGAGCACGCCACAGGATCTGCACCTGTGGTTTCCGGCTTATGACCGCTCCGCCGCACGCCACAGCCCCGGCATCCTCCTGTCGCTCGACATCATGAAGGCCGCCGCCGCAGAGGGCGTCAGGCGCGTCGACTTCGGTTGCGCCGATGAGCCGTACAAGCTGAGCATGACCACGCACAAGGCTGCCTGTTACAGCGGCTATGTCCTGCGCGAAAAGACCATCGCCCTGCCTGCTGTTCTCGATCCCTACCT
>JASGGL010000273.1:0-3195 GCA_047605065.1 Asticcacaulis sp.
ATGGCCGCAACCATGATCGGCCGCCCGCGCATAGACCCCGAATTGTCGAGCAGCAGCGTCACCACCGTGTCGCGGAACTCGGTGTCCTTTTCCTGCTTGAACGACAGGGGCGCGCTGGGGTCGATAATCACCCGCGTCAGCTTGGCGGCATCGAGCACGCCTTCTTCGAGATCGAAGTTCCAAGACCGGCTCTGCTGCGCCATCAGGCGGCGCTGCAGCCGGTTGGCCAGCCGCGACACGACGCTCGACAGGTTGGCCAGTTGCTGATTCAGGAAGCCGCGCAGGCGCTCAAGCTCTTCGGGATCGCAGAGGTCTTCGGCGGCGATGACCTCATCGAACGCCTTGGTATAGACGTCGTAATCCTTGCGCTCGCCCCCCGCATTGGGGGTCTGCATCTGGCTGGCCTCGGCGGCCTCGCCATCGACCACCTCATCGGCGGAACCTTCGGCCAGCGACTGAGGATCACCCGACATCTGGGTGAAGTCCTCATCACCGGACTGGGACTGATCGTCGCCACCAGTGGGTTCTTCCTCCTGCTGCGGCTGGGAATCGTCCTGATCTTCGGTGTCGTCTTCGGCTTCGGCCGACGGGTCGTTGCCTTCGGACTGCTCGTCCTCGCCCTCGTCGTTCTTTTCCTCTTCCTTCGCGTCCTGAGAGTCGTCGGTCAGGTCCAGCGCACGCAGCACTTCGCGCGCCTTCTGCGTAAAGGCCTTCTGGTCATGGATCAGGGCGGTCAGATCGCTCAGCCCCTGCCCCGTCTTCTGCTCGATCTCATCGCGCAGCAGGTTGACGACGCGCTGCGCCTCCTGCGGCACCGGATCGCCGGTCAGCACCTCACGGGTAATCAGCCCCAGAATATCGGCGAGGTTCAGCTCAGACTTTTCTTCCTTGCGCGCCAGACCGCTGCGGTCGAGATCGGCCTCAAGCGCCGCGCGCAGGTTTTTACGCACCCCCCCCATGGCCCGCGCACCCACGGCTTCGAGACGTGCCTCCTCCAGCACGTCGAACGCTTCGGCGCTGAGGGCATCGAGCGGGCGGGCGCGTACATGGACGGCGGCATCGTGGTGCGCCACCTTGAGCGCCAGACGGTCGGCCTGACCGCGCACCGTGGCCGACAGGCGGGGATTGAGGTCGCGCGGCGGATTGGGCAGGATCAGCTTACCACCGTCCAGACGCGGCCCATCCGGCCCGAAGACGACTTCGAGTTCAGGATCTTCCGCCAGAGCGCGCGTCGAATGGATCAGCGCCTTGCGAAACGGATCGGACAGAACGGTAACGGGCTTGGCCATTGGGTTCCTTCACAAACCCCCTCTCCCCGCCGGGGAGAGGGCTGGGGTGAGGGGGCGAAACGCCGGAGTTTAAAAGCCCCCTCACCCGTCAGCTTCGCTGACTCCCTCTCCCCAATGGGGCGAGGGAAGATTATATCACCTTCACCTTGAGGGCACTTTCCTTCACATCGGAACCGAAGCTGCGCTGGTAAAACTCCGCCAGAGTCGGGCGCTCAAGCTCGTCGGTCTTGTTCAGGAAGGTCAGACGGAAGGCTACCTCCGGGTCATTGCCGAAGATCAGCGTGTTCTGCGCCCAGGTGATGACCGTCCGCGGCGACATGACGGTCGAAATGTCGCCATTGGCAAAGGCCGAACGCGTCAGGTCAGCGACGCGCACCATGGCGTCGATCAGGCCCTTGCGTTCCGGCGTGTTGAATTCCGGCAGCTTGGCCAGAACGATCTCCACCTCCGCCTCGTGGCTGAGATAGTTGAGCGTCGTGACGATCGACCAGCGGTCCATCTGCCCTTGATTGATCTGCTGCGTGCCATGATAGAGGCCCGTCGTGTCCCCCAGACCGATGGTGTTGGTCGTCGAGAACAGGCGGAAGAAGGGGTTCGGGCGGATGACGCGGTTCTGATCCAGCAGGGTCAGGCGGCCCTGCGCCTCAAGCACGCGCTGGATGACGAACATCACATCCGGACGGCCCGCATCGTATTCGTCGAAGACCAGCGCCACCGGGCGCTGCAACGACCACGGCAGGATGCCTTCCTTGAACTCGGTGACCTGCTGACCGTCCTTGAGCACGATGGCGTCCTTACCGATCAGGTCGATCCGCGACACATGGCTGTCGAGGTTGACGCGCACCAGCGGCCAGTTCAGCCGCGCGGCGATCTGCTCGATGTGGGTCGACTTACCCGTACCGTGGAAGCCCTGCACCATGACGCGGCGGTCATAGGCAAAGCCCGCGCAGATGGCGATGGTCGTCTGAGGATCGAAGCGGTAGGTGTCGTCGATTTCCGGCACATGTTCGTCACGCACCGAAAAGGCCGGGACCATCATGTCCGAATCGATGCCGAACGCCTCACGCAGGGAAACCTTCTTGTCGGGCATAAGCCCCAGCAGCGGATCGTTGAGGGTTTCGGACGTGATGATCGACATGGCAAAAACGCTTTCGGACGGACGAACAGAAAGAGAATTTCAGCTAAGACCTAAGGCCTCAAGACTCAACCCAAAAACGCGCCGGAAGCGGAATTTTTTGACCCGTTTTCACTCGTGGTCCGGATGCTGATAGCTGATCAGCTTATCAAGGAAAGGCGCAGCCTCGATATCTTCGAGCGTGGTGCGTTCCGTAAGGGTGTGCAGGCCATCGACCCACGGCAATTTACCTTCGGTGCCGAACTGGATAACCGGGGCGATGTCTCGCGGATCGTCGAAGGCGGCGATAGACAGGGCCACGCCGTCCGGAGCTTCGTAGGTTAGCGGCGTACCGCAGTCCGGGCAAAAGCCACGTTGCACCAGATTGGAGCTTTGAAAGCGCTTCGGTTCGGCCTTGGTCCAGACAAGCGTCGCCTCGCGCACGCTGACCAAAGGCGCGAAGACATTGCCATAGGCCTTCTGACACATGCGGCAATGACAGATGGAGGCATGGCCCAGTTCGCCCTCGACACGGAAACGCACCCGCCCGCACTGGCATCCCCCGGTTCTGATGGCACCGGTTTTTACGGCTGACATGATTGCCCCCTCACCCCAACCCTCTCCCCGTAGGGGCGAGGGAGTCAAAGCTTAATTCAAAAAGCCTTCAATTTGGATGAGATGGCAGGAGGCTAACGCCGCCCGTATATGAATACGGGCAAGTGACGCCGACGCACCAGATCGTCAAATTCAAGGCTTTTAAGCCAGACCCATCTTTTTGAGAACTTTGTACGC
>JASGGL010000274.1:0-3146 GCA_047605065.1 Asticcacaulis sp.
CTGCTCAACAGCCAGAAGGACGGGCCGCACGCCGAGATCATCAACGAAGTGGTCCTGCGCACCCAGATGCAGGCCCATTACAGCGCCGAGAATTTCGGCCACTTCGGCCTCAATCTCGACCGCTACGCCCACTTCACCTCGCCGATCCGCCGCTATGCCGATCTGATCGTGCACCGCGCCCTGATCCGCGCGCTGAAGCTCGGGGACGATGGCCTGACCGATTACGAGGTCAAGACCATGGCCGACACGGCCGAGCACATCACCACGACCGAACGTCGCTCGATGCAGGCCGAACGCGAGGCCATAGAGCGCTATGTGGCGGCCTTCCTTGAAGACAAGGTCGGCGCAACCTTCGAAGGCCGCATCGTCGGCGTCACGCGCTTTGGCCTGTTCGTCAAGCTGACCGAAACGGGGGCCGACGGCATCATCCCCGCCTCCTCCTTCCGCGACGACTATTACATCCACGACGACACGGCGCACGCCCTGGTCGGGGAACGTCACAAGCGCCGCTGGACGCTGGGGCGCACGATAGAGGTGCAGTTGCTCGAAGCCATGCCGATGACCGGCGGACTGGTCTTCAAGGCGCTGTCCGAGCCCGCCGAACCCGACCCGAACGCCCCACGTCCACGTCTGGGGGTACGGACACGCACCGACACCCAGTTGCGCCGCAAAGGCCCCTCAAAGGGGCCGTTCGGCGGCCCTGAGCGTAAGGGCGGGCGTCAGAAGGGCGTCACAGAAAAATCGAAGACCAAGAAGGGCAAACGGCGTTAACCCCTACGCGGCCTATGGTTGAATCGCGCCGGCTGACGGCCAGTCGGTGTCACCGACCCGTTTGAGGTTCATTTCAAAGAAGCGGCGCGGCGGCTGCCCGGTGGCGACATAGTCCTGTACCTCATGCCAGGTGTCTCCTTTGATGGTGATAGTGCTGACAATCCTGGCCGTGGGGCCTGCAGGCATTTCCCACACCGCGCCCGTCGCTGTTGGTTCGAACTTGAACGTCCCCGAACGGCCGCTCGTATAGGCGCGAAACTCGTAAGCGCCGGTCTGGGCATTAAACGAAATAATGCCCAGCGCATTGAAGGCCAGCTTGCCCGTGGCTTCGTAACCACGCCCTTCGACAACCAGTACATCGCCCCCCAGCATAGACCCCACGCGCTCGGTCTGGGTCAGGGTAAAGGCTCCGCCGGGACCGCTCCCCTTGGCCTCCCCCTTCCATACGCCCTTCATGGCGTCGAGCCTGGCGATGGCGGTGGCATTGGCCGACACGCCCGGCGTGGATACGGCCGGCGTTTCGGCCAGAGCCGGGGCGGCGAGCAGAAGGGTGGCAGCGATGAGTACGGGTTTCAACATGACGGGTCTCCCTGAGCAGACCTTCAATCTAAACCATCGTTATGCGTCCGGCTTGAAGGAATCGGACACTTCCCTGAGATTGATGTGGCGAATGCGGCGCAGATAGTCGCGCAGTACCTGCGGCGGTACATCCAGCATGGCTCTTAGTTCGCGCGAGAAATGCGGCTGATCGGCGAAACCGTGCGCCACCGACAAGGCCGCCAGCTCGGTATCCGGCAGCAGGGCCAGATCGACACAGGCCCGGCGCACCCGGCGAATGCGCGCAAAGACCTTGGGCGTCAGTCCTACCGCCTCCACGAAGCGCCGGCGTGCCTGACGCGCACTGAGGCCTGAACGCGCCAGCAAGGGCTCCAGAGGCAGGTGGCCATGCGTCGCTACGATCTCATCGACCATATGCGCTACCGCCGCGTCAGGCAGAGGACGTGCTTCCCGGACCGACGCCTCGAATGCCTCGGCAAAGCCCCGCAGGTCGGTGGCCACCGCCAGCCGTTGTGTCAGGTCCGACGCGCGTTCCGGACACAGATCATCCAGAGCCACCATCCGTCCCAGCAGATCACCTGCCCTGAGCCCCCAGAAAGGCCCGATAGCCCCTGCTCTGAAACGCACCCCGCGATAGGTCACGCCACGATAGACGGTGACGCGAATGGCGGTTTCGGTCGAACCGGTGAGATTGAGAAGAACCTCTCCGTTAGGCCCCGGCGCTATGAAATTCAGATTGATCGTCCCGTCGGGCACGATCACGTGCTCAAAGGCCGGAGGATCGTCCGCCTCGACCGAAAAGGCCCAGAACCGTTCAATATAGGGGGAGAGAAGCGCCGAAGGCGCCTGTTCTTCGTAGCGCATGGCTATATAATGCAGACTATCGCGGACATGGCCAGACTTTCGGCGGTGCCTGTGCATGAAATCCGGCGCTGCGCCATATTGGCCATTGACTTCCGCGCGTGGATGCGTATTTTCCGCGCTCCTAAAGATTTGTGCGGCCTGGGGATTCCCGTTGGTCGCGATCCGTTTGTTAAGGTTCCGCCATGGCTAAGCCCGCCTCCATCAAGATCCGCCTGAACTCGACGGCGGACACCGGCTTCTTCTACGTCACCAAGAAGAACGCCCGCACCAAGACCGAAAAGCTCGTGCTCAAGAAGTACGACCCGGTTGTGCGCAAGCACGTCGAATTCCGCGAAGGCAAGATCAAGTAAGATCGCTTCCGCATCGGAAATATAAAAACCGCGTCCGGTTCTGCCGGGCGCGGTTTTTCTTTGCGCCCATGGCATCTCCCCTGCCCGCGGCAATCCCGTCGGTAGCCATACAGACAAAAGAAAACGGCGGCAGGTTGTCCTGCCGCCGTCTCTGTACGCTGTACTGTTTTAGACCTTAGAACTCGTACTTCAGACCGATACGCGCGTAGCGCGGGTTCTGGTAGGAGCTCGGACGGCCATAGTTCGGGCTGGCGACGTTGAGGCTGGTTTCACCAAACTCATCGTACTGATCCGCACCCTGGAAGTTGAAGACGTTGAACACGTCAGCCGTGACCTTCAGCGTACCCACCGGGATCGGCTGGGTCCAGGTCAGGTTGACGTCGACCTTCTTGATCCAGTCGCCGGAGAAGGACTCACCGCGCGGGGTCAGCTTGCCGAGGCAGTACCAGGCCGTCAGGGTCGACGGCGAAGCGCGGCCGTCACCGTTCGGGTAGGCACCGATACAGCCGTACTTACGCGGCGACAGGATGTTGGCGTTGAAGCCACCACGCAGGTGTTCGGAGAACTGATACGAACCGAACAGCTTCAGGTTATAGCCATGGT
>JASGGL010000275.1:0-3139 GCA_047605065.1 Asticcacaulis sp.
AGCACCGACAGGTATTCGTCGTAGAATTCCAGATGCTTTTCGATACCGTCGCCGTCGTCTTCGACCAGCGAATTGAAAAAGGCCCAGTGGGCGTCCTTATGGCGCTCCTCGTTCATACTCATGAAGGAATAGAGCTGCACGAAGCCGGGATAGACGCGGCGACCGACGCCGGGATAGGGCGGCGGTACGGTATGGACCATGTTCGATTTGAACCAGGTGAACGGCTTTTCCTGCGCCAGATCATTGGTGACGGTCGGGTTGAGGCGGGCGTCGATAGGGGACCCCATGAAGGTCATCGAGGCCGGACGCATGGCTTCGTTGTCTTCGGCCATCAGGCAGGCGGCGGCCAGAACCGGAGGCCCCGGCTGACAGACGGCGACGACGTGCGCCCGCGCACCGATGGCGCGCAGCATGTCGCGGATGTGGTCGATATAGCTGTAGAAGTCGAAACGGCCTTCCAGCACCGGCACCTGACGGGCATTGATCCAGTCGGTCACATAGACATCGTGATCGAGCAGGAATTCCTGAACCGTGCCGCGCAGCAGGGTGGCATAGTGGCCGGACAGCGGTGCGACCACCAGCACGGCGGGGGCAGGTTTCTTCACCCCGGCGCGGCGCAGATCGGTCGGATCGCGCTGAAACCGCAGGAGGCGGCACCAGGGCGAGGACCAGTCCTCTACCGCCTGAATGCGGACCTGAGTGCCGTTGATTTCCACCGCGTCCATGCGCCAGTCAGGCTTGCCGTACCGGCGGGTCACCGTGCTGAACAGTTCCGCCGAGGCGTACATCTTGCGACCGAAATCGGTATCGGCGGCGGGATTGGCCTTGTTGCCCCAGAAATCGCGGGTGGCCTGCGCCAGCGACCGCCACGGACCGGCGGAATAGTAGGCCATTTCATGAAGCAGATACAGCATCGGGGGTACTCGCGTCTTAGGCAGTCAGTTAGCCTTAACATAAGGGTACTGCCAAGAGGTTACGAGTCTCATTTCGCAGTTGCGAAACAAAAGAGCGTGAGGAAGCCTCAATAGGCCTTCATGGCCTGACGGATGACATCGGCGGCCTTTTCCGGCGGCAGGCCATGGGCCAGCGGCTCGGCGAACTCACCGCGCGGGTTCATCAGATAGACGACCGAGGTGTGGTTCATGGTGTAGGCCGTGCCCTCACCGACCTTTTCATAAGACGCGCGATAGGCGCGCGCGGCAGCGGAGATCTGCTCCGGCGTGCCGGTCAGACCGATCACGCCCTTTGGGAAGCCGCCGGAATTGAGATAGGCCTTCATGGCTTCAGGGGTGTCGCGTTCGGGATCGACGGTGATGAAGACGAACTGCAGATTTTCACCGTCCTTGCCCAGTTTTTGCTTCGTCTGGTCGAGCGATTGCAGCGTCAGCGGGCAGATGTCAGGACAATAGGTGAAGCCGAAAAAGACCGCTGTCCACTTACCTTTCAGCACGGCTTCGGTCTGCGGCTGGCCGTTCTGATCGACAAGGGTGAAGGGGCCGCCGATGCGCACGGCCGAATCGATCGCGCGGCTCGAGACCGGCTTCTGCCCCAGAATGAGGTTCCAGTTGGCGATAGCCAGCGCGCCCAGACCGGCCACGAGCAGGACGATGATTGTCAGCCGGATACGGTTCATCTAGGCTTCCCTCCGAAAATAACGCTGCGACCGGATGAAATGCGAAGAAGTGTCGCATGGCCGTGTGACGCAGGTGGATATAAAAGGCTCTTACCCGCAAGCTCTATAGGCGAACCCTCACCGTGCGCCAACGGATTATCAGTTTTCTGGCGTCCTTTACGGCCCCTCCGGCGGCTGCAAAGGATCGCACGCCGTTTTCATGGGCCGACTTCGCGCCCATCCCCCTGTCGCAGGATTCCGACGGGCTGAGACTGCGTACGCTTGTCGGCCTGCGCTGGCTGGCCATACTGGGTCAAAGCCTGATGGTGGCGGTCGTTTCACTGGGGTTCGGGCATGAACTGAACCTGTGGCCGTGTCTGGCCATCATTGCCTCCAGCCTGTGGCTCAACCTGCTTCTGATGTTCAACGACCGGCGTCAGAAGCTCGACGACTGGGATGCCGCGCTTCAGCTCAGCTTTGATTGCGTTCAGTTGTCGGCGCTGCTGGCGGTCAATGGCGGGCTGGATAATCCGTTTTGCCTGCTGCTGATCGCGCCGTCGACCGTGGCGGCCGCCAACCTGCCGACGCGATATGGTTTCGGCGTGGTGGGTGTGGCGCTGGTGGCGACGTGCGCGCTGGCCTTCTGGTCGCTGCCCTTGCCCTGGCCGGAAGGGCAGAGTTTTGTCCTGCCCCAGACCTACCGCCTCGGTTTTCTGGCGGCCATTCTGATCGGGATCGTCTTTACGGCGGGCTATGCCTGGCAGGCGGCACTGGAATCGAAGCGCATGGCGCAGGCCCTGTCGGCAACGCAGGCCGTGCTGGAAAAGGAGCACCGTCTGTCAGCGCTGGGGGGGCTGGCGGCAGCGGCGGCGCATGAGCTGGGCACACCGCTGGGTACGATTCAGGTGGTGGCGCGCGAAATGATGCGCGGCCTGCCGCAAGGATCGGCGCTTTATGAGGATGCCGAGCTTCTAGTGTCACAAAGCCAACGTTGCCGCGACATACTGAAAAATCTGGCGCGGCGACCGGAAACCCGCGATCAGGTCCACGATCAGATGCCGTTGCGCGTCTTCTTCGAAGAGGCCTTGCGTCCCTTCCGCCATGAGGGCAAGGCGCTTCATATCCGCATCGATATGCCCGAAGCCCCCGAAGGACAGGACCCCGGTCAACTGATTTCGATCAAGCGCCGTCCGGAATGGCTGCATGCGCTTGGGGCCTTCGTCGAAAATGCCGTCGATTTCGCAAGTACCGCGGTCTGGCTGAGCGTCGATATCCGCAAGACCTATGTCAGTCTGCTGATCGAGGATGACGGGCCGGGCTTTTCGCCGGAAATCCTGTCGCGGGTCGGCGATCCCTATATTTCGACGCGTGGCCACGATTCACGGCCTGAAACCTCGATGCACGGCGGCATGGGTCTGGGCTTTTTCATCGCCAAAACCCTGCTGGAACACACCGGGGCCACGGTGACCTACGGCAACCGCGAAGCCGGAGGGGCCTATGTCAAGGCCCTGTGGCGGCGCGATCAGA
>JASGGL010000276.1:0-3126 GCA_047605065.1 Asticcacaulis sp.
ACGCTGGGTGCCACCCCGCTTCAGACCACGGTGCGCGTTATCCTGCCGTCTCTGGCTCCGGCGCTGCTGACCGGCTTTTCGCTGGCCTTCGCCCGCGCCGTCGGTGAATACGGCTCGGTGATCTTCATCGCCGGCAATATGCCCTTCGTGTCGGAAATCACGCCGCTGCTGATCGTCATCAAGCTGGAAGAGTTCGACTATGCCGGTGCGGCGGCCATCGCCGTGACCATGCTGGCTCTGGCCTTCCTCAGCCTGCTGGTGGTCAACGCCCTGCAACTGCTGCTGTCACGGCGGGGACGGACCTGATATGCGCGCCAAGGCTCCTGAAAAACCCAAGACCCTGGCCGCCTACGGCCTGATGCTCATCGCCTTCGCGTGGATGGGGCTGGTCATCCTGCTGCCGCTGGTCAATGTGCTGGCCGAAGCCTTCCGGCAGGGCGTCGCGCCCTATTTTGCCGCTATCGTGCAGCCCGACGCCCTGAGTGCCATCCGCCTGACCCTGATCGTGGCGGCTATCGCCGTGCCGCTCAATGCCGTCTTCGGTATCGCCGCCGCCTGGTGCGTGACGCGTTTCGATTTTCCGGGTAAGGGCCTGTTGCTGTCGGTGCTCGACCTGCCCTTCACCATTTCGCCGGTTATTTCGGGCATGGTGTGGGTACTGCTGTTCGGGGCCAATGGCTGGTTCGCCAGCGTCCTTGCGGCCGCCGACCTCAAGATCATCTACGCCCTGCCCGGTCTGGTCATCGCCACCGTGCTGGTCACCCTGCCCTTCGTGGCGCGCGAACTGATCCCGCTGATGCAGGATCAGGGCACGGACGAGGAAATCGCCGCCGTCACTCTGGGGGCCTCAGGCTGGGATGTCTTCTTCCGCGTCACCCTGCCCAATATCAAATGGGCGCTGACCTACGGCGTTCTTTTGTGTACGGCGCGCGCCATGGGCGAATTCGGCGCGGTATCGGTCGTGTCGGGCCATATCCGCGGCCTGACCAACACCCTGCCCTTGCACATCGAAGTGCTCTACAACGAATATGACAGCGTGGGCGCGTTTGCCGCCGCCACGCTGCTGGCCGGACTGGCGCTTGTTACGCTGGTCCTCAAAACCCTGCTGGAATGGCGCTTCGGTGACGAACTGGCCGCCAACCGCCGTCACTGATACTGATTGAGCTTATTTATGTCTCTTGTCGTCAAAAACATCACCAAATGCTTCAACGACTTCGCGGCGCTCAACGACGTGTCGTTCGAAGCCGAGCCGGGCGAATTTCTGGCCCTGCTTGGCCCGTCGGGTTCGGGCAAGACGACACTGCTGCGCCTGCTGGCCGGACTGGATCAGCCGGATCAGGGCCGCATCGAATTCGACGGGCTCGACTATCTGGCCCTGTCGGCGCGCGAACGCCGCATCGGCATGGTGTTTCAGTCCTACGCCCTGTTCCGCCACATGACGGTGGCTCAGAACATTTCCTTCGGCCTCGACGTGCTGCCCGGCAAGAGCCGCCCGTCCAAGGCCGAGATCAACGCCACCGTCACCCGCCTTCTGAAGCTGATCCAGCTCGAAGACCTCGGCAAGCGCTTCCCCAGCCAGCTTTCGGGCGGTCAGCGGCAGCGCGTGGCGCTGGCCCGCGCGCTGGCCATCAATCCGCGCATCCTGCTGCTCGATGAACCCTTCGGCGCGCTCGACGCCCTTGTGCGCAAGGATCTGCGCCGCTGGCTGCGCCGTATCCACGACGAAACCGGCGTCACCACCATCTTCGTCACCCACGATCAGGAAGAAGCGCTCGACCTCGCCGACCGCGTGGTGGTGCTCAAAGACGGGCAGATCGAACAGATCGGCAAGCCGCTTGAGCTTTATCGCCATCCGCAATCGGCCTTCGTCTTCGATTTTCTGGGGACCGCCAATCAGGTGCCCGCGACGATTGCCGACTGTGTGGCCGATTTCGGCGGTTTCACCGCCCCGGTCATCAGCCCCAAATCGCTGTCGGGCGCGCAGACCGCGCGGTTCCGCCCCTTCGATGCCCAGCTTCACCGCGAAGGTCCGGGCTTTCAGGCGCGCGTTTTGTCGATCCTGCCCGCCGGTTCCAGCCTGCGTCTGGAACTGCAAACCCCGGCGGGTCAGGTGTTTGAGACCCAGCACGCCCACGATTCGGACGCCTCGGAGCTTAAGCTCAACGACACGGTCTATGTCCGCCCGTCCAAGGTCTACGTGTTTTAGACTATTCGTCGAAGAACACCTTGATCACTTTACAGGTGGCCGGGTCGATGATCGCGTGGCCTGAGCCTCCGACATCAGCCTGAGGAAGCTGATAGTAGACATCGACCTTATCCTCTCTGGGTTCAGCTATCAGTCTCTCGTCAGGGTTAGCCGCCTTATAACCCGGTTTCTGCGCGTCTATCGCGCGTTCCCCAATAGCGAGGTATTCGCACTTTTGAGCCAGCTCCGGGGGCATCGGCGTAACTTCCGGGTATATATCCGCGGCCCTTCGCTCACATCCGGCAATCAGACACCCGATCAGAAGAACGCCTTTAAAAATTTTCATCGCCCCCTCCGTTGCAGAGGCAATGATACAAAAAAAGCCCTTCCGAAGAAGGGCTTTTTTATTATTCCGCACCCGCCATGGCCGCTTCGAGGCCCGGCGCATTGGTCCGCCAGGTGTGCCCGATATGATCGGCCACCGGATCGGTGAAGATGTATTCGTTCCCGGCTTCAAGGCCTTCGACGATGCGCTTGGCCGCTGTTTCCGGCGTTGCCTTGACCAGCGGGATATCGCGGGCCAGTTCGGTGTCGATCGGGCCGGGGAAGATGCCCAGAACGCTGACGCCCGTGCCTTTCAGGCCCGCGCGCGCCGCCTGCGTAACCGACAGAAGCGCGGCCTTCGACGCCGAATAGCCGCCCAGCGCCGGGGCTGAGACGAGGCCCACAATGCTGATGACGTTGGCGATGACGCCCTTACCCTTGGCCTTCAGTACCGGCGCAAAGGCCTGCATCACCCGCAGCGTGCCGTAGAAGTTGGCATTGAAATCCGAACCGATGGCATCAAGCGGGCTGTTGAGCACGTCGGAAAACACCGCCGTCCCGGCATTGTTAAGAACGATATCGACATCGCCCGCGGTGGCGACGGCAGCGGCGACCTG
>JASGGL010000277.1:0-3115 GCA_047605065.1 Asticcacaulis sp.
GCGCCGATCTGATTCAACCAGATCGGCGCTCTAAGCCCGTGCCGCCAGAAACGCCGTCACTTCCTCAGCCGTGGGGGCAGAGTCGGCGGAATAGCGCGTCACCGAAATCGCTGCGGCTGCCGAGGCATAGCGCATGGCCGACACATAGTCGTCGCCCAGCACCAGCCGCGCCGCCAGCGCGCCATTGAATACGTCGCCCGCGCCCACCGCATCGACGGCGTCGACCTTAAAGGCGGGCAGGCGGACCAGTTCGCCGTCGATCAGCCCGGCGCAGCCATTGGACCCCAGCGTGGTGATAACGGTTTCCGCACCGTGGGCGCGCAGGCTCTGCATGGCCTGAATCAGCGAGGCATCGTCCTGAGCCTCGATGCCGGTCAGTCGGGCCAGCTCGGTTTCGTTCGGCGTGACGACATCGCACAGGGGCAGAAGGTCGAACACGCCCATATCGACCGGGGCGGGGTTGAGGACGGTGCGCACGCCGCGCGCTGTGGCCAGTTCGAGCGCGGTTTTCAGCGTCTCAAGCGGGGTTTCCAGTTGCACCACAAGGGCATCCGCACCGCCGATCAGCGCTTCGGCGGCTTCGGCATGGGCGGGCGTCAGGCGGGCATTGGCCGCCGAAGACACCACGATCATGTTCTGACCGTCGGGCGCGACAAGGATATTGGCCATGCCGGTGCCCACATCGTCCAGCGTCAGGACCGCCGCCTCATCGACGCCGCGTTTTTTAAGGAAATCGCGCGCCATGCCGCCAAAGCTGTCATTGCCTACTGCCCCGACCATGCGGGTAGTGACGCCGGATTGCGCGGCGGCGACGGCCTGATTCAGCCCCTTGCCCCCCAGAGCTACCGCCGTGTCGTGGCCCATAATGGTTTCGTTCGGGCGGGGAAGGGCGTCGACGCGGATAAAAAAATCAACATTGATCGACCCAAGGATCAGGATGGATGCGCTCATGGTTTCTTCCGGATTTCCTCTGGTTGACATCGGACCTCAGGCGGGTGATGAAACGTTTCATCTGTTTGCCCGCCTCAGTTTTGTGCCTAAGCCTTGTTTAAGGCGAAGGGGCGATGTAAACCCATTCGGTCGGCTTTGCCAACGGGGAAGCTGGCCCCAACCTGCTTAACTTTTCTCAGAGCTGGTTTTTCCGGCCCACTCTTTTTTCAGGAAGCCCGATGCGCCCGACCCGCCTTGCCGCGCTCACCGCCGCCTTCACCCTTCTGACCGCTACGGCTCCGCTGGCGCTTGAGCGTCCGCCGCTGCCGCCCGAAGGGTTTTACACCACGGCGGACCTGAAGACCGCTGCCGATCTGGCGCTGGCTGATCATGCCGATAAGAAGCGCGTGCTGTTCGTGGTCGATATCGATGACACCATCCTGACCATGCCGCAGGATCTGGGCTCGGAAGCCTGGCTTTCGGACCGCATGAACATTATCAAGGCCGCAACGCCTGAGGGGCAATCGCCCAATTACGAGCCGCTCTTCTTCGAGCAGGGGCTTTGGTATCAGGTGACCAATATGGTTCCCACTCAGGCCGACGGTCCGGCGGTGCTGGCCTCGGTGCAGGCGGCGGGCATCCCCGTCTACGCCCTGACGGCGCGCGATCCGAACCTGCGCGGTCAGACCGAGCGCGCCCTGACCAGGGCCGGGTACGATCTGGCGGTGGCACCGGATTGCTCGAAGCCTTTGTGCACCCGCCGCGGCCGCCTGCGCGACGCCGAAATCGGCAGTGCCCTTGCCGCGCTCAGGCTGCCGGCGGCAGAAAAGCCCTGGCGCGACGTGACGGTGCAGGACGGCGTGATGATGGTCGCCGGTCAGGACAAGGGCATCATGCTGCTGCTTCTGGCCGCCAGTCTGGGGAAGTTCGACGCCATCTACTTCCTCGACGACTCTCAGCGTAATGTCGACAATGTCGTGCGCGCCACCAAGCTGTCGAAGACGCCGATCTACGCCTACCGCTATACGGGCGTCCTGCCCAAGGTCGAGGCCCTGCATAACGACAAGACGCGTCTTGGGGCCGCCGAAGCCATCTCCGAATCCGCCCGTGCGGTCATGTGCCTTCAGGTTCGCTCCGACCTGTGCGAACTGAAGGTCAGTGCCTCTCCGGAACAAAAGTAAAGTCATCACCGATATGCAAAAGATTATCTTCGACACCGATCCCGGCATTGACGATGCCATGGCGCTGGTCTTTCTGGGGGCGCACCCTGAGGCCGATCTTCTGGCCATCACCACGGTCTTCGGTAATGGCGGCGTCGACATCACCACGCGCAACGCCCTCTATCTGGCCAAACGTTTCGGCATAACGGCCCCCATCTATCGCGGGGCGCACACGCCGCTGGTCCTACCCGCGCCGACGCCCGCGCCGCACGTGCACGGCTATGACGGACTGGGCGATGTCGGGGCTCTGGACGGCTTTGACGGCGAGCCCGAAACCACGCCCGCGCCGCAGCGCATCGTCGAGCTGATCCGCGAATACCCGAACGAAATCACGCTTCTGGCGGTCGGACCTCTGACCAATCTGGCGCTGGCGCTCGATATCGACCCTGATATTACCGGCCTTGTCAAAGAGGTGGTGATCATGGGCGGCGCCTTCGGCTGGGGGCCGCGCCGGGGCAATGTCTCGCCGGTGGCCGAGGCCAATATCATCAATGACCCGCACGCCGCGGACAAGGTGTTTACCGCGCCCTGGCCGATCCGCGCCGTAGGGCTTGATGTCACCACGCAATGTATCCTCACCACGGCGGCGGCGCGCGATCTGGGCCGCACGGCGGGTGAGGTGGGGCAGTTCCTGTTCGACATCTCGCGCGGCTATGAGAAGCTCTATACCGAGCGCGATCACTTCGCCGGTTGCGCTCTGCACGATGTGGCCGCCGCCATCGCCGTGTTCGAAGGCGACCTGTTCACCTATGCCGAAGGCACGGTGCGCGCGGTGACCGACGGCATCGCCATCGGCCAGACCATCATCAAGGAAAAAGACGCGAACTTCCCGCCGGGGCCATGGGATGACCTGCCCGTGCAGGCGGTGTGCAAGGACGTCAGGGCCGAACAGGTGCTGGGCGTCTATGCCGATGTGCTGTCGGCCGCCTATGGGGCGCTGAAGAAGGCGGTTTGAACCTGATTGC
>JASGGL010000278.1:0-3101 GCA_047605065.1 Asticcacaulis sp.
CGCTGGGAGCACATTCAGCGCGTTTATGCCCTGTGCAACCACAATGTCTCGGAAACGGCGCGCCGCCTGAATATGCACCGGCGGACGCTACAACGCATTCTGGCCAAACGCGCGCCGAAATAGGCGAGTCCCTTATAGGGCCTCGCGGGCAGGGCTACTCGTCGGCGAGGATGATGCCGGGGTTGTCAGGCGGGATGAACTCGAACAGGCCGACATCCAGCGCCTTTTGCGGGCGATAGGCCATGAGCGGCGCATGGGCCAGCGCCTGTACCTCTTCGGTGGTCAGCGGTACGTCGAGGGCTTTTTTGCGCGCGGCGCGGGCCTGAAGCGGGATGGACGGACCGGTGGACGAAGGCGACGGGACCGGGCGTTTCGCGCCGATTTTCCAGTAGCTGAGCGACAGCTTCCATTGTGCGGGAAGCTCAGCGGCGGCCTTGTCCCAGCGTTGTCCGTTGCGGCGGCTGGCCTCGGCGCGCGAAGGGATGCGCGTGCGTTCAAAGGTGCAGATCAGGCTGGCGAAGGGTGCGGTCAGAAGCCGTTCGTAGTGCGCGCGTGCGGCGTCCTCGCTGGCAAAACCCGGATCGAGGGTTTCGCGCACAAAGGTCACCTCCTTGCCGCACAGGTCGCGCGCGCTGCGTTCGCGTTCGGCGCAGGGCATCGCGCCTTCGTTCCAGTTGAGGACGATATCGAGCGCGTTGTGCGCGACGGGATAGGCGATAGCCGGCATGGGGGCATTCTATAACGACCATGGTCTTAACAAAAGGCTGAGCGGAACAAAAAGAATACATGACGCTGCCCTTTGACAGGGTTTTATTAATTTGGTATTTTGCAAATTACAAAATAAACCCCCATGTGCGGGGTTTCAAAAAGGTGCGTCATGTCCGAAGTCTATAAGGCCCTGAGCGATCCGACCCGTCGGCACATTCTGGAAATGCTGCGCGACCGTGAAATGAGCGCCGGAGAAATCGCGGCTCAGGTCAGCGTGGCCAAACCTACGCTTTCCGGGCATTTGTCGACGTTGAAGGCGGCGGGGCTGGTCGATGTCACGCGTCAGGGGACGACTCTGATCTATCGTCTGAATGTCTCGGTTCTCGAAGAGGCGGTGATGTCGCTGATGAGCGTGTTCCGTATCGGACAGCCGCAACGACCGGTGGCACGCATCGGAGAGGAAAAGGCATGAAGTGGCCTATCTCTAAAGGACTGAGCCTACTGGCGGTCGCGGGTTGTGCGGGGTTGAGCCTGTGGGCGCGCGGCGTGATACCGGACGGGCCGGTGGCCACGCATTTCAACACTATGGGTCAGGCCGATGGGTTTCAGTCGCGCGATACGGCCCTGTCGATCATGCCGTTGACGCTGGCGGCGGTGACGCTTCTGCTGTGGGTTCTGCCCTACATGCAGCCACAGAAGGGGAAGCTGGAACGCTCGGCGGTGGTTTATGCCGCCGCATGGATCGGAACGGTTCTGGTCCTGTCCTTTGCGCACGTCTTTATCATCGGTCACGCGCTGGGCTGGACGCTTTCGGTGCGTCCCATGCTGCTGGCACCGGGCATCTTGTTCATCGTGCTCGGCAATGTCCTGCCCAAGACGCGCTACAACTATCTGGTCGGGGTGCGCACGCCGTGGACGCTTGCCGACGAGTGCGTCTGGGACCGTACGCATCGTCTGGCCGGGCCGCTGATGATGCTGGGCGGGATTGTCATGTGCGCGTCGGCGCTTCTGGTGCCTGTGGATTATCTGCGTACGGTGTTTCTGGCCGCGGGACTGATCCCGGCGCTGGTTTCGGTGGCGGCTTCCTACCTTTATGCGCGCGCGCTACACGGAACTAAGGGGCAGAACTGAGGTTAATCGCTTGGGAGGCGAATAGCTTTACATTACTATGGCAAAGAAGTGATTCGCCGCGAGCCGCCGCATGACCGTTGCCACCATAGCCTTTGCCGCTGCCGCCGGTGCGACCGCGCTGGCGTTTTCGACCACGGTTCTGGCCTGGCGTATGCGGGCGCGGCTTGGGCGTCAGGCTCAGGACATACGTACCCGCCTTGATGTTCAGCATACGGTTTTGGGTGAACTGGATGCCGCCACCTCGGCGTTCGACGAAGCCTTCGTGGCCGTCGAAGGCGATATGGTGCGTCTGGTCTGGGGTGATGAAACCCTCAAAACCGTGGCCGAAGCTTTGCGTGTGCCACCGTCGGACGCCGCCGCCCCCAAGGTGATCGAGGCGCTGGCCGACACGTCCAAAGAAGCCGCGGACGCGCTTAAGGGGCTGATTTCCGAAGGTCATTCGTGCCGTTTCGAAGTGTTCGCCGAAACCAGTGGCGGGCTTTTGGGGGCGGCACCCGCCGGCCTGACCTTGCTGGTCGAAGGACGCGCCTCGGGGGCGACCGCGTGGATCCGGCTGGCCATTGCCGGTACCAAGGGGTCTTTGTCGTCCGGGCCGTTCGCCCGCATGGCGGATCTTATTCCTGCCCCGTGCTGGGTGATGCGCGACGGACAACTGGTCTGGGCCAATGCCGCCTGGCTGACGGCGGTCGAGGCCGAAAGCGTCGAGCGTGCCCGGGCGCAGCAGCGCGGGCTTGATCGTGCTGCCGATGCGCTGGTTCAGGAAGCTGCCGATCAGAACCTGCGCCGCGAAGGCTTCCGCTGGCTGACCGTGGCCGGGCAACGCCGGGCGTTTCAGGTGATCGCCGAGCCGCTGGCCGACCGTTATGTCTGCGCCTATGCCGTCGATGTGACCGAGGCCGAGGAAAGCCGCGAAGCGTTGAAGCGCCATGCCAAGGCGCATGACGATACGCTGGACCGGCTGGAAGACGCCGTGGCCATTTTCGGCCCCGAAAAGCGCCTGACCTTCCATAACCGTGCCTTCGAGACCCTGTGGGATCTCGAACCGGCGTGGCTGGCCGAACGTCCCACCCATGGCGAGTTGCTGGAGCGTCTGCGTCAGAAGCGCAAACTGCCCGAGACTTCCGACTTCGCTGCATGGAAGGCGCAGGAGCTGGAGTTTTACGGCCTGACCGATGCCGCTCCTGATGAGATGTGGTCCCTGCCCAGCGGCCGTTCGCTGCGGGTCGTGCGTCAGCCGCATCCGCTGGGCGGGCTTCTGCTGC
>JASGGL010000279.1:0-3090 GCA_047605065.1 Asticcacaulis sp.
TCACTCGATGAGTGAAAGCAAATGGGATAAGCTTCAGGCGGCGCTCAACGCCACTGGCATCTCGATCAAGGATGTGGCCGAAGCGGCGGGTGTGGCCCCGTCGAGCCTGTTCCGCGCCCTGAACGGTCAGACCAAGGCCCCGCGCAGCGACACGGTCGATAAGCTTGAGGCGGCCTTTTTTGCCCTGAGCACGGCCCGGATGGCCAGCTTTCGTGACACCCTGGCCTCCTATGGCTTCAACCCGATCAAGACCCCTAACGACGTACTGGCTTCGCACATGAGCACTTTGAACCGCACGCGCAAATATTTTGGCACCGATGGTATCCGGGGCCGTGTAAACACCTTCCCCATGACCGCCGAGGTGGCCTACCGCGTCGGCATGGCGGCGGGAAAGATGTTCATGTCGTCCGACAATCGCCGGCATCTGGCGGTCATCGGCAAGGATACGCGCCTGTCGGGCTATATGATCGAACCGGCTCTGGTTGCCGGGTTCACCTCGGTCGGCATGGATGTGCGCCTGTTCGGGCCGCTGCCGACGCCGGGCGTGGCCATGATGACGCGTTCGATGCGCGCCGATCTGGGGGTAATGATTTCGGCCTCGCACAATCCCTTCTCCGATAACGGCATCAAGCTGTTCGGTCCGGATGGTTATAAGCTGTCGGACGAGGTGGAGCTGGCCATCGAAGCGCGCATGGACGGCAATATCCTCGACGGCATTGCCGATCCGCGTCAGCTTGGCCGGGTGCAACGCGTCGATGATGCGCAGTACCGCTATGTGGAAATCGCCAAGGCGACCTTCCCGAAGAACTTACTACTCAAAGGTCTGCGTATCGTCATCGATTGCGCCAATGGTGCGGCCTATAAGGTGGCCCCGACGGCGCTTTATGAACTGGGGGCGGAGATCGTCTGCCTCGGCGTGTCGCCGGACGGCATGAATATCAACGAGAAGTGCGGTTCGACCCAGCCCGCCGCCATGGCCGAAAAGGTCAAGGAGCTGCGCGCCGATATCGGCATCGCGCTCGATGGCGACGCCGACCGCCTCGTTATCTGCGATGAGACGGGCCATATCGTCGATGGCGATCAGATCATGGCGATTATCGCCACCAGTCTGGCGGCGAAGGGTCAGCTCAAGGGCGGGGGTCTGGTCGCCACGGTCATGTCCAATCTCGGCCTTGAGCGCCTGATGGCCTCGAAGGGCCTGACGCTGGAGCGCACCAAGGTCGGCGATCGTTACGTCATGGAGCGCATGCGCGAAGGCGGCTTCAATCTGGGGGGCGAACAATCGGGCCATGTCATCATGCTCGATCACGCCACCACGGGTGACGGTCTGATCGCCGCGCTTCAGGTGCTGGCCGTGCTGGTCGAAAGCGGCCGCCCGATGAGCGAGCTGGCGCGGCAGTTCGAGCCGGTGCCTCAGCTTCTGAAAAACGTGCGCTTTACCGGCGACAACCCGCTCAACCGCGAAGAGGTGAAGCAGGCCATTGCCGACGGCGAAGCCATGCTCAAAGGGTCGGGCCGTGTGCTGGTCAGACCTTCAGGCACCGAACCGCTGATCCGCGTGATGGCCGAAGGCGATGATGCCGCTCAGGTGCGCGCCGTCGTCGATCAGATCGCCGGGGCCATGGCGGGCTAAACTTGACCAGATGAGGACGTAAAACTAGGCTCGCGGTATCCGACAAAATAACCATACGTCCATGCCTGCCTGCCGTCTTTTTTCCGTACCTTGTGTGTCTGCCTTGCGCTGCTGATATGCGCCGCGCCGGTTCAGGCCGCTGTCACGCTCGAAGCCGCCGCGCGCGCCGTCGAAACGCAGGACGTGGCGGCTATGACGGCGGCGTTGAATGACGCTGAGCTGGTGGCGGACCTCGATGCGGAACAGACCCTCTCGCTCTATGTTGCGCTGGCCAAAGGCTTGAACGCGGCCGGACAGAGGGAAGAGGCGATTTACGCCTATGAAAAGGCGATCAGGGTCGGTGCGGCGGCTGAGGTGTCGCTGATCCCCGTGCGTCAGGCGCTGGCCGAACTGCTTCTCTTTGATGATCCCGAAGGCGCAGCGCGGCAGTTCCGGCTGGCCATTGCCTCGGCTGAGGCGGCGGGTATCGACGCCGCGGATATCGACATCCTGCACAAGGGCCTGATCGCGGCCAATGATATGGCGCGCGCGAACATGCCACCCCCTCCGCCCCCACCTCCGCCTCCGGCACCGGGATCGCCTCCGCCGCCCGCTGCCGCGCCACCGCCACCCTCGACGTCGTCACCGCCCGTGGTCGTGCCTGCGAATGGCTTCAGTCTGGTCAAAATCTATTATGCGACGACGCGCAAACCGACCGGCTCTAAAATACCGGCCATGGTCTATGGCGGCGATGCGGGTGCGCTGACCTTTGGGCAGGCGGTCGTCAGCGTTCCGAAGGCGCGGCAAGCGGGTGAACTGCCCCGACCGCAGGCATGGAGTCTTGAATTTCGTCCTGACCCCAACCGCCATTTTGTCCTGACGCGCGTATCGCCCTATGCCGGACGCAAGCCCTTCTTCGACGCGGTGCGCGATCAGGTCGGGCGCTCGAAACAGCGCGAAGTCATGGTCTTCATCCATGGGTACAATACCAGTTTCGAAGGGGCGGCCCTGCGCACCGCGCAACTGGCGGTTGATCTGGGGCTCGATGGCGCGCCCATCCTCTATTCATGGCCGTCGAAGGCCAGCTTGCTGGGCTATTCCGATGACGCGGCCATGGCGCAGAACGAGCGTCAGATCAACGATCTGGTCGCCTTTCTGCGGGAAGTGTCGCGCACGACCGGGGCGACACGGGTCAATGTGGTCGCGCACTCCATGGGTAACCGCCTGCTGGTGCGGGCGCTGACGCGTCTGGCGTCGCAAGCGGATAAACCGGCCTTCGGTGAGGTGGTGTTCGGCGCCCCCGATGTCGGGGTGGATGAGTTCCGCCGGGCCTGGCCGAAGATCCGCACATTGGGCAAGCGGATGACCGTTTACGCCTCATCGCGTGACAAGGCGCTTCAGGTGTCGAAACAGCTCAATCGCATCAGCCGCGTCGGTGATGCGACACCACCGCTGGCCTTGCCGGGACTTCAGACCAT
>JASGGL010000280.1:0-3079 GCA_047605065.1 Asticcacaulis sp.
GGTTGCCATCGCGGTTGAACGGCGGACGGTCGCCCTGAGGACGATCACCACGGTTGCCATCGCGGTTGAACGGCGGACGGTCGCCCTGAGGACGATCACCACGGTTACCATCGCGGTTGAACGGCGGGCGATCACCCTGCGGACGGTCACCACGGTTGAAGTCGCGTGGGCCACGGTCGCCCTGCGGGCGATCACCGGCGGGGCCGCGATCATCACGGAAACCTTCGCGGCGGTCGTCGCGCGGCGCGCGTTGAGCCGGACGCGACAGCGCCTCTTCGATGCTGCTGCGGCGGGGGGCTTCGGCCTGAACCGGTGCCGGAGCTGCTGCCGGAGCCGACGGTTGAACCGGAGCCGGGGCGGCCTGAGCCGCGGGCGTTTCGGGCTTCGGCTGAGCGGCGGCTTCGGCGGCGCGGCGCGCGGCTTCGTCACGGGCGCGCTGCTCATTGACGCGACGCGTTTCGGCGTCACGACGCTCCTGATCCTGACGGGCCTGCTCGACGACGCGGGCGCGACGTTCCATTTCTTCCTGACGCAGACCGCCGGCGCCACCGGACGATGCCGGAGACGGACGTGCACCCTGAGGCGTCTGAGCCGGGGCTGCGGGACGCGGCTTGGGCTGAGCGGCTTCCTGCGCCGGACGCGGGGCCGCGCCCTGAGGATTGCCCGCGCCTTGCGGCGGCACACCGATGCGGCGCTTGGTTTCCACGACCACCGTCTTGGAACGGCCATGGCTGAAGCTCTGCTTCACAGTCCCACTGGACACATTGCCGCCGATACGCGGCTTGAGGCTCAGCGGCGCGCGCGGGGCATCGCCCTTGGGGGCATCGGGTTTATCGTCTTTCGGATCGCTCATTCAGCTCGCACATACACATGATAGAAGCCGGAAATCCCAGCCTCGTTTCGGACAATCGGCACCAGATTTGCCGCGCATTTAACCCCAAAACCGGTTGCCACATTTGGGGATGCGCTTAAAGCGCCATCAGGCCGTGAAAAAGGTCACGCCCTGATAGTCGCTTTTCAGTTTGAATTAAAGGGCCTTTCGCGCCAATTCGCGGGAAACAGCGCCTCAAACCCGCCAAGTCGCATCGCTTCGCGCGAAAACGACCTGGCCCGCGACCCCTCGGCAAGGGCCGCATGAATAACATTTTCAAGCCCCAGAGCGAGGCTCAGCTCATCATTGGAGAACAGACCGCACAGATCCACCGGCGGCGTCTGACCCTGAGACAGGCCCAAAAGCTTGCCGCGTCCGTCAGCCGCGCCATCGGACGCTTCGATCAGCCACGCCGCCCGACCGGCAGCGAAAGGCTGGCTATGCCCCAATCTAAGCGCTGTGGCGACTTTTTCAAACCCCGTGATCAGATTTCCTTCGCGACGCGCCAGCCCCAACTGATCCAGAAGGCGACGACGCAGCAGCAAAGGCACAAGGCTTTCAAGGCCTTCCGGAGTCCGGACGGCTTTTTTTGCGGCACGTGAAAAGAGATTTTTTTTGACCGCCAGACGCAGACTGTCGGCGTCGGCCTTAAGCCACAGACCACGACCGGGCAGATTTTCCTTAAGGTCGGGTACGACAAAATCGTCCGGGCCGACCACAAAACGGATCAGCCCGTCGCGCGAAACCGAGCCATGGGTGGCAATGTCGCGCCGGTTACCCGCGCGAACGGAAACGTCCGGAGACGGGGCATCCCCCGCCTCCGGCGCGTCCTCATTCAGATCGACAAGAATCTCATTGGTCTGAGGTGGCGTCATCAGCGCCCTCCTCTGCATAGGATTCTTCGTAGACTTCCTCTTCCGGAGCTTCGATCCAGCCCGCCGTGATACGCGCGTTGAGGATCAGACCCTCGGCATCGGCAACCGACAGCGAGAAGCTTTCGAGCGCGCCCGGTACGCGGACCTTTTCGGCACCGCGTTGTTCGAAGCCGCCACGCACTTCGTCGGTGGCCAGATCGGCCAGATCCTCGACCGTCTTCACGCCGGCTTCACCCAGCGCCACAGCCATGGCCAGCGTCACGCCCGGCACGTTCAGAAGCTCGTCCTCGACGCCCAGCTCGACGCGCTTGGCGTTCTGCTCGGCCTCGAAGCGCTCAAGGTAGTCACGGGCGCGGGCCTGAAGCTCGGAAGCCGTGTCTTCGTCGAAGCCTTCGATGGCGGCGATTTCATTCTGATCGACATAGGCCAGATCTTCGACCGTGGTGAAGCCTTCGGTGACCAGAAGCTGGGCAATGACCTCATCGACGTCGAGCGCCTCCTGGAACAGGGCGGTACGCTCGGCGAACTCCTTCTGACGGCGTTCGGAATCCTGCGACTCGGTGATGATGTCGACCTGCCAGCCGGTCAGTTGCGAGCCCAGACGCACATTCTGACCACGACGGCCAATGGCCAGCGACAGTTGTTCGTCCGGAACCACGACTTCGACGCGGTCTTCTTCTTCGTCCAGAACGACCTTCGACACTTCGGCCGGAGCCAGCGCGTTGACGATGAAGGTGGCTTCGTCCGGCGACCACTGGATGATGTCGATTTTTTCGCCCTGAAGCTCGGCGACCACCGCCTGAACGCGCGAACCGCGCATACCGACGCAGGCCCCGACCGGATCGATCGAGTTGTCGTTCGACAGCACGGCCATCTTGGCGCGTGAACCCGGATCGCGGGCGACCGACTTGATTTCGATCACGCCGTCATAAACTTCCGGAACTTCCTGCGCGAACAGCTTGGCCATGAAGCCGCCATGAGCGCGCGACAGCATGATCTGCGGGCCCTTGGTTTCGCGGCGCACATCGTAGATATAGGCGCGGATGCGGTCATTGACCTGAAACGCTTCGCGCGGGATCGACTGATCGCGGCGCATGATGCCTTCGCCACGGCCCAGATCGACAATGACATTGCCGTATTCGACGCGCTTGACCGTGCCGTTGACGATTTCGCCGATACGGTCCTTGAACTCATCGTACTGACGCTCACGCTCGGCTTCGCGCACCTTGTGCGTGACGACCTGACGGGCCATCTGCGACTGGACGCGGCCCAGTTCGAACGGCGGCAGAATTTCCGGATAGGTCTTGCCGACGAAGGCTTCCTTGTCCTCGCG
>JASGGL010000281.1:0-3048 GCA_047605065.1 Asticcacaulis sp.
GTGCGCCGCTATCCGGAAATCCGTGAGTGCCTGCTGATGACCGGGGACGCCGACTATGTGCTGCGTGTCGATATCGCCGACGCGCGCGAATTCGAACGCATCCATACGGATGTGCTGTCCAAACTGCCCGGTGTGCAGCGGATTCACTCCAGCTTTTCGATCCGCAACGTGCTGGCGCGCGCGGAAATCTGAGGGCTATTTCGGCGCTTTGAGGCGGGCGTCGACAGGGGCGTCGCGGTCGACCGTCAGCCAGCCATCCGCACTGACCTTCAGTTCGGCGACCTGAATGACCGTGCGCTGCCCGTATTTCGGATCGGCGGCGGCTTCGGGGGCCTTATACTGATGGACGAAGTAGTAGATCAGCGCGCGTCCGTCATTGACCACCACGTCCGGGTGCTGACCCTTGTCATTATCGGTGGGCTTCGAGCCCGGCTGTTCGAGGATGCGCGACGGCTGCTGCACCCATGTCTTGAGGTCGTCGGAGCGCAGGACCATCAGGCCCTTCCACACGTCGGCAATCATCCAGTAATGGCCGCCGAACTGAAACACCTTCGGGCCTTCGGCATTGGTGTCGATGACCGGATCGGGCTGACGCACCCACGATTTCAGGTCCGGGCTTTCGAGGGTGAACAGGCGACTGCCCTTCTTCTCGTCCTTGAACCACAGGCGGTAGATGCCGTCCTTCTTGACGACGCTGGCGTCGATGGCGCGGTCGGTGCCCAGTTCCAGACGGTCGGAACAGGTCCAGTTCTTGAGGTCGGCGCTGGTCAGGTGAACGATAAAACGTCCGGCCTTCCAGTCCTTGAAGACGCCCGGCACGATGGTCAGCCACATGTGATAGGTGCCGTCTTCCTCATAAAGCTCAGGCGCCCACAGGGTTTCACCGGTGCAGGCTTTGGGGAGGTCGGCCATGCCCTGATAGGCCCATTTCACGCCGTCCTTCGAACTGGCGATGCCGATGGGCGTGCCGTGCACCCATGAGACGTCGCCATCGGGTGTTTTCAGCGTGGCGCGCCGGTTGGTGTAAAACATCTTCCAGTCCTTCGCCGCCTTATCGTAGACGATCGAGACATCGGCGGCCCCGTCATAAACCGGATCGCGGTAGAGGGGTTTAGCCGCAGTGGATGTTCCAGTCGGCAGGTGGGCGCAGGCGCTCAGGCTCAGGCCAAGGGTCAGGGCCGCGAGAACGGTCAGGCAGGCTTTTTTCATCGGGCGGTTCCCTGTCTTTATGCAATTTGTCTGACTTATAACGCATGTTCGCGCAATACCAAGCGCTTTTGCGCGACAAAAAAACGCGTCAGGAGGCGCGGGCGCGATAGAGGTCCACGCGGACCGGCAGGTGGTCTGAGCCGTATTCCGGGCCGGTGCGCCGATTTTTCAGGCTGAAATGCGGGCTGGCCAGAACATTGTCTATGCCTACCCGGAAGGGGGCGGGCAGGTCGGCGGGCCAGGTGCCGCCAATGACCGGCGCGGCGGTCAGGCTCAGTTCGCGGCGCACCTGCCCCAGCACCGCCGCCGAAGGGGTGGTATTGAAGTCGCCGACAAGGATCAGAGGCTGGTCTTTAAGGGGCGACAGGGCGGCAATCAGGTCGCGGGCTTCGCCGGGTTGTTTGGGGGCGGGCGTAAAGGGCCACGGGCGGTTGAAATGAGCGACGGCCAGCTTAAATGCGCCTTCAGGCGCGCGGACGCTGACGGTGATCAGGCCGTGGCCGACGGGCGTACGTTGTGGTTTGCTCAGGGGAAAGCGCGAATAGATCTCTGTATCACCGGACGACGCGCGATACGCGTAGCGTGCCTCCAGAAGCGGGGTCAGATGCTGACGCGCCAGCCAGTTGCTTTCCACCGTGGCGATCAGGTCGGGGTTTTCCTGCCGCAGCCACAGATCGATCTGCTCCGGAGTCCTGTTGCTGTTGAACAGGTTGGCGAAGACAATCTTCATGGACTGGCTGCCGGGATCGCGGGCGGGGGCGGACGGCAGGGCCTGAGGCCAGAGGGCGACCAGCAGCAGGCACAAGCCGCACAGGCTGAGGAGGGCCGGGGCGCGCTGGCGCAGATTGATCAGCAACAGGGTGGTGATCAGGGCCGCCCACATCAGCGGCGCGCTGAAAATGTCGGCCAGATAGGGCCAGCCGGAGGACAGGTTCAGACACGCCACCACACCTGCTGCGAACAGGGTCAGGCTGAGCAGAAACATCAGACAGGCAAGAAGGCGTCGGGTGAGCATGGGGGGGGCAAGGGCGTGGAAGTCAGACCATGGGGCGAAACTGTGGTCAATCTATGTTGCGGCGCACTATATCAGGCCCTCGATTGTCGGGAATGGGCTCAAGGACAAAAAAACGCCTGCCGGGGGGATGCGGCAGGCTTAAGAGACTGTTTGGAAAGTCTTCGGGTCGCCTTCGCGGGTCTTTATTTCCGCCCGCTATGTTGGAAACTTGCCCCGATGGTCACATCGGGCCTGCGTTCCCGCCTTGCGGAGCGAAAAAAAATCCCTCGCGGATGCTCAACCGCTGACTTCCCAAACAATCTCTAAGGTTCCGGGGGAGGAAGCGGGGTTCAGGCGTTGATGGCGGTCTTGCGGTCGCGGCCGATCAGGTGATCGACGCTGTAGAGGCCGCCGCCGAACACTGCGGCGTAGAGGAAGCCACCGGCGATCGACACGTTCTTCATGAAGTGGATGAACTGGTTCTGATCGCCGAACTGATTATGGAAGAAGATGGCGGTGGCGAGAGTGAAGCCCGCCAGCAGCAGCGAGACGAGGCGGGTCTGATAGCCGACCAGAAAGACAAGGCCGCCGACGATTTCAACGGCCACCGCGCCGAGGAAGGCGACTTCGGGCAGGGGCAGGCCGACCGAGGCGATATAGCCGATGGTGGCGGCGGGCGCGGCCAGCTTGGACAGGCCCGACAGGATGAAGATGGCCGCGATCAGGACGCGGGCAAGGGCGGGGGTAGCGGCTTCGAGCTTGGACATGACACAGGTTCCTTACATAAGGTTTTGGGTGATAGCGGCCTGTGTTGCCAGGTCGTTGACGCATAGATAGCCGTAACG
>JASGGL010000282.1:0-2984 GCA_047605065.1 Asticcacaulis sp.
CATCGGCCGCCGCCTAGATGCGCCTCATCGAAGGCGGCGGTCTCATAGATGTCGAGATAGCGCACATGGGCCTGTTTCGACGCACCGGGCGGGACGGGGGTGAGCGACGCCCCCTGAAAGAAGGTCACCTTGACGTATTTCGTGAAGCAGTGGAACGCCACGAACCAACCCAGATTCTCGAAACCATAAAAGGGCGTGTTCCATTTCACCGCCTTGCTGACCTCAGGCACGGCTTCGACAATCAGCGCATCGAGGCGGCGGCCGATGTCCTGCTTCCAGCCGGGCATGGCGGCGATATAGGCCTGCACCGGGGCGTCGCCATAGCCTTTGGCGATCTGCGGATTGCCGCCGGACAGAAGTTTGGGGGCATCATCGGGAGTGGACATGGTGGCCTCCGTTCGGTCGGGAGGCCGAAATGTTACCTTATCGCGCCCCATAAGGCGAGGGCAGGGTGGCGAAGACCAGACCGGTGACGAAGTCCCCGGCTTCGAAGCGCGCATATTGCGTGCCGTCGTTGAAGTCGAAGGCGACCACTATGTCTTCGCGCGGGTCCAGCTTGCCGATGGCCACGGTGGCGTTCATCGGGAAGTCGAAGCGGATGGTGTCGCGCTTTTCGGCGTGACCGGCGAATTTGCCGTCGACCGTAAACCCGGCCAGATTGACGCGCGGCGCGTCCTTGAGCGCCAGTCGTGTGGCGCGGCGGTCAGTGGCGGCGAAGCTCAGATCGTAGGTGCTGAAGCCTCTGGGCATTTGCGCGCTGACACTCAGGCGGTCGTGATTGATAAATCCGGTGCTGCGCCAATTCGGATCGCGTACGATCAGGCGGGCGGCATAGGGCTGTTCGCCCTTGAACTGCGCCATCACCGTCAGGACCTGTCCTTTGAGCGTGCCGTAAAGCCCGAAGCCCAGCGAGACATTGCCGGTTTCCTGATACTGCACCAGCCGCCAGCGCACCTCGGTTTCCCCGGTGCGGTCGGCCTGCCACTGGCTGCGCAGTCCATGTAAGCTCAGGCGGTTCTGGGCGACAAAACCGCGATAGGCCCCGCGCAGCTTATCGGCTTCGGCATGAAGTTTGGCGCTGTCGCAGGGCATGCTGGCCCCGGCGGCTTTTGCCTTGTCCATCAGAGCGTAAAGCGTGGCGGGCGCGACACCGTGGATCAGGGCGGCATTGCGGTTTTGCAGCAGGCCGGCCTTGAGCGCCAGCGCGGTGCGTCCGTCGAACAGGCTGCAGCGCGCATCGGCGGCGACCATGAACTGACGCTTGACCAGCGTGTCGAGCGACGCGTCCGGCGCGGCGGTGGCGCTGGCGGCGGACATAAGACCCAAGGCGGCGATAAAAGCGGTAAGGCGGTTCACGTTCGACATCCCTTCGTGTCCGCACTATAGACAAACAGGCTTAAAGCCCCGTCAGCAAAGAGGGTGAATCCAATGTTACTGCCGACCGACCTGTGGGTGTCTGCCCTGATCCGCCGCGCGGAGCAGGCCGGGGCCTTCGCCTATGTCTTAAAGAAGGGCGATGCCCGTGCCGGGGCGGTGATCCTTAAAATCACCCACCTCAGGGCGCGCGAAACCTATATTCTGCGTCAGGTTACCGCAGGCGACGAAATTCGCTGGATTCGCCCGGTGGCCACTCAGGACGAGGCGGACCTCAGCGCCTATATAGAGCGGGAGCGCCGCTTTGACAGTGATCTGTGGGTGGTGGAGATCGAAGACACCGAAGGCCGCCACTTCCTGACCGAAAAGGCCGAGGTGCCGCCGCCTTCGGACCGCACGGTATAAAAAACAGTGCCTTATTTTATTTAGGTTTTGTAAACCGTCTTCCTAAACCGGATTTCAAACCCTCTGTGTCACTTTTGTCGGAAAGCGCCCTTCAATGGGTGCGCCGATAACAAAAGGTGATGGTTTGTACTTCCTGCTCAACGACGTAGTTTTCGATATCGACACCGCGCGCATGATGCATCCTTTGGATGCCCAGCGTTTCGAAGCGCTGTCGCTCGACTACATCGCGCATCTGGGTAAGGAGATGTTCGCCGAGAACCCTCAGGCGCATCGTTTCAACCCTGAGCGTGCCCGCCGCCTGTGCTATCTGGTCCATCTCAAGGCCCCGCACCTCAACGCCGTTCAGTTCATGGACATGGGCGGTCGCGGTCAGGCCGCAGACGTCGCCACCGATTTCAAGGCGCTCAACCAGACGGCTCTGGGCATGATGTACCAGCAGCAGGTCAGCGGGCAGCTCGACGCCGCGAAGGTTGATGGGGCCGTCTGGCACCGCCACGCGGCTTAATAGCCTGCCTTTTGGCGATCTGCGGCGTCGGCGTCGCTTGCAGGTACTTTTGTACCTGCGGCGCTAGCCTTCTGGCATCTCATCCAAAATTCAGGCTTTTATCGTGCGATTTCGGGCCGCGCATAATCGAGTCTGCAATTCCAGAAATAAAGAATTATTTTGCGTTGGCCGTCTTACCGCCGGTGAGGAAGATGGTCAGGCCGATCAGCGGCAGGACGGTGCCTGCGATGGCCACCGGCGTCCAGCCGCCCAGACTGTAGAGCGGGCTGGCTATGGCCGAGCCGATCGCGCCACCCACAAAGATAGAGGCCATATAAAGACCGTTCAGGCGGCCCCGGCTATGGGGGTCGAGCCCGTAGATGGCGCGTTGCCCCTGGATCATGGTCAGTTGCACGCAGCCGTCCAGAACGATACCACCGATCAGCAGTAAGGGTATGCTGATCAGGGCGGGCCACACGCCGCTGACCATGGCCAGAGCCGCGCCGATCAGTCCGATCAGCGTCACCCGCCAGCCGTGACCGGCATCGCCCATGCGACCGCTCAGCGGCGCCGCCAGCGCACCGGCCACACCCGCCAGTGCGAACAGGGCGATCTGGGTCTGAGTCAGGTGGAATTCACGCCACAGTTCAAGCGGCACGGCTGTCCAGTAGAGGCTGAAGGTGGCGAATTCGGCCAGCTATGGCGCGCTGCTGGCCTCGAT
>JASGGL010000283.1:0-2904 GCA_047605065.1 Asticcacaulis sp.
GATTCGCTCAAGCCCTTGAGCGTAACGACCCGGTTCTTCAGGCCCTCGATTTTGGACAAGACCTGCGCCTAGCCGAATTCGTGTACCGCCTCGGTCAGAAAGCCTTCAAGCATGGCTATATTCTGTCGGACGTGATCGATCGTCGTATCCGTCATCAACTTTAGTCCCCTAAGACTCTATACTTTTTGGCCTGAAGGGGGGTTTTGGCGCGATGCCCACACTTCCGTCAAGCAGGATTTTCTCCAAATTAACGCAAAATTTGTGCATCGCAAGAAAAAGCTTGGGCCCTGACGGCGGCGTTAAGACTAAAGTGATATATTACAAAGGCTTGGCTGCGGCCAAGGTGGTTTATTTTTTAACTATCGTCGAAATGTCTGACATGAAAGTGCTTGTGAATGAACGACCGCAGGGGCAGCGCGCGGTGCGTTAACCATGCCCGCTCATCAAATCCTAAATTCTGTCACCTAGGGTGCGCGTTTACGCATGTGCCTGTGGTCTGGTGGCGCTGTGGTCTGGCGGCAGGGGCCGGACGCGGACACCGGAGGGTACGAATGGGAAAAGTGGGATCATGGCCAAGGCAGTCTTTCATCGCCATCAGAGGGTCTATGTCGAGCCGGGCGGTACCTGGGCTTTGATCGATAAGGTCAATCCCGTCTGGGCCAAAGGCTTCGATGAGCCGGTCAGGGTGACCTACGACTGTGGTCTGGGGCGGGATTTCCGTGCCGAGGAACTGGTGGCCGAAGGCGATGCCGAAAACCGCCGCGAAGGCGATGTCGCGCACTGGCGTCTGATGCGCGTCAGGAACAAGTGGCATGCTTCCGAAGTCAGCGGACACCACCCGTTTCCCGGAACCTATCCGGTCGTGGTCACGGATCCGAACGACTGGGGCGGCTGGCGGGTGCCGGCGGCGGAATACGACCGCGATCCGGCCCTGATCGAAATGCAGGCGCGCCTGATCGCTGCCGCACCGCGTATGCTGCGGCTTCTGAAAATGCTGGTCGAATATTCAGGTTACAATGCCGAGGACGTGCCCGACGGGGTGATACAGATCGCCCGCCGTGCCGAGCAGTTGCGCCGCCTCATCGAAAATGACACCACCGAAGCCCCCGGCGATCTGAAGCCGCATGAAACGACCGGTAACACAGGCCGCTAGCGTCCGGCCAGCCGGCATGAAAAAAGCCTCCCCGAACCTGATCGGGAAGGCCTTTTTGTGTTTCCAAAACCGTTTACTGCAACGTGCTTTCCGGTTGCAGATCGGTGCGTATTCGGTCAATTTCCTCTTTGAGTTTAAGCTTCTTACGCTTCAGTTCCTTGAGATAGAGTGAGTCCACAGAGGGTGAACGTTCCTCACGTGCAATGGTGGCCTTGAGGGATTGATGACGATGATCAAGTTCACGGACTCTGGCTTCTATGCTCATTGGTAGTCTCCTTCACAATCGGGAGCACGCAGGCTCATCGGGAATGTGTCTGAAAGAACTATGCTCAAACCCCATGTTTGAGACCCTACATGGAACACTGTAAAGCGTGGACTGTGGAATCACGATCGGTTACATTCGATCACGCTATTGAGAGATTCACAGTCAGCGTGTGTCTGGCTTCGTTTCCCCTGTAAGGAGAAAACATGACGTCGCAGTCCCCTTCACGGCTCATCGTCGCCATAAGCGGCGCGTCGGGGGCGATCTATGGCATAACAGCCCTTAAGATGCTGAAAACACTGGGGATCGAAAGCCATCTGGTGATCTCTAAGGCGGCGGCCCTGTCGCTGTCGGCCGAGACGGATCTCAGTCTGCCGGACGTCGGTGCGCTGGCCGATCAGGTCTATCGCGTGGGCGATATCGGCGCGACCATCGCCTCGGGGTCGTTCCGTACACGGGGCATGCTGATTGCGCCGTGCTCGATCAAGACCCTGAGCGAAATCGCCACGGGCGTGACCTCGAACCTCATCAGCCGCGCGGGCGACGTGACCCTTAAGGAGCGTCGCCGTCTGGTGCTGATGGTGCGCGAAAGCCCGCTGCATCTGGGGCACCTTAAGACCCTGACGGCGGTGACCGAGATCGGGGCCATCGTCGCGCCGCCGGTGCCTGCCTTTTATACCCGCCCGCAAAGCCTTCAGGATATGGTCGACCAGAGCGTGGCGCGGGCGCTCGATCTGTTCGGTCTGGAGGCGCCGGTGCAGCGCTGGGGCGGCCTTAACGGCGATGACTAGATGAGCGACTTCTGGGACTGGGCCGTCAGGGCCTATGGCGCGCCCGGAGTGGCCGAAGCCTGTCTCGTGTTGCAGGACACCCACCATCAGTGCGTGCCGCTTATACTGTTCGGGGCGTGGGCCGAGGCGCGGGGCTATGGTCTCGATGCGGAGGTGTGCGAAGCGGCGGTCGATACGGCGCGCGTCTGGGCCGATGAGGTCATTACCCCCCTGCGGACGATCCGTCGCCGCATAAAGGGCCCGGTCAGCGATATGGATGCGGCGGCCCGCCACGATATCCGCGAACAGATCAAGGCGACGGAGCTTGGGGCGGAAAAGGCGCTGATGGTGTCGCTTGAGGCGCTGATAGACCCTGAGGCACCCGGCGGCGTCCGGTCTGAAAATGTCCTGCGCCTTGCCAGACACTGGGCGCCGGTGGTGCCGCGCGTGGCCCTCAACCACCTGAGGGCGCGGCTTTCGTCCGGAGGATACACTTCCGGTATATGATTTTTTGCGCTATAATAAAGACCGGCAGCGCCCTGAATACCTTTATAACACCAATCCCTGAAACGGAGCTGATCTCTATGCATGACGACAGCAATATACGCGCCCTGTTCCGGCCCGATGGTCTGACGCTCATTAAGACCGGCGAAGCGGCAGGCGGCGGGGACGCGGAAAAGCGTATATTGTCGCAGGATAATCATCCGGTCGAGGTCGTG
>JASGGL010000284.1:0-2901 GCA_047605065.1 Asticcacaulis sp.
CTTCCAGTCACCGCCGAGCGCGCGGATCAGGCGGACCGTGGCCTGATACTGCTGGCTGCGGACCTGAAGGTCCTGACGGCGGATACGCAGGTAGGAGCGCTGGGCGTCCAGCACCTCAAGCTGCGAGACATAGCCGTGTTTATAGCGGGCTTCGGAGAGGTCGAGCGCGCGTCTGGCGGCGGCCAGTGCCTGCGTCTGCGTAGCGGCTTCCGCCGTTAGCCCGTCGAGGTCCGACAGAGCGTTTTCGGTGTCGCCAAAGGCCACCAGAACGCTCTGACGGTACTGGGCGAAGGCGATGGCGAGGTCACCATCGGCCAGTTCGATCCCGGCCTTGCGCTGACCGCCGTCGAAAATGGCCTGAGCCAGTATGCCGGTCAGCGACCAGTTGCGTCCGGCCTCGGCAAAGACGTCGGACAGGTCGCCGGAGGCACCGCCCGCCGCCATGGTCAGGCTAAGGCGCGGGAACCACGCCGCTCTGGCGATGCCGGCGCGTTTCTGAGCCGATTGCATGGCGTTTTCAGCGGCGATGACATCGGGGCGACGCGTCAGAAGCTCGGATGGCAGACCTGCGGGAATGAGCGGTACGGCGGCGGCCCAGGGCTGGCTGTCCCAGCTTTTGGCCGTGACGCGGAAGGTCGAGGGCAGTTCGCCGGTCAGAAGCGCCAGAGCGTTTTCGATCTGTGTGCGCTGACGGTCGAGCGCCTTCAGCTCGGCTTCGGTTGTGGCGACCTCGGTTTGCAGACGCACGACCTCAAGCTCGGCGACATCGCCCGCCGCATAGCGTCGCTGGGTGACGCCGAGTGTGCCCTGATAGGCCTCCAGTGTTTCGGCGACGATGGCGCGGTCTTCATCAAGGGCGCGCAGGGCGAAATAGGTTTCCGCCACCGCCCCCTGCACCAGAAGCTTCGCCCATTCGGCATTGGCTTCGGCAGAGGCCGCATCGAGGCGTGCCGCCGCCGTGGCCTTCGACAGGCGGCCGGACAGGTCAACCTCGTAGCTGAGGTCGAGGCCCGCGGCATGCAGGGTCGAGGCCTTAGGGTACTGCCCCGTTTCCGCGCCGCGCGACGATTGCAGACCGGCATTGACCTGAGGCAGTTGCACGGCTTTGGCCTGACGGATCAGGGCGCGGGCCTGACCGACGCGAGCGGCGGCGATGACGACGTCCGTGTTGCGGGTCATGGCGCGGGCTTCGAGGTCGTCGAGCACCTGATCGTTGAAGATCAGCCAGAAGGCGTCGGCCTTCTGGGCCAGAGGCGGTGCCGTTGTCTCGGTGGTGGCCGGGGCCTTGAAGGCGGCCGGTGGGGCGACGTCCAGCTTCTGAGCCAGAGGCGCGGTGGCGCATCCGGTCAGAAGCAGGGCAGTGAAGGTAAGCGGGATCAATGACTTAAAAACAGACATTAATGTGCCTCCGGAGGGGTGGACAGCGCGGTGGGCGTCGCCGTGATGGCTTCGTGACCGGTGTCGTCGTGTTTGGTGTGGGCTTTCAGCGGGCGGTTGCCGGTGAGGGCGCGCAGGGTGACGTAGAAGACAGGGGTGAGGAACAGGCCGAAGACCGTGGCCCCGATCATCCCGGCGAAGACGGCCACACCCATGGCGTGACGCATTTCCGCACCGGCCCCATGCGCCAGCACCAGAGGCAGAACGCCCATGATGAAGGCAATCGAGGTCATCAGGATCGGACGCAGGCGCAGACGGCTGGCTTCGATGGCGGCCCTGAGCGGCGCATGTCCGCCCAGTTCCAGTTCTCGGGCGAATTCCACGATCAGGATGGCGTTTTTCGCCGATAGCCCGACCAGAACGAACAGGCCGATCTGGGTGAAGATGTTGTTGTCTCCGCCCGAAATCCACACGCCGGTAATGGCGGCCAGCAGACCCATCGGCACGATCAGCAGGATCGAAATCGGCAGGAGCAGGCTTTCATACTGTGCGGCCAGCACGAGGAAGACCAGAAGGATGACCAGCGGGAAGATCACGGCGGAGGAATCACCCGCCAGAATCTGCTGATAGGTCAGATCCGTCCATTCGTAGTCGAATCCATCCGGCAGCGAAGCTTTAGCAATCTCATCGATGCGGCGGATCATATCTCCAGCCATGCTGGCGTCGGTATTGCCGCTGATGTCTGAGGACACGAACATGTTGTACCGTTGCACACGGTCGGCCCGCCGATCTTCTCGGTCTTCACCAGCGCGCCGAGCGGCACCATTTCGCCATTGTTATTGCAGTGCGCAGATGCCCGATGTCCTCCGGGCGCATGCGGCTGTTTGGCTCGGCCATAGCCATGACCTGCCAGGTGCGGCCAAACAGGTTGAAGTCGTTCACATAGGTGGAGCCGAGGTAAGTCGAGAGCGTGTCATTGATCGCATTGATCGACACATTCATGGTCTTCGCGCGCTCACGGTTGATGGCCAGATTGAACTGCGGATTGTTCGCGCGGAAGCCGGTTATAATCGAGTTGTACCCAGGCTCAGCTGCGATGGCATCGATGAATTTCTTCGTCGCGCTTCCAGCGCAGGGAGGCCTGCGTTGTTCAAGTCCTCCACCTGAAGCTTGAAGCCACCCGCATTCCCCAGGCCCCGCAGGGGCGGGGGCGGCAGGATCAGCACGCGGGCTTCCTTGATGTCGGCAAACTTCTTTCGCAGCGTCGCCATGAGGGCGTTCGCGTTCGTAGACGGGTCTTTCCGCTCGCTGAACGGCGCGGGAATCATGAAGCAGGCGCCAAGGTTGCTCTGGTTGGCCTGAAGCACGTTTGAGTAGCCGGAAATGGCGAAGGTGTGAGCGATGCCAGGAGTTTCCCGGGCGATTGCGTCAATGCGGCGCACCACTTCGTCCGTGCGCTCAAAGCTCGCACCATCGGGCAACTGCACCACAGTCATGAAATAGCCCATGTCCTGCTGCGGGATG
>JASGGL010000285.1:0-2901 GCA_047605065.1 Asticcacaulis sp.
TCGTCGTGCGCGCCGATTCCGGCCTGGGCGTGCCGCACCTTCTGGCCTGCAGCGGCGGCCTGCGCGTCGGCATGGGCGATGAGGCGTCTCTGGCCGGATGGCGCGCGCCGCTGACCTATCTGTTCCTGCCGCAAAACGCCGATCCCGAACGTTGTTTCGCCACCATAGACCGCACTGACGCCGCCACGCAGATCGAGGCCGTGCTGTCGGGCAGGCTCGATGCCAGCGTCACCAGCAGCATTGCCCTTCAGCGGTTTTCAACCGCCTCACCGGATCGGTTCGCGCGGCTGAAGGTCATCTGGACGTCGCCGCTTCTGCCCGATCCGCCGCTTTTGCTGCGTAAGGATCTCGATCCGGCAACCCGTGAAAAGCTGCGCAGCTTCATCCTGACCTATGGCGCGGGCGAAGGCCCCGAAGCGGAGCGTCAGCGCGGCGTTCTGGCGCGACTGGGGCTTGGGGGGTTCAGACCGGCCGACGACACCCACCTTCTGCCGATGCGCGAAATGGAGGCCGCACAGGCCGTGACCGAGGCGCGCGCCTCCGGTGACCGGTCGGATATAGACCGCGCCGAACGCGCGCTTGAAACCATTGCCGGAGAACGCCGCGCTCTGGCCCGACCGGCCGAAGCGCCTGCCGATCCGCTGTAAAGAAATTGTCAATGGGATGACACCATATCTGTGTTAGCTTCGTTGCGGACGACGTGAAACCGTCGCCTTATTTCAAAGAACGGAGCCAGTCATGAGTTTCTTTTCAAAAATCAAAAACGCTATTTTCAAGAAAAAACCAGCCCCCACCGAGGCCGCGCCCGATATTGCAATCACACCAGCCGCCACTGCCGCCACCAGCACGGTGGTGTCACAGGAACCGGAAACTCTGACCAATGTCGATGTTGAAACCATTCTCGACGACGCGGCGGGTAAGGCGGGTCAGCCGCTGAACTGGCGCACCTCGATCGTCGACCTCCTTAAGCTGCTCGATCTGGACTCGGGGCTTGCGGCGCGTAAGGAACTGGCCGAAGAGCTGGGCCACAGCGGCCCCTTCAGCGGCACCGCCGAACAGAATATCTGGCTGCACAAGCAGGTGCTCAAAAAGCTGGCCGAAAACGGCGGCAAGCTGCCTGCGGATCTTCTGGATTAAGCCAGGGCCGCTTTCAGCCAGTCCGCATAGGACTGGCTGACCCATTCGGCGCGCGTGGCAATCAGTTCCGGCACCTCATAGCTGTGATGGGTCTTTACCGCGACCTCCAGCGCCGGTAACCGGTCGCGCAGGGTCTTCACCGTCAGCAGAACTTCGTCGGCCTGCTCAAGGCGGCCTTCCCACACATAGGCCGAGGCGATGGCATGGGTCTGGACGCAGCCCGCCAGCTTAAGCGCCACCAGCATCTGCGCCAGCTTTTCCGCTTCGGGCGCCGATGCGCAGGTAATCGACACGATCATCACATCCGTCATGCGCCGATCATAGGCCGGACACAGACCCCCGTCAAATCGCGCCCGACACTCAGACCGGACGCTCACATTGCTTCAGACGGCCTGAGGAAATCCGTCTTAAAAGGATAGCAAGATTTGCCGGTTAGGGTGCCCCCGAACCCTGTCCGGAATACGTCATGAATCTCCCTCTTCTGTTTGCGCTTATCTTTCCGGCCTGCCTGATCTGGGCGGCGGTCAGCGACCTGACGACCATGACCATTCCGAACCGGCTGTCGATCATACTGGCGGCCATGTTTCTGCCCGTGGCGCTGCTGCTGAAGCCAGATCTTCTGTTCATCGCCGAACATCTGGGGGTCGGGGCGCTGGCCTTCGTGCTCGGGATCGTGGCCTTCGCCCTGAGATTCATGGGCGGCGGCGACGCCAAGCTGATCGCCGCCACGGCGCTGTGGTTCCATTTTCAGGGCTTTGTGGTGTTTCTGGTCTATGTGGCACTGGCGGGCGGAGCGCTGACGCTTCTGCTGCTGATGGCCCGGCAGTTTCTGGAAATCTTTACGCCAACCTTTCCGGGCTGGTTGCAGAGGCTTTTGCAGCCCAAAGGCGACATCCCCTATGGCATAGCCATCTGCGCGGGCGGGCTTCTGGCCATACCGCACAGCAACCTCTATCCGCTTTTGGGGCTTTAGGCCCGCACCTCTCGCACGGCGGTAAAAATTACGCCTTGCCGACGCACACCCCCTGAATCAGCGAAAATCTTAACGCTATCCGGCGGCACAAAGCGCCCCTGAGCCACCTTTGACAGCGCACGGCACAGGCGGAACCCCCTGCCCGTTCCGGCAGAAAAAGTGTTTCTGTTCAGTATAAAGCATCATTAATACAGGTTAAGGTTAATTTAAATTAACAGTAAACAATTGTTAACTAAAGAATATTTTCCGTTTACCATTGTCATTCACTCAGGATTAATCGTTCTTCGGTAAATTGATCTCGTGTTCGGGAGCAAGTGAGCAACTACTCACACTCTGAATACAAGATTTGACTGTTCACTTGCTTAAATAAAAGCTCATCCTTACGGAGATATCTCATGACCAAGTTTTTCAACCGCTTCCTCAAAGACGAATCCGGCGCGACCGCCATTGAATACGGCCTGATCGCCGCTCTGATCGCCGTGGCTCTGATTGTTGTTATCGGCGCTGTCGGTACGAACCTGAAAACACAATTTGAATTCATTCGCGACGGTATCGGTTCTACCAACCGCGGTTCGTAAGATAAGATAATTAAGGCCGCAGACATATAGATGCCTGCGGCCTTATTTTTTCAGGATCACAAATGATAAAATTATTCCTGAAAGATCAGAGAGGCGCTACAGCGATTGAATATGGTTTAATCGCCGCCCTGATATTTTTGGTATGTATTACGGTCTTTTACAGTTTCGGTGACAGTATGAACGAGATGTACACCTACATTGGAACGACCATTA
>JASGGL010000286.1:0-2894 GCA_047605065.1 Asticcacaulis sp.
CTCAAAGGGGCGGCAATGGGCCTGTCAAAGGGCCATTTCTGGGCCTTTTTACAAGGAAATCATCAATTTATGGGGCAAATAGGGCAAAACCGCCATGTTGATGAACTCAAAATGAACGAACGTTCACTTTGGGAAAAACACCCTTTAAGCGTCTTTCCGGCCACACCCTTCAAAACGGGCGGCCAAATCGATAAAGACGTGTCTTGTTTAGCCGCGCAGGTGAAGCGCGTGGATCAGGGTGAACAGACGCCGCGCGGTCTCATGATCGATCTCGATCTTACCGCTCAGTCGTTCGGTCAGGAGTTCCGCCCCTTCGTTATGGATGCCACGACGCCCCATGTCGATGGACTCGATCTGTCCCACGGTGGCGTTTTTCAGCGCCTCATAATAGCTTTCGCAGATCATGGCGTAGTCCTTCATTATCGGCTTAAGCGGCGTGAAGGACAGCATGAACTTTTTAGCATAGTCTTCGCCCGTCACGTCGAAGACCAACCGTCCGTCCTCATAGGCGAGGCGAAGCGTATATTTTTCCGCCTGCCCGCCGTCGGGTTTGAAACTGTTCTTTTCGATCAGGTCGAACATCGCCACCTGACGCTCGTGCTCTACCTCAGGCGACGGCGAGGCCAGGCTGTCGGAATCAATGTCGATACGAGCAAGTTTCATGAGTGCACCGGATGATTGGGGGCCGAGCGGGCGCGATGGGGCGCCGCCAGGTCCATGAACAGGATGTCGACAGCTTCGGCGGCGATTTTCAGTTCCGCCCCCGACTTACCCGCAAAGCGCAGATATAGATGACAGGCCGGGGTTTCCAGCGCTTCGTAAGACAGGTGCAGCAGGGTCATACCCTGCGGCGGTCTGACCAGATCGAAGCCGCGGAATTTCAGGTCGGTTATAGAGCCGATCTGCAGAGCGCAATGGGCACGCAAGGGATTACGACCCTTGCCTTCATGACAGAAGCGATTCATCCGGACGGTCAGGGCGCGGGAACGGGCATCGTACTGGATATCCTCGCCACGCAGAGCCGCGTCCTGAAGCAGGGCCGACAGCGGCAGTACATCCGCCTCACTCTGGGCAAGAAGACGAAGCGGCCTTGCCTGCTTCTGAAACCAGCCGAACACCATCTCTACCCGCCCCGACTATTCCTCTTCGATCGGCTCATCGCCCTTCAGGCGGCGAATGCGCGCGCCACAGGCCGAAAGCTTGCCTTCGAGATTTTCAAAGCCGCGATCCAGATGATAGACGCGATTGATGGTGGTTTCACCGCGCGCCGCCAGACCGGCGATAACCAGACAGGCCGAAGCGCGCAGGTCGGTGGCCATGACCTGAGCCCCACGCAGTTCTTCGACGCCGACGACCTTGGCCTCGCCGCCCTGCGCATGGATCTGCGCCCCCAGCCGCGCCAGTTCGGGCACGTGCATGAAGCGGTTTTCGAAAATCGTCTCACGCACCGTCGACACACCGTCGGCCAGCGTCATCAGCGCCATGAACTGCGCCTGAAGGTCGGTAGCAAAACCCGGATAAACCTCGGTCGTGATGTCGACCGCCTTAAGACGCCCCGGACCACGGCGTATGGTCACCGTATCTTCGGTCGTCTCGATCTCGCAACCGGCTTCGCGCATCTTATCGAGCAGGATGGCGATCAGTTGCGGGCGAACCTTCGTGAGACGCACTTCGCTGCCGGCCATCACCGCCCCGGCCAGGGCATAGGTCCCGGCTTCGATACGGTCGCAGATCACTGACCAGTCGGTCCCCTTAAGCGCGCTGACGCCTTCGACGACCAGTGTCGGCGTCCCCGCCCCGCTGATCTTCGCGCCCATGGCATTGAGGCACTCGGCCAGATCGACGATTTCCGGCTCGCAGGCGGCATTTTTGAAAACTGTCGTCCCGTGGGCCAGTGTCGCCGCCATCAGGGCGTGTTCGGTCGCACCGACGCTGACGAAGGGAAATTCGATTTCCGCCCCCTTAAGGCCACGCGGAGCCTGTGCGAAGACATAGCCTTCGTGCATGTCGATATGGGCGCCCAGCGCCTCAAGCGCCTTCAGATGCAGATCGACCGGTCGCGCACCGATGGTGCAACCGCCGGGCAGAGACACCTTGGCGTGGCCGGTACGCGCCAGAAGCGGCCCCAGCACGTTGAAAGAGGCGCGCATCTGACGCACCAGATCGTAGGGGGCGAAGGCCGAAGTGATTTCCGGCGTATGCAGGACGGTTTCCTGATGCCCGTCCGGACCGTTGATTTCGGAAATCTGCGTTCCAAAACGCTGCAACAGGCGACCCAGCAGACGGGTATCCGCCAGACGGGGCATATTGGTCAGTCTCAGGGGCTCAGACGTCAGCAATGACGCCGCCATCAGCTTGATCGCCGAATTTTTAGCTCCGCTGATGGGGATATCCCCGTTGAGCGGCACGCCGCCCTCTAACGCAATACGATCCATAAGGTACGCCTGATCCGTGTCTGAGTCTCGCTGTGCCGATTCACGGCACAAACCGATGCTTGAATGTGGGTTTCTACATGACCGTGCGCCGCGCGCAACAGCTAGTTTTGAGCACCCTCTTCGCCTGCGGGCGGCACGGACGGGCGACGCGTAGCGGCCTTACGCCGTTGCAGGTTACTGCGCAAAGCCGCGTTCAGACGTTCGGCGCGCTCATCCTTGGGGGTTTTGTTTTCTTTATCGTTCATCCGGCGTCATTTAGCGCTCCATCCACAAAAAAGCGAACGGGAAAAGTACAGGCCATGCACTTTTTGCTTTGCGTTTGCCGCGGGGTTGGGTATTAGGCGCGTCCTCAGGCGATGTTCACGCATCCGCCCGGCCGTATTAGCTCAGTGGTAGAGCGCATCCTTGGTAAGGCTGAGGTCGGCAGTTCAATCCTGCCATACGGCACCATGAAGGCCC
>JASGGL010000287.1:0-2891 GCA_047605065.1 Asticcacaulis sp.
AGACCAGTCTGGGCAAGTCGATCGCCAAGGCGACCGGCCGTGAGTTCGTGCGCATTTCGCTTGGCGGCGTACGTGACGAATCCGAAATCCGCGGTCACCGCCGTACCTATATCGGCTCCATGCCGGGCAAGATTATTCAGTCGATGAAGAAGGTGAAGACCACCAACGCCTTCTTCCTGCTTGATGAAATCGACAAGATGGGGGCCGACTGGCGCGGCGATCCGGCCTCGGCCCTGCTTGAGGTGCTGGACCCCGCTCAGAATTCGACCTTCAACGATCACTATCTTGAAGTCGACTATGACCTGTCCAAGATCATGTTCGTGACGACGGCCAATTCGCTCAACATGCCTCAGCCCCTGCTGGACCGCATGGAGATCATCCGCATCCCCGGCTATACGGAGGATGAGAAGGTCGAAATCGCTCAGCGTCATATTCTGCCGGTACTGGCCAAGGACCATGGTCTTAAGGCCGAAGAATGGATCGTGCCTGAACAGGCGATCCGCGACCTGATCCGTTATTATACGCGTGAGGCCGGTGTCCGCTCGCTTGAGCGCGAGTTGGGCAATCTGGCGCGTAAGACGATCCGCGATCTGGCCAGAAAAACGGAGAGTGGCGAAAAGGTATCGTCGATCACCATCGATGATGAGCGTCTCGGCAAATACGCCGGTGTGAGGCGCTTCCATTATGGTGAGACCGATGAAACCGATCAGGTCGGTATTGTGACTGGTCTGGCCTGGACCGAATTCGGCGGTGATATCCTGACCATCGAAGCCATCAAGATGCCCGGCAAGGGCAATATGAAGGTGACCGGTAATCTGAAGGACGTCATGAAGGAATCCGTTTCGGCGGCCAATTCGTACGTCAAGGCGCTGGCGCCTAAGTTCGGCATCCTGCCGCCGATCTTTGACCGCACTGACGTCCACGTTCACGTTCCCGAAGGCGCAACCCCTAAGGACGGGCCGTCCGCCGGCGTGGCCATGGTCACCGCTATGGTATCTGTGCTGACGGGTATTCCTGTGCGCAAGGACATCGCCATGACGGGGGAAATCACCCTGCGTGGGCGTGTGCTGGCGATTGGCGGCCTGAAAGAGAAGCTGCTGGCGGCCTTGAGGTCTGGCGTCCGGACGGTGCTTATCCCGAAGGAAAACGAGAAGGATCTTGCCGATCTGCCTGAAAACGTGAAGGCGGGGCTGGAGATTATCCCGGTTGGCCACGTTGAACAGGTCCTGTCTCATGCACTGACCCGTACTCTCGAATCGGTTGAGTGGGTGGAGCCCGTGATACCGACGCCGTCACCGGCGGCTCCGGAGGACAGCGATCCCTTCACGGCCCATTGATTCGTAAGGCGTAGCGTCATTTTGGCGCACTGCCGCCACAGGCGGATAAAGACAGGGCGGGATTTGAGTGTTAAGCGCCTCAAATCCCGCTCTTTTTTGTGTAAACCCTTAAAAAATATCGGTTTGCAGCGCAAAAAATGCGATTTCGCTTTTGACGGGCGTTAATTTTTGTAGTCTCTATCGCTCCACCCGCCGACGACTCGCTGAGTCCGACAGGGACCGGTTCACACATATGCCCGTTCAGGCGGGCAGGGAGAAACTTATGACGACCAAAGCTGAACTCGTGGCCGCCATTGCCGATCAGGCGGGCCTGACCAAAGACCAAGCCAAGAAGGCCCTCGACGCCTTCACCGACACCGTTGTGGACGCCCTGAAGAAGGGTGAAGAAGTCCGCCTCGTCGGTTTTGGCACCTTCCTCGCCGTCAAACGCGAAGCCGGTACGGCTCGCAACCCGCGCACCGGTGAGACGGTTTCGCGTCCGGCTTCGGTGACCGCCCGCTTCCGCGTCGGCGAAGGCCTGAAGAACGCTCTGAACGGCTAATCGGCCGCGGCGTTTTTCTGCATCAGGTTTTCACGGGAAAATGTCCCGTGACACTTGACTTAAGAACCGGAGGTTGGCATTGACCGGCCTCCGGTTTCTTGTATCCGGTTCCCCCCGCAGACATGCCTGATTGGCATTGCGGTTGAGGGGCGATTAGCTCAGCTGGCAGAGCGGCTCGTTTACACCGAGTAGGTCGGCGGTTCGATCCCGTCATCGCCCACCATCTTTAAAATCGGAGATTTTAAAGATGGTTTCTTTGTATGCGCTCCGAAGCCTCGCCTCTTGGCGGCGTGCAGCCTGCACTCCCATTTGGTCGCTAGTCGCTTCGCTACATTTTCACCCCCCTTCATAATCTGTACGGCTATGCTGTGAAATCGATTGAGTTTAATATTCAATCGCTTTTGATTTCCTTCGGGCAACGGATAGGTACAACGCTCTGCGTTGAAGAGATCAAACAGGAGCGCATTGCTGTATGAAGCGTTGGTGGCTGATCCTTTTATGCCTACTTAGCCTTAGCCTGCCCGTAACGGTCAGCGCTGCTGATCGTGCGAAGCTTGGTCACACCGAAGCGTCGCTTTCGGCACAGTACAGCCGCACCGACGGAAAGGGCGCTTTCTGGGTTCTGTTCAGGCTCGACATCGAAAAAGGCTGGCACACCTATTGGCAAAACCCCGGCGATTCCGGTCTGGCCCCCTCGCTCGATTGGACGCTACCCGAAGGTTTCGCGGCGTCCGATATTGTCTGGCAACCACCCGAGCGTCAGCCCTTTGGGCCGTTGATGAACTACGGCTACAGCCACGCATCGTATCATCTGGTGAAGATTACGCCGCGCGAAGGGTTTCAGGGAACGCGCATACCGCTGAAAGTCTCCGCCAGTTGGCTGGTGTGCGCGGAAGAATGCGTTCCCGAAGAGGCGGTTCTCGACCTCAGCCTGCCTGTGGGAAGCCATCAGCGTTCAGCGCAGGCCGGAGAGATCGACCGTCTGCTGACGTCGGCGCAACTGCCGGTCCTGA
>JASGGL010000288.1:0-2878 GCA_047605065.1 Asticcacaulis sp.
TCCGACCGTCTGGCCAGCGCGCGCATGCGTATCTTCTTCATTCTGGTCGCTATCGGCATGATCTATCTGGTCCTGTCGGGCTTTGCTGTGAAGGCGGCGCTCAGCGGGTCGGGCAATGGAACGGACTTCAGCCTGCCGGCCGATGCCCGCGCCGACATCACCGACCGTAACGGCGCGCTTCTGGCCACCGACATCTTCAATTACGACCTGTTCCTCGATCCGGGTGAGATCATGGCGGCGGACCGCCCGCTGGTGAAGCGCGCCCTGATCCAGCTTCTGCCCGAAGTGCCGCGCGATTCGCTCGACGCGGCGCTCAATGGCGGCAAGCGCATGATGGTCATGCCCTGGCTGTCGCCGACGGATAAGGCGCGTATCCTCGAATACGGCCTGCCGGGCGTGGGTTTCGAGCCGCGACGTATGCGCGGCTATCCGCTGGCTTCGACCGGAGCCTTCTATATCGGCATGACTGAAAAGGCCGGTAAGGGCCTTGCCGGGGCCGAGCGCGCCTTTCAGGACCAGATCGCCCGTTCCGGTGATCCGTTCCCGCTGGCCATGGACTTAAGGGTGCAGGGCGCGCTGGAAAACGAAGTGCGCACGGTTGCCATGGAGCAATCAGCCAAGGGGGCCATCGGCCTGATCACCAATGTCCGCACGGGCGAGGTCATCGCCATGTCGAGCTGGCCGGAATTCGACCCCAATCAGGCGGGCCGCTATGCCGATAATAACAAGCTAAACCGCGTGACCAATTCGGTGTTCGAGGTGGGGTCGGTGTTCAAGGTGCTGTCGGTGGCCATCGGCCTCGAAAGCGGCACGGCCTCGCTCAACTCGGTCTATGACGCCCGCACGCCCTATGCCATCGGCAAGCGCAAGATTTCGGACTACCACGCCGAAAACCGCATGATGACTCTGGAAGACGTTTTCCTCGTTTCGTCCAATATCGGCACGACCCTGATGGCCGAGGATGTCGGCGTCGACACCATGACCAAGTTCTACAATTCGCTGGGCCTGTTCCGCGCCGCCGATGTCGAGCTGGCCGAAACCGCCTCGCCGCTTCTGCCGCGCAAATGGTCGAAGGATTCGCTGGCCTCGTCCTCCTTCGGGCACGGCATGTCGATCTCGCCCATGTCCTATGCGCAGGCGGCGGCGGCGACCATGAACGGCGGCTGGCTGAGGCCACTGACGCTGCGCAAATACGATGGCGTAAGCCCGCTCAAGGGCGAGCGGGTCTTTTCGGCCAATACCTCGCGTCAGATGCTGGACCTGATGCGCGTCAACGTCCTGAAAGGGACGGGCGGCAAGGCCAATGTCCCCGGCCTGCGCGTCGGCGGTAAGACCGGTTCGGCGGAAAAGGTGATCGGCGGGCGCTATGACCGTTCGAAGCTGCTGTCCTCCTTCGTCGCGGTCTTCCCGACCGACGGCAATGTCGAGGACGACCGCTACATGGTGATGATCATGGTCGATGAGCCGACCGGCTCAAAGAGCACCTTCGGCCTGAGGACCGGTGGCTGGGTGGCCGCGCCGGTGGTCGGGCGGGTGATCGACCGCGTCGCGCCCTTCCTGAATGTGGCGCGAAAGGATGACAAGTTCGCCGACTCGCAGTGGGTTAAGGCGCAGGTCATGACCGAAGAGCAGACGGGCGGCAGCGCGGTACACGAAACGGCACCGGCGGCCAACCACTAAGTCAGTCTCTGGGCCAGAGACTGACTAAGAGACGAAGTTAAGACAGTAAAGCGTTTGAAAGAGGGACCACAAGAATGAGCGGCCTGCGCTTATCGGACATATTAAGGCGCGATCTGGACAATGATCCGGTCGTGACCGGCGTGACCGCCGACAGCCGCAAGGTGGGGCCGGGGACGCTGTTCTGCGCCTTGCCGGGCAGCGCGCGCGATGGTCGTGAATTCATCCCTCAGGCCCTGTCGCAAGGGGCCGCCGCCATCCTTGCACCCGAAGACACGGCCGTGGCAGATGGCGGGTCGCAGGCCGCGCCCCTGCTTCAGGTCTATGATGTGCGCCGCGCCTACGCGCTGGCTGCCAAGGCCTTTTACGGTGCCCAGCCCAAAACCTGTGTGGCGATCACCGGCACCAACGGCAAGACGTCGGTGGCCACCTTCTGCCGTCAGATGTTCGCCCATATGGGCTACCATTCGGCCAGCATGGGGACGCTGGGTATCGTCACCCAGAACGGCGCGGCTGAACACGCCATTACGCCGCCGGGCCTGACCACACCGGATGCCGCCGATGTCGCCGAACACATGGCCGGACTGGCGCGTGAAGGCGTTACCCATCTGGCGCTCGAAGCCTCCTCGCACGGTATCGATCAGCGCCGCCTCGACGGGGTCAGCCTGTCGGCAGCGGGTTTCACCAACCTGACGCAGGATCACCTCGATTATCACGCGACGATGGAGGCCTATCGTTCGGCCAAGCTGCGCCTGTTCGAGCAGCTTCTGCCGCGCGGGCGCACCGCCGTCCTCAATGCCGATTCCGACGCCTATAACGCCTTTGCCGCCTCGGCCATCCTGTCGGGGGCATCGGTGATGAGCGTGGGCGAGCGCGGGCAGCATCTGACCCTGACGCACCGCGACCTGACCGTCGACGGACAGATCCTCTATCTTGAGCATCTGGGCCGCAAATATGAGGTCAAGCTCGATCTGGCCGGGCTGTTTCAGGCGTCGAACGCGCTGGTCGCGGCGGGCCTGTGTCTGGCGGCGGGGGAAAAGATCGATGCGGTCCTGTCCGCCCTGTCGCAGATCAGGGGCGCGCGTGGTCGCCTTGAGCGCGTCGGGTCGCGCCCGAACGGCGCCGAGGTCTATGTCGACTATGCCCATACGCCGGACGGGCTGGAAACCGTGCTCAAGGCCCTGAGGCCGCATACGCAGGG
>JASGGL010000289.1:0-2876 GCA_047605065.1 Asticcacaulis sp.
GCGAGTCGGAAACGGGCTCTAAGCCGCGTAACGACCGAGGTTCAGGTCTTTGGTTTCGATGTCGGGCTTTGCGCCGCTGATCAGGTCGGCCAGTACGCGGCCCGATCCGCACGACATGGTCCAGCCCAGCGTCCCATGGCCGGTATTGAGCCACAGGTTGTCGAAGCGCGTCGCCCCGATGACCGGCGTACCGTCCGGGGTCATCGGACGCAGGCCCGACCACAGGTTCGGCTGACGCAGGTCGCCTGCGCCGCCGAACAGGTCTTCGACCACATAGCTGAGCGTATTCAGTCGCGCTTCGGGCAAATCCTTTGAAAAACCGGCGATTTCGGCCATGCCGCCGACGCGTATGCGCGTGCCCAACCGGGTGATGGCGACCTTATGGGCCTCGTCCATGACGGTCGAGACGGGCGCGCGGGCCTCATCAATGATTGATAGGGTCAGCGAGTAGCCCTTCACCGGATAGACCGGCACGTCGAGGCCCAGCGGCTTGAGGAAGGCGGGCGTATAGCTGCCCATGGCGCAGACGAAGCCGTCGGCTTCGAGATCGCCGTCTGCTGTGCGCACAGCGCGGATGCGACCGCCCTCAAGGACCAGTTCGCGGATGTCGACGCCATAGCGGAAGGTGACACCGGCGGCTTCGGCGCGCAGCGCCAGCGCATTGGTGAATTTGAAGCAGTCCCCCGTCTCGTCATTGGGCAGGCGCAGGCCGCCGACCAGTTTGTCGCGTGAGAAGGCCAGTCCGGGTTCGGCGGCGACGCACCCTGCGGGATCGAGGATTTCAAACGGCACGCCGCCTTCTTTCAGGACCTGCGTGTCCTTGGCGATGGCGTCCATCTGTTTCTGCGTGCGGAAAACCTCAAGCGTGCCCAGCGTGCGCTGATCGTACTGAATGCCTGTCTCTTCGCGTAAGCGCATCAGGCAGTCGCGGCTATATTCGGCCACACGGACCATGCGCGCCTTGTTGCGCTTATAGCTGGTCGTGTTGCAGTTCATCAGCATCTGCCACATCCAGCGCACGGTCTGCGCGTCCATCATCGGGCGGATAACCAGCGGGGCGTTGCGCATGAACAGCCAGCGCAGGGCCTTTTGCGGGATGCCGGGTGCGGCCCACGGTGAAGAATAGCCGGGAGAGATTTCACCGGCATTGGCAAAGCTGGTTTCCAGCGCCGGTCCCGGTTGGCGGTCGATGACGGTGACCTCATGGCCCGCCTGACGCAGATACCAGGCCGAGGTGACGCCGATGACGCCGGCGCCCAGAATGATGACGTGCATGGCGGTTACCCTTCGGGAGAGAGATAATGACGGTGATAGCGCGGCCCCAGCGAGGTGAGGATCTCATAGGAAATCGTACCGGCGGCTTCGGCCAGTTCGTCCAGCGTCTGGTTCGGGCCGATCAGTTCGACGAAATCGCCGGGCTTAAGCGCGCCTTCGGGCAGGGCGTCGATATCGATGATGATCGAATCCATCGACACGCGGCCGATAAAGGGCAGGCGGGTCCCCTTAAACCACACCGCGCCTGAATTGCTCAGGGCGCGCGGCAGGCCATCGGCATAGCCTGCCGACAGGGTGGCCAGACGCTTCGGGGCCGTCGTCGTCACCGTGCCGCCGTAGCCGATGCGCGTACCTGCGGGAACCGTGCGGGTCTGGATGACGGCCAGATCGAGGGCGATGACCGGCTGCATGGGGTTAGCCTTATCCGCGTGCGGCGCACCGCCGTAAAGAGCGATGCCGGGGCGGCAGAGGTCGCCGTGATACTCCGCGCCGAGGAACAGGCCGCCGGAATTGGCGAAACAGACATTCACATCGGGAAACAGGGTTTCGAGGTGCTCTAAGGTCTCAAGCTGGGCGAGATTGGCCGGGTGTGCGGGCTCGTCGGCACAGGCCAGATGGCTCATCAGAAAATCGATGCGCAGACCTTCAAGCCGCGATTTGTCTTCGGCCAGCGCTTCCAGATCAGCGGGCATGAAGCCCAGCCGCGACATGCCGGTGTCGACCTGCAACAGGGCTGGCAAGGTCTGGGCGGGCAGGGTCTGGCTGCGCACGCGCGCGACGGCGGCCCAGGCATCGAGCTGTTGCGGGCTGTTGAGGACGGGGATCAACCCGGCTTCGGCGGCGCGGGTCTCACTGCCCGGCGTCAGGCCGTTGAGTACATAGAGGCGCGCCTCTTCGGGCAGTTCGGGCCGCAGTTCAAAGGCTTCGCAGGTCAGGGCGACGAAGAAATGACGGCAGCCCGCGTCGAAAAGGACGTTACAGACGGACAGGACGCCCAGTCCGTAGGCGTCGGCCTTGACCACCGCGCTGACCGGCGTCGGCGCGGCGAGGCTGCACAGCTTCTGGTAATTGGCTTTCAGCGCGCCGAGATCGATGCGCAGAATACCGCCTGCGCCGGTATCAAGAGCGGCCTGCACCAGAAGCTGATCCATTCGTCTGTCCCCATTCAGGAAGAGAATTCAGGATAACGCAACAATGCGTGAATGTCCGTGCTATTGCTCGACGGATATTCACAAAAATGTCGTCTTGCGCAATAATTGATGACCATTCGGAGGAATCTTCCATGCGCGCCCTCGATGCGGTCGACCGCAACCTGATCCGGCTTTTGCGCGTCAATGCGCGGATGAGCAATGCCCGTCTGGCGGCTGAGGTGGGCCTGTCGCCCTCGGCCTGTCTGAGGCGTATCCAGTTGCTGGAAAAAAGCGGCATTATCCGCGGCTATACCGCCCTGATCGGCGAAGAGATCGAGGGCGAGCCGATCGCCGTCATCATCCGTATCTCGCTGGAGCGCCAGAGCGAGGGTACGCTGCGGCGGTTCGAAGCCGCCGTGCGCCGCTATCCGGAAATCCGTGAGTGCCTGCTGATGACCGGGGACGCCGACT
>JASGGL010000290.1:0-2837 GCA_047605065.1 Asticcacaulis sp.
GATAGGTCAGCGCGGCGTCCACATAGGTCGCCGGTTCGATCCCACTGGCGTCAGCGCCGAACGCACCGGGTACACTCGTCAGATAGGCGTCGCGGTAATTCACCGAAACCCGGCCTTCAAGCCCGTTCCGATCAAAGAACAGGGTCGCATTATAGGACGACCGTGAGGCATGGGTGAGTTCCCCGGTCATGGTCGCAGGTGTGACATAGTCCGTGGTCTGGTACTCCACGGCGCTGTCGACAAATGTATAGCTGAGGTTGACGCCGAAATCGCGCAGCCGGTCATGCAGACTGCCAAGGCGACCCTGATAATAAAGCTCGACGCCGGTCAGCCGTCCCCCCGGCGTATTGACGTACTGCGATATCGAGAACTCGTCATCGACCGACAGGCCCGTGCCACTGAGATAGGCTGCAGGCAGACCGGACTGCGCATAGGGCGCGATATAGGTCCGGTTCTGGATGTAGTTCCTGAAACGCTTGTGAAACAGGCCGATGGAGAACAGCTCTCCGGTATCGCCGTAAAACTCCTGAGCAATATCAAAGCTGTCGGCGCGAATGGCCTTGATGTCCGGATTACCCAGTACAACCTGCCTGCGTCCACCGTTCACCTCGACCGTCGCCCCGCCCGAAAGGCTGGCCAATGGCGGTTTGGCAACGACAGAGGCCAGCCCCAGCCGCAGATAGCGTTTCGCGTTCAGCTTCACGGACATGGAGGCCGAAGGCAGGGCGTCGGTATAGCTTCGTTCCGAGGTCACGAAGTCGCTGATCAGTACGCCACCGGCGTCGCGGTTGATGAAGTACCGGCTGGTCTGGCGCGTATGCACCCAGCGCACGCCGGCATTGCCGGTCAGTGTCTTTCCCCACACATAGGTCTTGAACTTCAGACGCACATAGGCCGCCGTCTCGTTCTCATCGACCTGCTGGTTCTGCCCCTGAGCGGTCGGGATCGACGCCGACAGGGCCGCCTGCCCCTTGCCGCCATAAAGGTCGTAATAGGCTATGAATGCCGCTGCGTCGGGCACGCGCCAGCACCTTGGGGTGCCATCCGGCGGAGACATTTCCCCCAGCCCGCAAAACGCCTTTGTCAGCGCCGACAAGGGCGCATCGGGCGCGGGAAACCCGCTGTCACCATTTACGAAACGCTGCCCGCTCGATGCAAAGCGGAAGGCGTTATATTCCACACCCGCCCCAAGCTCGGCATTGCGCGACACGCCGTAATAGGTGCGAAGCTTCCAGACATCGTAGCTATTGTCGACGGCATTGGGCCGAAATCTTATTTCCGGCCCCACCGCTCCGGTGCCGCCCGGTTGCGCCACGGGCGGCCCGAAATACCAGCTATTCGCGTCCTGCACGTCGAAACCATAGGAGATGACGGGCCTGCGCATCCCATAGGTTCCGGCATCGAAGCGATAGCCATCGACATTGAAGCGGTCGATCTGGATATTGAGATCTTCGAAATTGTCGAACCGCGACCGTGAGGCCGCCCACGCCAGATCAAATCGAAAGCGTTCGCTCACCTTCTCCTTATAAAGCAAGGAGGTTCTCAGGAAGTCCGTACGGAAATTATCGATGATGACCTCTGAGCGGACATCGACATTATCGAACTCACCGCCGATGACGCTGCCGTCGGCATTGATCGACACCGACCGCACGAGTGTTTCCGGCTTGCCGCCCTGCGAACCGCCACGACTGAAGCCTATGGCCTCAAGAAAGTAGTCCGTCCGACGCGTTTCGTAGCGCGACGCCAGTATGTTCAGAGAGAGATAGCTCGTCTCCCGCGGCCGCCACTGCACGCTGGCAATCGCTCCGGTACGGCTTACCCTGCCGATCAGGTCCGTATACCGATAAAAACGCGGATGATGGACCTGAGGCGCACTGATCCGGCTATAGGCGCTCAGGGCCGCCTCATAGGCCTCAGGTGCAACGTCGCAGATCCCCCCCGTTCCCACGGTCGGCGGGCAAAAGCCGCCATCGGCCTGCGCTTCGCTCCAGCCGCCGCTATTCACCCCCTGAATCTCCAGCGGCGCCTCGCTATGAGCAAGGGCGACCAGAGCGCCCAGACGCCCCCCGGCAAAGCGGTCGGCATACATGGCCGAATAGCGGCTTCCGCTGCGCTGGCTCAGATCGTTGTAACTGCCCTGTGCGCTGAACGAAACACGACGCCCCCTGAAGTCGAAGGGCTTGGGCGTGATCAGGTTGATCGTCGCCCCGATAGACGCGCCCGGATCATCGGCAGTCGCCGATTTGCGCACATCGATCCGGCTGAAAAGTTCCGATGGAAAGACGTTGAAATCAAAGCCTCTTCCGCGATTAAGCCCACCGACCAGACCATCCGTGCTGGCCTGCGCCTCGAAATCGTTAATCAGAACGCGAGAAAATTCCGGCCCAAGCCCGCGCACTGTTATCGACCGCCCCTCACCCTGATCGCGTGAAATGGCCACCCCCGATATACGCTGCACCGCCTCAGCCAGATTGCTGTCGGGAAACTTCAGGACGTCCTCGGCTACGATACTGTCGAGAAAGCCTGCCGAGCGTGATTTCAAAGTGGCCGAGCGATCAAGACTGTTGCGATAGCCAACCACGACGACCTCGGTGATCTCCTCCTTGTCTTCCGTCACCGTCGGCAAGGGCGCGGAGGCCACAGGTTTGACAGGCGCTTTCGCCACCGCACGGACAAGAAGGTAGGAGCCGTTGGGCGTACGGACGAACCCCAGCCCTGTCCCTTCGAGGGCCTGCCCCAGCGCGCTTTCGAAGGTGTGACTCCCCCTGATCGCCGGGGCCGCCTTTCCGGCAACCTGATCCGGCGTATAGGCGATGTTGAACTGCGCCGTCCTTGCC
>JASGGL010000291.1:0-2821 GCA_047605065.1 Asticcacaulis sp.
TCCTGCGCAAGAAGCTGCTGAAATTCCCCGGCATCCGCCACACGCGCTCGACCTTCTGCCTGAGGCGTCTCAAGCGCGAACCGTCACCGTCGGTGTAACATCCTCCCCTGCGCAGCGGGGGAGGTGGCATTTGAGCGAAAGCGAAAATGACGGAGGGGGCGAACGGCGATGAAATTGCCCCCTCCGTCTCGACGCGCTTCGCTTGCTCGACACCTCCCCCGCTATGCAGGTGAGGATGAAGGATGAAATGACCCATTCCGCCCCCCAACCCTTCTGGCAGACCAAGACGCTTTCCGAAATGACGGTTCCCGAATGGGAATCGCTGTGCGACGGCTGCGGCCTGTGCTGCCTGATCCGGCTGGAGGACGAGGATACGGGCGAGATCATTCCGACCCGCGTCCATTGCAAGCTGTTCGATTCGGGCACCTGCGCCTGTTCCAACTATCCCGACCGGCACAAATACGTGCCCGACTGCATCAAGCTGACGCCGCACAATATCGAGGCGCTGGAATGGATGCCGATGAGTTGCGCCTATCGCCGCCTGCACGAAGGCAAGGACCTGCCGCGCTGGCATTATCTCATCTGCGGTGACCGCGAAGAGGTGCACCGTCGCGGGGTGTCGGTGCGCGGCCAGACGATTTCGGAAACCGCCCTCGAAGACCCGGAAGACGCCATCGATTTCGCTGCCTTCGATCTTCTGGAGGACCGCTCCGAGCGTGAGGCCTGATACCAGATAAAATGAAAAAAGCCCCGGAAAAACCGGGGCTTGTTTTTTTGAAACGATCAAAAGAAAGATTTTAACAAAGGACCGATGCTCAAAATCATCGCATCGTTTCATCGAATGCTGTTCTTTTAGCCTCGATTTATGACAGTAGTATGTGACCGCGATGCCATAAATTAGGTATGCGGTGTCTCCACACCGTTTATAAGACTTTCATAAGCAAACTCAGCGTCTTGTATTTTTTCAGGCCTGCGTTTCTCCCCCTATCCCGGCGCGGATTTATAAAAGGGGCATGAACGGAATTGCGCTTACCCCCGAAGACATAACGACCCTGCGTCAGTCGCAACAGGCGGCCTTTGTTCGCCTGCTGAACGACCTGATTGCGGATGTCGCTGAGCTTGACCGCCCGAAGACCGTGGCGGCGGCCGAACAGAAGGCCAAGCTGCTGTATCAGCTGGCAAGGGCGGCTCAGGCGGTGAACGCAGTCATCGATCAGTTCGGAGAGACGGAGATGGATGAAGACGAGCAGACGCAAGACGACGCCCAAAACAACGAAACGCGCGAAATCAGCACCGAAGAATACCGCGCCCGTTTCGAGGCCAAGTGCGCCGAAATTTACGGCAAGCTGGATCGCCTCGCTCGAACACTCAGAGATACGGGAAGCCTTCGAAGCCCTGTGGACGGAACACCCTCCGCAGACGGCGACGGAGCTGATTGAAACCGCCTACGACGGCTGGGGTTTCTGGGGGCTGGACTGGCAAAGGCCGCCCGAAGGCGACTGGATGACCTGGTTGTTTCTGGGCGGTCGCGGCGCAGGTAAGACCCGCGCCGGGGCCGAATGGGTGCAGTCTCTGGCCGGGCCGGGCGTGCGTATCGCCCTGATCGGCCCCAGTCTGCACGATGTCCGCGAAGTGATGATCGACGGGCCTTCGGGCCTGAAGACCATCGCGCCGGAAGGCTTTCGGCCCGAATATGAAATCTCGCGTCGGCGGCTGGTCTGGCCCAATGGAGCGGTGGCCTACGCCTTTTCCGCCGAAGACCCCGAATCTTTGCGCGGACCTCAGTTCGATTTTGCCTGGGCGGATGAGTTCTGCGTCTGGCGCAATGCGGGTGAGACTCTGGCTCTGCTGCGTCTGGGCCTGAGGCGCGGGGCGCGACCACGCCTGTGTGTGACCACGACGCCGAAACCCATCCCCGCGCTCAGGCGGCTGATGGGGGAGCGCGATCTGGTCGTGACGCGGGCGACGTCGAAACACAATGCACACAATCTTTCGGAGGGATTTCTATCGGGGCTCGACGCGCTCTATGGCGGCACGCGGCTGGCGGCGCAGGAACTGGATGGTCAGGTGGTCGAATCGTCGGATCGCGCCCTGTGGCGCGCGGCGGATTTCGAAGCCTGCCGAGGGGCCGCGCCGACAGGCTTTGACGAGGTGGTGGTGGCGGTGGACCCGCCCGCCACCGCTCAGGGCGATGCGTGCGGCCTGATCGTCGCCGGGCGGCTTGGGGACCGCGCCTATGTGCTTAAGGACGCAACCGTGTCCGGCTGGTCGCCGTCGGCGTGGGCCGGGCGGGTGGCGGAGCTGGCGCGGACCCATGCCGCCCGGCGCGTGGTGGCCGAGGTCAATCAGGGCGGCGACATGGTGCGCGGTGTGCTGACCGGCGCGGGGGTCGATATCCCCGTCCATGAGGTACGTGCGCGCGTCGGTAAGCGTCTGCGTGCCGAGCCGGTGGCCGCACTGTACGAGCAGGGGCGGGTGGTTCACGCCGGTGCGTTTCCCGCGCTCGAAGAAGAGCTGATGGGGCTGGGGGACGGTACGCTGGACCACTCGCCCGATCGCGCCGATGCGCTCGTCTGGGCGCTGACGGTGCTGATGCTCGGCGACCGGGCCGAACCGAGACTGCGGCGATTTTAGAGATAAGGCCTTTTGACCGTGTAAACGGGCGAAAGGCGGTTCAGGGACATCACAGATGATTTTCAACGACCTGTTCGGACGGCGACCCCGTGCGCCCGAAGCCAAGCAGTCCGTGACGCGGGCGCTTATTGCTCTGACCGGGGCCGGTCGCGCGCAATGGACGCCGCGCGCCTATGAGCCGCTGGCG
>JASGGL010000292.1:0-2805 GCA_047605065.1 Asticcacaulis sp.
TTGGGCGACCACGTCACCTGAAGGCGCGGCTTGGCGTAGGTGAACTGTTTCTCGTCCGGACGCTCGCTATGCTGCGACAGGGTCGACCATTCGTACTTCAGGCCGCTTTCCACCGTCAGGGTGGGGCGGGGCCGCCATGTGGCCAGCAGAGAGGCTTCGGTGCGGTCTTCCTCGACCTTCACCTTGGAGGCGGGCAGGTCGATGACCGCACCATTGACGCTCAGGCCGGTGTCGCTGTCGCGCGAATTATAGGCCTTTTCCAGACCGGCCTCGAAGCTCAGGGTTTCGCTGCGGGTCCAGGTGATCTGCGCCGACAGGATGTTTTCCTTCGACACGGTGTCGTCGGAAAAAAGCGTGTCCTCGTCGGGGTTTGTATAGGTGTCTTCGACCTCTTCGTGTGAATAGCGCGACAGGGCGTTGATCTTGAGCGCAAAGGCCTTGCCCAGAGGGCGGTTATACTGAAGCCCGCCTTCGCGCATGTCTTCGTTGTAGTCGAGGTTTTCAACCGCCGTGACATCGGTGATGTAGCGGTAATTGCCCTTGTACTGATTAGGCACCCACTTGCCGTTCAGCGTCAGCTTGCCGCCCCACAGGGGGTGTGAGCCGCTGCCGTTCAGTTCGACGCCTTCGCCGCCCGCTTCGCTCAATACGCGGGTCCGGCGCACCGGGCTGCCGTCAGCGGGGATGACCATGTTGCGGCCGTTCACCGCGCCTTCGTCGAAATTGGAGAAGGCCATGGCCGACAGCTCAAGCGACTTGTCGCCGGAATTGCGGGCATAGGTGACTCGCGCCACCGGACGGAACCAGCCGTTGTCGAGCAGGCGCGTATTGGCGACGAAGGTGATGACCGGCTTGTCCGAGGCTTTGCGGATGACGTTGACGATCTTGGTCTGGCCCTGCATGTCGATGCCGTCGGCGCCCCCGATGACCAGATCGATGCGTTCGATGCTGCCCGCGCTCAGGCGGCCCAGAATGTCACCCAGCGCGTCGGTCTTGCTGGTCGGGCGCTGTCCGTCGATCAACACATTGCCCGCCGCCCCGGCAAAGCCGCGCACCTGATCGCCTTCCTTGATGGAAAAGCCGGGGACGCGGTTGACCATGTCGAGCGCGGTCTGCACCTGAAACGGCTTGAAGAAGGTCTGGTCGTAGGAGACCACCTGCCGCGAGGCTTCGGTGGAGGCCGGTACGGTGTCGGCAAAGGCTGTTGGGGCCATCGCCGCAGAAGCCAGAGCGAAAACGGAAACGAAGCACAGGAGGGCCGGGTTGGCGGTCATGCGGGTGCCTTAAAAGAAGAGGAATTACGCGTGACGCCCCGTCACGCTTTGTCTCTCTTTCTCACGGCAATCGTTTGGACCCTAGTGAACAATAGTTTATTTAATGAACGATTTTTCATTAAATTACAGATTGTTAATTTGCCCGGATAGCCGCTCGGGCAGTCGCTGTGTCAGGCTGCGCAAAAAGCCCGCCTGATCGTCGAAGCGCGCGGTGATCGGCAGATAGGCGACCTTTTCGCGCCATTGCGGGCTTAAGCGCACCCAGTCCTTTTCGGTGGTGATCAGGGTTGCGCCGCGCGCCCCAGCCGCCGCCGCCAGCGCGGTCAGGCGGGCCTCGTCCACCGGTTCGTGGTCGGCAAAGGCGGTGAAATCGACCACTTCATAGTCCAGCGCTTCGAGCGTGGCGCGGAACTTCCATGGCTTGGCGATGCCGGCGAAGGCGAAGACCGGACCGGGGGGCGTGGTCGGTGTCGGGATCAGGCGCGCCACGAAGACGGGCGTATCGCCGAACAGCTTTATCAGCCGGGGATCGGCAATGGCCTGTTCCGACGGCAGCCACAGGATGACGATGTCGGCGCGTTTAAGGGCATCGGCCACGGGCTCGCGCATCGGTCCCATGGGAAAGACCGAACCGTCGCCGAAGGGCCAGGCGTTGTTGGAGGTGTCGCCGTCGACCACCAGAAGATGCACGTCCTTGACGATCTTCGGGTTCTGGTGCGCGTCGTCGAGCAGAGCGATGGCCGCGCCTTCGGCTTCGATAAGTTTAAGCCCTTCGGCACGATCGCGCGACACCACCATGGTGTAGTCGCGGGCCAGCATGAGGGCTTCGTCACCGACATCGGCGGCGCAATGGGTGGCGGGATCAACCTTGATTGGGCCGGACAGATGGCCGCCATAGCCGCGCGTCAGGCCGATGGCCGCGATGTCGAGCTTTTTCAGGCGGCGCAGAAGCTCACGCGCCACCGGCGTCTTGCCCGATCCGCCCAGTGTGGCATTGCCGACCGAAATGACGCAGACCGTCGAGCGATAGGGGCGCGCGGTGGCAGTCTTTACGAGGCTGACCGCACGCCACAGCCACGACAGGGGAGCCAGTGCATAGCGGGTGAGCGGCGCACCCTTCGCGTCGCGTTTGTACCACCAGTCGGGCGTCTTAAGCGGCATCGACAACCTCGTCCTGAGGCGGCAGGGGCGGCGGTGTGACCGGGATGAAGGGTTTCAGCCGCGCCATGACGGCGGGCAGGGTGTCGTCGCCGCGTTGCGCCAGCGCCAGCGCGATACGGTGGGCATCGAGCCGGGCGGCAGGCGCGTCGAGCAGGGTTCGCACCGTAAGTTCCAGTTCGTCGCGGCTTAAGACTTTGAAGGCCGCACCGGCTTCGAACAGGGGCGCATAGACGCTGTCCCAGTTATAGAGGTCCGGGCCGGTGACCACCGCCTTGCCGAGGCGTGCGGCCTCAAGCGGGTTGTGACCGCCGATCTTTTCCGAGAAGCTTCCTGCCATGATCACCACGTCCGCCAGACGGAAGAACACACC
>JASGGL010000293.1:0-2775 GCA_047605065.1 Asticcacaulis sp.
CCGGCGGCGGCGATGCGTTCCACGGCGTCCCGAAGCGGTTCGATGACCGTCTTCATGTGATAGCCGTTGGCGTGGAGGATGTGGTCTTCATCGCGCATGATGGCGACATGGCCCTTCCAGAAGACGAGGTCGCCGCGGTAGAGCCCTTTAAGGTCGTCACCGATGTCGAGCGCGCTGCCCATAGAGGCCTGCATGTCCGAATCGCGCGGGCAGGACTGACCGACGGCGTAGAGCGCCTGCTGGACAAGGCCGGAGCAGTCCAGACCGAGGCTTTCGCGGCCGCCCCATTGATAGGGGGCGTTGAGATAGGTTTCGGCGACGCTGACGTAATCGTCGGCGAAGGTCGAAAAATCCGAAAGGTGAGCGCTGTAGATCCAGCCGAGATCGTTGATCTGAGCGAACTTGCCGTCCATGCCCGTGACGCTGACCAGCGCGTTGAGGCTGAGGTCGCAGAGGATGCGCGATTTCAGGCTGGGTTCGGCGAAGACGAAGCTGCGCAGGGTGGACATATGATGGGTCGGCACGAACCAGTCGCGCGACAGGTCGGCTTCGCGGACATAGCCGCAATAGCCGTCGCGCAGAGCCTGACCCCAGACATAGTCGCGTGAGCGTTCGATGATGCGGAAGCGCTCGCCGCACAGAAGCTGATCCATCTGTTCGGCGCTGTCGTTCGGCGCGACGCGCAGGGCGGTGGACGGGGCGACGCAGCCAAGGGTTTCTCCGACCACGAAGCTTTGGGCGCGCAGCAGCCCTTGCAGGCGCTGATCGGCCTTGCCGTCCTTGAACGGCGTCATGCGCGGGTCGAAATCGTCGTGGGCCATTCTGCTGCCTTCAGTCTCACCATCATGCCTTTTCACCGCTTAACCTTCGTAAAAAAGTCTTAACAGAGAAAGGCTTATGCGGAGACGATAGCGCAAAGGTGCGAACGTCCGGTTAATGGTGGAAAACATCCGGCACGGCTGAAAACGGTGTTTACAAATCCCGGATCATGCGGAAGACGGCCCGGAGCGTCTGAGCCTCCGCCCCAACCGGGAAGCCGGGACGTCCGCGTGGGTTCCATGCATAGAGATCGAAATGCACCCATGCGCCGGTTTGCGGCGCGAACTTTTGCAGGAACAGGGCCGCGGTCACCGATCCCGCCTGCGCCCAGCCCTGCGGGTCGTTCCTCAGATCGGCGATGTCGGAGTCGAGCGCGTCCCGATAGCCGGGCCACAGGGGCATGCGCCACAGCGGGTCGTGTTCGGCGATGGCGGCGACTTCGAGGCGACGAGCCATGTCCTCATCGTCGGTGTAGAAGGGGATGACCTCAGGCCCCAGCGCGATGCGTGCGGCCCCGGTCAGGGTGGCAAAATCGATGGTCAGGTCGGGCTCAAGCTCTGAGGCGCGGGTCAGGGCATCGGAAAGGATCAGGCGGCCTTCGGCATCGGTATTGCCGACCTCGATCGACTTGCCGGCACGCGAAGCGATGATGTCGCCGGGGCGGAAGGCATCGCCCGAAATGGCGTTTTCAACGGCGCTGATCAGGACGTGCAGACGCACGCGCAGGTTCGCCCCCATGATCAGGCGCGCCATGCCCAGCGCATGGGCCGCACCGCCCATATCCTTCTTCATCAGGGCCATACCGGGGCCGCCCTTGATGTTCAGGCCGCCGGTGTCGAAGGCGACGCCCTTGCCCACCAGAACGATGACGGGTTTGCGTTCGTCGCTCATATCTTCGACGTGCGGCGTCCAGTCGATTTCGATGAAGCGCGGGGCGCGTTTGTCGACCGCCGCGCGCCCGACAGCATGCACGGCGGGGAAGTTTTCGCTCAGCAGGTCGTCGCCGGTAATGACGGTGATGCTGGCGTTGAATTCATCGGCCAGAGCGCGGGCGGCGGCTTCAATTTCCGCCGGTCCCATGTCGTTGGCGGGCGTATTGACCAGATCGCGTACAAGGTCGTGAGCGGAGACTTCGAGGGCGACGGCGTCGCGGGTGGCCTGATCCAGCGCTGAGGCATCCAGCGTCACCTCGTCGCGCAGCTTACGGACGGTCTTATAGCGATCGAAAACGTAGCTCCCCAGCTGAAAAGCGACGTGGATGGCCTTGCGGTCCAGTCCGGCATCGGCCTCCAGTCGCCACTCCCCGGTCGGCAGTTGTCCCGGCAGGGCGCGAAAGTTCAAAGGATTATAGGTCTTGCGCGATCCCAGCCCGAACCAGGCCGAAACCGTGCCCCCGGCCTCGGGCAATACGACCAGCGCGCCGGTTTTCCCGGTAAAGCCGCGTGCGCTCAGAAAGGCGGCCTGATCCTTAGGCAGCCCGGCCAGCACACCTGTCGCTTCATCTTCGAACACACCGAACAGACGGTTTTGCGCTTTGCTGGTGGTGGCGGGCAGGGGCTTGGGCATGGTGTTCTCGATAACAATGACGGGCGCAACAAAGGACGCAGGGCGCGCGGAGGAGCGAAACTTAACCATATATTTAGAGCTGTGAACCAAAGCTTAAAGGGCTATCGATTCCCCAAGGCCAGAAAAGCCGCGTCCATACCCTTCTGCAAGGTTGCACCCCATGGCCCGTTTCGTCTTTTCGCCCTCTTTCAACGCCTCACTGGCGGCGTCCCTGATGGCGACGGTTGCTGTGCTGGGCGCGCCCGCCATGGCTCAGGACAAGACCGCAGCAAAGGAAACGCCGTCGGCCATGCGCAGCGTCAAGCTGACCGAGGAAAAGGTCGCTCCGGCCCCCGTCAAGGCCTCCAAGACCGAGCGCGCGGCGGCGATGCGCCTTGAGCCTCTGGCCCG
>JASGGL010000294.1:0-2754 GCA_047605065.1 Asticcacaulis sp.
TATCGGCGCGACGGAAGTCGCACACCACGCTCAGCCCGGTCTTTTCGGCAAAGTATGCCCCGTCGAACAACTGAACCGTACGCCCCTTTACCCCCGCCTTCGGGCGTTCGCGCAGCACGGTCTGACCGTGTACGCCTAAAGCGTCGAAATCCTGTAGATTCAGATCGTTTTCACGGAGAAACTCAGTCAGGGCCTCAAGGTGGAAATCGGCGATCACCCGGCGCGCCTCGCTGAAAATTTCAGGCTCGGCCTCGCCGCGCGGCCAGCTGAGCGCCGCCTTCGTCGCCGCCTCAAGGACGCTGCGCACCTGCGGCCGCATCGGCTTTTCGACGAACGGCCCAAAGCTCAGTTGCGCCTCCCCGTCGGTTTCCAGCACCGCCATGTCGATGCCGTCAAGCGAGGTACCGGTCATAAAGCCGATGATTTTCATATGAAAAGCCTATGGAAAAGGGCAAGGGCCGTGTTAGACGCACATTGCACCAAAACGGGGTGCCTCACCAAGCAAATGTTAGAGACATGACCACCTTCAAATCCGATTTCCTCAACGTCCTCTCGGAGCGCGGTTTCATCCACCAGTGCACGGACGCGGAAGCCCTCGATACGCTGGCTTCTGCCGGACCGATCACGGGCTATATCGGCTATGACGCCACGGCCTCATCGCTGCACGCCGGGCATCTGGTGCAGATCATGCTGCTCTACTGGTTGCAAAAGACGGGCAATAAGCCGATCGTCCTGATGGGCGGCGGCACGACCAAGGTGGGCGACCCGACCTTCAAGGACACTCAGCGTCCCCTGCTCACCGACGAACAGATTCAGTCGAACATGAACGGCATCAAGTCGGTGTTCAACAGCTTCCTGACCTTTGGTGACGGCGCGACCGACGCCATCATGGTCAATAATGACGACTGGCTGTCCTCGTTCGGCTATATCGAATTTCTGCGTAATTTCGGCACGCACTTCACCATCAACCGCATGCTGACCTTCGATTCGGTCAAGCTGCGTCTTGAGCGCGAACAGCCGATGACCTTCCTCGAATTCAACTACATGCTGATGCAGGCAGTCGATTTCCGCGAACTGAACACCAAGTACGGCTGCGCCCTTCAGATGGGCGGCTCGGATCAGTGGGGTAATATCGTCAACGGCGTCGAACTGACCCGCCGCCTGAACCAGAAGCCCGCCTTCGGCCTGACCACCCCGCTTCTGACCACCGCGTCGGGCGCCAAGATGGGCAAGACGGTCGGCGGTGCGGTGTGGCTCAATGCCGACGCGCTCAGCCCCTACGACTACTGGCAATACTGGCGCAACACCGAAGACGCCGACGTCGGCAAGTTCATGCGCCTGTTCACCGACCTGCCCATGGATGAGATCAAACGCCTCGAAGCGCTTCAGGGCGCGGAAATCAACGAGGCCAAGAAGATTCTAGCCGATGCCGCCACGCGCATGGTTCACGGCGAAGCCGCGGCCTCGACCGCCCGCGACACGGCGCAGAAGGCCTTCGAACAGGGCGTGCTGTCGGCCGACCTGCCGACCGTCGAAGTGGCCCGCGCCGAACTTGAGGCCGGGATCATGCTGGCGGCCCTGACCACGAAGATCGGCCTGACGCAGTCGAATGGCGAAGCCCGCCGTCTGGCTCAGGGCGGCGGCCTGCGCGTCAACGACACGGCCATCACCGACGGCAATCAGAACGTAAGCTTGAGCGATCTCAATGCCGACGGGGTGATCAAGGTCGCTCAGGGCAAGAAGAAGATCGTGCTGGTCAAGCCGGTGTAACTTTAAGCCTCCCCCCTGATATCAGGGGGGATACCGCCGGAATCGGCGGAGGGGGGTTATGCGGCGGTATTAACCCCACCGTCTTTGTCGCTATTGCTCCAAATCCCATCGCTTGCGAAAGCTATACTTTCGCTGCGCTATACCCCTGAAATCAGGGGAGGTGCTTTACGGCCACAGGCCCCGTGAAACCTTAGAGCGCTTCTTTTCCGAAAAGGGGTGCCCACTTTATCGGGAAGCGCTCTAAATCAATCGCCCTTCTTCTGGCCCTGCAACTCCACCGGCGGCAGCGGATCGGCGTGCTTCTCATCCAGAATACGCCGCAGAAAGCCCGGCAGGACCAGCGAGAACGGGTTGATCTCGGCCTGAGGCGCGCCGAAGCGGCCCTTGAGGCGGTATTTCAGCCCCAACACCCCTTCGCCCGAATTGGAGGTCAGGGCATCGCCGACCAGCGGGATGCCCGCAAAGGCCGCATTGACGCCGTAGGCCGGGATGATCGTCCCCTGATAGTCCATGGTCTGCTTAGTGAAATCCTGCGCGCCCCACACATTGATGCGCAGCGCGTCACCCTTGGCCCAGCCGTTGCGCACGAACAGATAGTTGTCGCGGTAGCGGATGGGGAATTCGTAGTCCTCGAAGGTGATGCCCGCCCCGGACAGGGTATCGGACAGCCCCTTGAGCGAGGCCAGAGTCAGCACCTGCCCCAGCGCCGGTATCTGACTGACACGGATGTTTTCACCTTTGAGCGTCGCATCGACCTGCCCGTTGCGGTAGACGCCTTCGATCACGGCGTCACCGCCCGACAGGCGTTTATCCCCCAAAGCCGTCGCCAGCAGGTCGCCGAGGTTATCGGCTTCGAAGGTGAAGGCCGTGTAGTCGTTCTGCGGGCGGAAATCGAGCGTCACCAGCGTCCCCTGCCGCGTCAGGGCCGAACCTTCGCCGCGCACCACATTGCGTCCGTCCCAGTCGGCCTGAAGCTCGACCTCG
>JASGGL010000295.1:0-2738 GCA_047605065.1 Asticcacaulis sp.
GGTCAGGGCGGCGTATGGCTGATCCACGCCAATGCCCCTGAGGTGCTGGTTGCCCTCATGACCCATGACCCCGCTCAGTGGCAGGATCGCTACCGTATCGGCTACTGGGCGTGGGAAACCCCGCTCGCGCCTGCGCAATGGGTGCGGGCGATCAGATGGCTGCATGAGGTCTGGGTGTCGTCCAATTATGTGCGCGAAGCCCTTCGGGCCGCGCTGGAAAAAACAGGACAGACTCATCTGTCTGAACGTATTCGGGTCATGCCGCATCCCTTACTGAGCGCACCACCGGCACCTGACCGGACGCGTTTCGGGCTTGAAGACACCCGATGCGAAACCCTTGCCCTGTTCGATGTCAAATCCTCACCGATGCGCAAGAACCCGTGGGGCGCGCTGAATGCCTGGCTGAGCGCCTTTCCCGTGCCAGATAAGCACGCCAGCCTGACCATAAAGGTGTCCGATCTCGACCCCGCCACAGAGGCTGTCCTGAAGCAACTCATCGGCCAAAGGCCGGATATCCGCCTGTTTACCGAGCGCCTGAGCGACGCCGATATGGACCGCTTCATCGCCTCCTTCGACATTCTGATCTCGCTGCACCGCTCCGAAGGCTTCGGACTGGGCCTGCTCGAAGCGATGAATGCAGGCGTCAGCGTTGTCGCCACCGCTGGATCGGGCAATGATTTTCTCAACGAAGATAATGGCTATCCCGTACCGTATCGCCTGATCCCCATCAACGACCCCGACGGCCCCTATAGTGCCATCCCCCGATCTCCGGCACAGGTCTGGGCCGAGCCGGATATAGATGCCGCCGCAGCTATATTACGCGACCTTGTCGCCTCGTCTGAAGTCCGTGCCGCCAAGATGCAGGCCGCCCGCCTCACGCCGTCACACCTTAACCGGGGCTGGTCACCTGAGGCTCTGAAAGCCTTCGATTTCAACAGGTGGCTTGACTCCTGAGGCCTGAGCCGTCATAGGAACCGCACATTCAGGCGATCTGCGCCTTTTGCAAACCAAACCTCTCAGGTCACGACCCCGATCACGCTATCGGATGGGGACCGGAGGCTCCCCGACGACGCGTTGCGTTCTCGGGGTCTTTTTGTTTTGCGAAATACGCGACCCTGATACGGATTTATGAGGCAATAGAAGCATGTTCGACTCGCTGAACGATCGCCTGTCCGGTCTTTTCGACCGGTTAAGCGGCCGGGGCGTCCTTTCGGAAAAGGACGTCGACGAAGCCCTGCGCGAAGTCCGCGTCGCCCTGCTCGATGCCGACGTCGCCCTGCCGGTCGTGCGTCAGTTCATGACCAAGGCCCGCAATCTGGCCGCCGGTGAAGCCATCATCAAGGCCGTCAAGCCCGCCGATCAGGTGGTCAAGATCGTCTATGACGGCCTGATCGACATGCTGGGCGGCGAAGAGCCGACCCCGGTCGATCTGGCCGCCGTGCCGCCCGCCGTTATCCTCATGGCCGGTCTGCAAGGCTCGGGTAAGACGACGACCTCGGCCAAGCTGGCCCTGCGTCTGACCAAGTTCGAGCGCAAGAAGGTCATGATGGCCTCGCTCGACACCCGCCGTCCCGCCGCCATGGAGCAGCTTAAGCTCCTCGGTGAGCAGACCGGCGTCGATGTCCTGCCCATCGTCGCAGGCCAGAGCGCGGTGGAAATCACCCGTCGCGCCCTGCAATCGGCAAAGCTTCAGGGCTATGATGTCCTGATCCTCGATACCGCCGGTCGCACCACGCTGGACGAAGCCCTGATGGCCGAAGCCGCCGAGATCGCAAAGATCTCGAACCCGGTCGAAACCTTCCTGGTCGCCGACTCGCTGACCGGTCAGGACGCCGTACGCACGGCGGAGGCCTTCCATGCCCGTCTGCCGCTGACCGGCCTGATCCTCACCCGCGTCGACGGCGATGGCCGCGGCGGGGCCATGCTCTCCATGCGCGCCGTCACCGGCCTGCCGATCAAGTTCACCGGTTCGGGTGAAAAGGTCGATGCGCTCGACGTGTTCGACGCCCGCCGCATCGCCGGTCGCATTCTGGGTCAGGGCGACGTGGTCGCGCTGGTTGAAAAGGCCGCGCAGGAACTGGACGCCGCCAAGGCCGAGCAGATGGCCAAAAAGCTGTCGAAGGGCCAGTTCGACCTGAACGACCTGTCCGATCAGCTCAGCCAGATGAAGCGCATGGGCGGCATGTCCGGCATTATGGGCCTTCTGCCGGGCGTCCAGAAGATCAAGAAGCAGATGGATGAGATGAACGTGTCGGACAAGATGTTCGACCGTCAGATCGCCATTATCTCGTCCATGACCAAGATCGAGCGCAAGAAGCCCGACCTGCTCAACGCTTCGCGCAAGCGCCGTATCGCGGCGGGTGCCGGAGTGGACGTGGCCGAGATCAACCGTCTCCTGAAACAGCACCGCCAGATGGCCGACGTCTTCAAGATGATGGCGCGTAACGGCGGCAAGGGCATGGGCAATATGGCCAAGATGCTCGGTATGGGCGGCATGCCCAACATGGCCCAGATGCAGCAGATGGGCAAAAAGCTCGAAAACAATCCGGGCGCCATCGGCGACAATATGGGTGCCGATTTCGAACGCCTGAAACAACTCGGGGCGGGCAAGATGCCCAATATACCCGGCGGCCTGCCCGGTTTACCGGGTCTGGGTAACTCCCTTCCGGGGCTTGGCGGGGGCAACCCCTTCGACCCCAAAAAGAAATAATCTCATCACTCGAAACTCAGCCTATCAA
>JASGGL010000296.1:0-2729 GCA_047605065.1 Asticcacaulis sp.
TTCGCCGCCAGTTCCTCGTCGATATCGACGCCGAGGCCCGGCGCTTCGGAGACCATAAGGTCGCCCTTTTCGAAATAATAGCCGTGCGGGAAGACCTCGTCGGTTTCCGGCGTGTGGCGCATATATTCCTGAATGCCGAAGTTCGGGATTGAGATGTCGAAGTGCAGGGCGGCGGCCATGCACACCGGCGACAGGTCGGTCGCGCCGTGGCAGCCCGTGCGGACGTTATAAAGCTCGGCGAACGAGGCGATCTTCTTCAGGTGCGAGATGCCGCCCGCATGGACGACCGTGGCGCGGATATAGTCGATCAGCTGGTTCTGGATCAGGTCCTTGGCGTCCCAGATCGACGAGAAGATCTCACCGACGGCCAGAGGCGTGGTGGTGTGCTGACGGATCAGTTTGAAATTGTCCTGATTTTCCGCGACGACCGAGTCCTCCATCCAGAAGGGACGATAGGGCTCAAGGTCACGGCCCAGACGCCCGGCCTCGATCGGCGTCAGGCGGTGGTGGACGTCGTGCAGCAGGTGAACCTCTTCGCCCAGGGCTTCACGCGCGGCGGCGAACAGCTTGGGGACCACGCGCATATAGGCTTCGGTCGACCAGACGTTCTCGGTCGGCAGGTCGGCGTCGGCGGGTTCATAGAACATCTTGTCCTTCGACACGCCGTAGGTCGAGGCCAGACCCGGCACGCCGCATTGCAGGCGGATGGCCTTATAGCCCATCTCCTTATAGCTCTGAGCGACCTCGATCGTATCCTCGATCGAGGTGCCGTTGGCGTGGCCATAGACCATGACGCCGGTGCGCGAACGCCCGCCCAGAAGCTGATAGACGGGCAGGCCCGCGATCTTGCCCTTGATGTCCCACAGGGCCGTATCGACCGCCGACACCGCCGACATGGTCACCGGCCCGCGACGCCAGTAGGCCCCGCGATAGAGGTATTGCCAGATGTCTTCGATCTGCTGCGGGTCGCGGCCGATCAGGCAGGGGATGACGTGGTCTTCGAGATAGCTCACAACCGACAGTTCACGCCCGTTCAGCGTGGCGTCGCCGATGCCGTACACGCCTTCGTCCGTCATGATCTTCAGCGTCACGAAATTGCGGCCGGGGCAGGTGACAATGACTTTGGCGGAGGTGATTTTCATGGGACGGAACGCCTTGGAAGGGGATGCGCAATGGCAAATTGGTAAGACCTATTTCCGCTTATGGCCTGTCTCCGGCCAAAAAAGCAAGCCCAATCTGACGTTTTTTGCCTTATAATTCCGGATTTGAGTGCGGCAAGTTCGGCGCTGCGTGTCCGGAAATATTGGTCAGACCAATTCGCATAAGGCAGTGAAGGTACGGGCTTTTCGGTTGAAACCGAAGGCCGCCTTCGGGCATAGTCGCCGGATTGCCCCTTACGGGCCACGGATTCGCGCCGAATGTCTGACAACCGCAAACGTTACAAACGCATCGCCGACGCCATCGCCGAGGATATCCGCTCCGGCGTCTATCGGGCCGGTGACCGTTTGCCGACCGAGCGCGAACTGGCCGCGACGTTCAAGGTCAGCCGCCCGACCCTGCGTGAGGCGATGATCGCGCTGGAAATTCTGGGCTATATCGAAGCGCGTCAGGGTCACGGCATCGTCGTCAAGGCCACGTCGCCCGACCCCCTGCCCATGTCGGATTCGGAAATCGGGGCGTTCGAGCTGATCGAGGCGCGGCGTCTTCTGGAAAGCGAGGTCGCCGCACTGGCCGCCAGCCTGATCACCGACGAGCAGATCGGCGAACTGCGCGACCTGATCCGGCTGATGCAGGATTCTTCGCCTGCCATTGCCGAGCGCGCCGACCGCGAATTCCATATGCTGATCGCGCAGGTCACCGGCAACGGGGCCATCGTATCGTGCGTGGAAAACCTGTGGGACTGGCGCTACCGCTCGCCGCTGGCGCGCAATATTCTGGCGCGGACGGCCAATCTGGGGACGGCGGCGCGCGTGTCGGAGCATTCGCAGATACTTGACGCGCTGGAAAAGCGGTCGCCGGAGGCGGCGCGTCTGGCCATGCGTGAGCATATGGACCGGGTGATCGAGCACCTTCTGGCGACGACCGAGCTGGTCGAGGTGGAAAAGGCCCGGGCGGCAGGCGAAGCGCGGCGTAAGGCGCTGGCCCAGCGCTTCCTCAAGGCCGAAGGTTAAGGCTGGGGGCTAAGGTGCCACGAAAAACGCCCCCGCCTTATCAGGGCAGGGGCGTTGTTTCGGATAACCGGGCCTGTCCTCAGACCTTTTTACCCCGGAAGGCGCGGCCAATGCCGATCAGCAGGCAGGCACCGATGACTCCGGCGATCAGGTAACCGATCACGCCGCCGAACGAGATGCCGACGATCGACAAAAGCGCGCTGGCCAGAGCCGCGCCGATAATGCCGAGCAGGATGTTCATGAACAGGCCCTGATCGGACTTCATCACCTTTTCAGCGATCCAGCCCGCGAAAGCACCGACGATAATGGCTGTCAGCCAGCCGACCTGATTGGGTTCCATGATTTAGCTCCTTAACAAGACCAACAGGGCTACAGATTTGCGCGGCGGGGATAAGGTTAAAATTGACCCTCGCTTCGTCATTGATAAGGATCGGGCAAAAATATGCGGTAGCATCTGCTTCCGGCGCCGGTTCGGGTGATCCAACAGAGGCCGACAGAGCCTCACAGAAAAGGACAGGTCCATGTTCGATATCAGGCCTCTGGGCATGGGTGATCTGA
>JASGGL010000297.1:0-2726 GCA_047605065.1 Asticcacaulis sp.
CCGGTTCTTTTGCTCGATGAACCGCTGACGGCGCTGGACCCGGCCTGGCAAAGGCGGATGCTTCAGGCTTTAGGTGACTATGCCGCCATGGGCCGGACCGTCATCGCCAGTTTGCACGATCTGGGGCTGGCCGCACAGATGTGCGACGGTCTCTGCGTCATGCATGAGGGCGTGTGTGTGGCGCTCAATGAACCGGAAAAAGCCCTGGATAGCCATAATCTGGCGGCTGTATTTCACCTGATGGGTGAATGGGCGGGGCAGGGCGAAGGCCGAAGCCTCAGCCTGTCGCCCCAGCCGCTGCCGGCCTACTGAGTGTCGGATTTGGCCTTGAGATCGTTATAGTTGACCGGCCCGGACGGCAGGTTTCCGGTGTCTTCGGAATCGCCGCTTTCGGGGGTGTAGCTGACGATCATGCCGCGTTTGAGGTCGCTCATCGGCGTCAGCGGCGCGGTGCCGCCGTTCAGACGTGCGCGGTAGACCGCCATGTTTTCCATGACGCGCATCATATAGTTGCGCGTTTCGGTGAAGGGCGCGCATTCGATGAAGCTCAGAGGATCGGCGGCGTCGCCACGCGGGTCGCCGCAATCGACGATCCACTGCGGCGGGCGGTTGGGACCGGCATTATAGCCCGCGGCGGCCATGACGTAGGAACCGCCGAAACGGTCGACCAGCTCCCCCAGATGATACGCGCCCAGCGTCATGTTGAATTCCGGCTCATAAAGCTTCGAGTCGGAATAGGTCAGCGACATGCGGCGCGCCACAGCCTTAGCGGTCGGGGGGATAAGCTGCATCATGCCGCGGGCATTGGCACCGGAGCGGACATTGGGATCGAAGCCCGATTCCTGACGTGTGATGGCCAGAACGAACGCGCCTTCCGGGGCCTTGACCGCCGGGATGGCGCGCAAGGGATAGGCGCGTTCGGGCAGGTAGAAGCCGCGCTGCTGAGAGACGCGGGCCACGCGCATGGATAGATCCTGCGTACCGTAGGTGGCCGCCAGATCGACCAGCAGGGCCTGCTCCTCGGCGGTCGGCAACACGTCGTCCAGCGCCAGAATCAGGGCGTTGAACAGGTCGCGCTCACCGGCCTGACCAAGGATTTTGGCGGCCTTGACCATGTCGCGGTTGTCGAAGCGCGTGCGGTCTGCCGGGGTCGGCACAGGTTCCTTGCCCAGGGTCAGGTTTTTGATACCGGCCTTTTCGGCGGCCATCTGACCGTAGAAGGCGTAGACGAATTGCCCGCCTTCGACATAGTGGGCGTGGGCCTTTTCGGCGTCGCCCGTCTGTTTGCGCGCTTCATAGGCGCGGCCCAGCCAGTAATGGGCGCGACTGCGGGTAATGGGGGAGGTACCGGCTTCGCGGACCTTGTCGAAATGGCCGATGGCCAGATCGGGACGGTTGAGGCGCACCAGCGCCGCCCAGCCGGCAAAGAACTCGCCTTCGGCCTTTTTCTCACCATTGGGGAAGCCGCCACCGTTCATGGCGTCATAGGCGGCCTGATAGTTGCGGGCCTTGAGCGCGGCGCGGAAATAGGACAGGCGCTCGACCCACAGATTGTTGATGGCCGCATCGGACAGGGGAGCGGCGGGCAGGTCGGCCAGCAGGCCGAAGCCGAGGCTTTCCAGCTTGGCGCGGCGCAGCGACCTCAGGCGTTCATAGGCCAGCACCGGATTGCGCGGGCTGGCGGCGGAGGCCTGCTCATAGAGACCGACGGAGGCGGGCGTGCCCGAACGCAGCGCCATGGCGGCGGTGGCGACTTGACGCGATGTGTCATCGACCAGCGGCAAAAGCGCGTTGGTGGCGGGGCCTTGCGTCCCCAGCAGCAGCGTGGTCAGGCGCGCCTTATGGTCGTCGCTGGTCAGGTAGCGACCGAAGCTGGCCTGAAAGCGGCTCTGATCATTGAGGTCGAAGGCCTGATCGCGCCACCAGGACTTGGCGAGCGCCGAGGCGTCGGCGGTTTTGCCTGAGGCCTCATAGGCGGCGATCAGGGCCATGGCCCCGTCGACTGTGACGGGCGGCGCGCCATTGAACCAGTCGATAGTCTGCTGCGGCGTCAGGCCTGCGGTGGCTATCTTCTTTTCGGCGGCGATCTGACGCTTCTGCTCGCGCGGCCAGCCCCACAGGTCGCGGCGGGCACCGTCAAGGGCGGCAAAACCGTAGATGTCGCCGTCATTATTGATGATGGCCCATTGCACGATCTTACGCGACACCGGATCGCTGAGCGACGAACGCAGGGATTCGGCGAGGGCGAAGTTTTTACCGCGCGCGGCGTCCAGCGCCTGTTTCAGTGTGGTCTGTTCGGGCTGGCCTGCGACCGGAGACGGGCCGCTCGCCTGATAAGGAATGGGTGCGGAAGGCATGTCCTGGGCCCGCACGGGCGGCAGGCTCAGCGCCGACAGGGCCAGCGCTGACAGGGCGATCAGGCTTACGCCCGTCGTTATCCGTCGAACAGAGCGTGTGGCCTTACCGCTTAGCGAACCCATACCCAGCATTGTGCCTGCCTTTCCCGTCCGGCCCGAAATACGGACCTTAAAAATGCAATGATACCCAACAGGATCATGCGCCGAACAAATCGGCTTCAATATGTCTGTTAGCGCGTTCAGCCGTAGCCGTGCATCACAGATTGATCACAAAAATTGTCAGAAGCGCTCTCAATAAGCGACCTGCCGGCAAGGGTGGCCTGCTTTGACCGTTCCCGCAACCGTGAACCTTTTTCGTGACTTTCTTTT
>JASGGL010000298.1:0-2675 GCA_047605065.1 Asticcacaulis sp.
GGCCTTCGACCGTCGTTGCGATCTTATGCTTGAAGCCGGCAAATGGAACCGGGCACGCAGCCTGAAAATTATCGCTACGGGTTTAACGGGGGGCAAACGTGAGGAAAACATTCAACTGGCGCTTGGTCCGGCGTAGGCTGCGGCGCGGCCTGACACAACTGGCCGCAACGCCAGTGGGCCGAAAATATTCTCACGCGCCGATATTTCTGACCCTATCGGTGCTGACCGGCATGATCGCGCTGGTCTATTTTATTTCGCTCATCATTATCCTGTTCCAGCCTCCGGTTGTTATGGCCGCAATCGATGCACGGACCGACATTGTCGAATTTACCAGCAGCACCGACGAACTGAATGCCTTCTGGGCGCGCAATGCGCAAGTAACCCGGGAAGACGGCTCACATTTCTGCCTGAGCGGCACCTTCCAGCCCACGAAGAACAGCCGGATTACCATGGCCCGGTCAACGAACGCGACACTCGGCGAGCGCTTGTATTATCGTATCGAACCGTCTGATGGCGGCGCATCCCTGACCGTCGTCGAGGCCGATGGAAACGAGCAGCGCTATAAGGGGATTATGGCTCTTACTTTTTCCCCCGCCGATACCGCCTGCCCATCCGATACGCGGCTACGCCTGCCCCTCATGGGACCAGTGCGACTGGGTCAGCCCTATGTTTCACGTCGCTATGAAGACGACAGCGGTGCTCTGACCCTGTTGTCGGGGCGCATCACCCTTTATGCGAAGGCGATCGATACCTTCGCATTTTTTCGTTTCTCGAAAACAGACAACGGCTTTTATCAGGCGGGGACCGTTGATCTGCCTGCCGGTGCCGAACTGACCGCCGCGCGCGACGCGGATGCAAACGCGCGGTGGGCAGGTTTTGCCGATATCGATATAACAAACACCTCAGAGCCGGGATTCGATGTCCGCCTGACCACAGATGCACGACGCCTTGCCCTCACAACCGCGGCTGGCGGGTTCGGCTCAGAAAACACCGGTGGAAGCCCCGCTGACAATCAGGATGTGGTTAGCCTGTCGAATGTTACCCGGTTAGTCAGCGACCCCAATATCGGCCGCGTCAACGTTGCCGCCGCTATTTTTCTGGTTCTTGTGCAGGTGACCGGACAACTCATAAGCCTATACCCGCGGAAACCTCAATGATAAAACGCCTCATCTTACTCGCATCCCTTTGCCTGACCGTCTCAGCCAATGCTGAAGTGGTTTTGGTGCGCGCAGGCGAACAGAGCGGTCAGGGCTGGTTCTTCCGCCACCCGGAAACAGGCGAATGCATGGCGGTGACCGCCGCACATGTCGTCGAAGGAACCTCATCGCCAGTCATCCTGACACGTGACCAAAAGGAAGGCGTGGCCGTTGAAGTGTGGCGTCCGTCCATGACAGACGATGTTGCGGTATTACGCATAACTGGCCCTGCGGCCGCACGGGGGTGTCTGTCAACACTGGGGCCGCGCACGATGAGCGCCTCACTGTCCAAAAACCTGATCGGCAATATTGAGTTCATTGCCGAAGAAGGCGACCGCGTCTTTATTCCCGTCGACATCATTGCCGAAAATGCAGTGGACCCAACCCTCATTGCTTTTCGGACACGCTCGACTTCCGATGAGGTGAGTCAGGGCTTCAGTGGCGCGCCCATCGTTAAGGATGCCACCAGTGAACTGGCTGCAGGGCGTGTGGGAACGCCTGTGGCCATGATTATAGAGGTGGCACCTAATCTGGCCGTGCGCTTTGATCGGATACATGCCCTTGTTATGAGCCGCCGCCCCCAAAAGCAGGAGACGCCGAAACCCGGCACGCTTTCTTCCTATAGCGTAAGTCATTGGCAGGGCCAGACTATGACAACCGATTGCCCTCCGGGACGCGCCCTTCAGATGGACGGCTGCGGATGGCGTGCCCTTCCGGAAAAGGGCGGCAGTGTGAGTCTGACAGTGAAATCTATGGAGGTTACCGCCCGTACTTTGAAACAGGTCGGATTTACCGCCTCATTGCCCAATGGCGAGGCAGGAAAGGCCTATATTGAAGTCTCCCCTGACACAGATGGCGACAACTGGACTTTTGTACGCACCTGCCCCGTCAGTGCCTCGGCAACGCCCTGCACCTTTGCCCCGGTGGCGGCATATCGAATACGGGTATCGTTAAAAGTATCGGGCCCGGTGGAACTGCGCGTGACCGAAATCCGTTAGATATCGCAAAAGCGGCCCGGAGATGATCCGGGCCGCTTTCATTTGGGAACGCTTCAGAGGGGTCAGAAGCTGTAGTCGAGGCTGACGATCACGCTGCGCGGAGCGGCGTAGAAGGCCTGACCCCAGCGCAGACCGCCCCAGTACTTCTCATCGAAGGCGTTCTTGATGTTCAGCGAGGCGCGGGCCTTTTCGGTGACGCGGACACTGCCGAACAGGTCGACGACGCTATAGGCCTCCTGCTTGAACAGGGTGGTCAGGGCCGTGGTCTCCGTGTCGCTCTGCCAGCGGATCGAGCCGCCCAGCTTGAGGTCGTTATATTCCGGCAGGCTGTAGGTCGTGGCGATCTTCAGCGAACGGCGCGGCAGGTAGAGGCGCGCATCGTTGCCGTCGGCATCCTCGATCGACAACTGGGTCCAACCGCCATTGAGGCTCCAGTTCGGAGTGATCTTGCCCGAGACTTCGAACTCATAGCCTTTGACGA
>JASGGL010000299.1:0-2673 GCA_047605065.1 Asticcacaulis sp.
ACTACATCGTCAAGCCGTTCAACGGCGCGACGCTGAAGCAGAAGATCACCGCCGTTCTCGGCGAATTCTAAGACCAATACGACTTTTAAGCAGGTTCAAATGGGCCAGGTTGCACCAAAAGAAGGCGAAATTCCTGAATTGATGGCGGTCGATGCCGCTGTCAGCCGGGAAATGGAGCCCAAGCTGATCAATTTGATGCAGCAGTCCGAGGCCCTCGTCAGCCTGATGCGCGACTTCTTCCAGCAGCTCGATAAGCGCCGCGCTGAGGAATTTCGGGCTATCGCTGGCTATATCGCCAAGGCCAAGGAAGAAATCCGCGAGCTTCGCCCGCACGATCTGTCTCAGGAGCGCATTCCGACGGCAGGTGCCGAGCTGGAAGCGATTACCCGTGACACCGAAGACGCCACCCACAACATCATGAACGCCGCCGAAGCGATCATGGGCATGGATGTGTCGGACCCCAAGGCCTATAAGGCTGCGGTGGACGACGAGGTCATGAAGATCTTCGAAGCCTGCTCGTTCCAGGACATCACCGGACAACGCGTGTCGAAGGTGGTCAATGTTCTGCGTCAGATCGAGGAGCGCGTCGGCAAGCTGGCGGCGACACTCGGCATCGAGGACAAGGATGTGGAACTGAACGAGCGTGAAAAGCGCGCCCGTGATCTTCTGCTCAACGGCCCCGCCATCGGTGGTCCGGAAACCCGTCAGGACGCCATCGACGCCATGTTCGGTGAAGTCACGCCGGTAGCGGAAACGCCTGCCCCGGAAATGAAGGTTCAGGCACCCAAGGTCGAACCGAAGGCTCCGGCGCCTAAGGCTGAAGCCCCCAAACCGGTTGAGGCAAAACCCGCTGAGATCAAGGCAGCGCCTGCGCCGAAACCGGTCGAAGCCCCGGCTGCGTCCGTGACCAATTCTCAGGACGACATCGATGCCCTGTTCGATACGCCGACAGCATCGAACGAACCCCAGTCTCAGGACGATATCGACGCTCTGTTCGATCTGTCGCCCGAAGAGCTGAACAAGACCAATTCTCAGGACGATATCGACGCTCTGTTCGATTGATCCTGCTTCCCCGATGACAGAGGCCGCCAAAGCGGCCCGTCTAGCTGGCCTTCGTGATGGTGGGCCGCCGAAACCCCTTCCGCCGATCCGGAAGGGGTTTTGCTTTTTTAGCCTCAGGCCACGTGGTGGCCTGAGGGGCGTCCGGCGATATAAAAGAGGCCCGCCGAAACCAGCCACACCCCTGCAAAGCCGCCGCATAGCAAAGCGGTGGGCGGGCCCGCGTCAAAGATCGTGGCGGTGGCCACGGCGGTCAGGGTCTGCGCCAGCGCCATGATCAGCAGGGTGAGGGCTAAGCCGCGCGCCTTGAGGCGGCTGATGGCCGCGCCGATAAGGCCGATCAGCGCAATACCGAAGACAATAAGATTGGCGGGATTATCCTCCGCGCCGATAATGCCGACGGCCAGATTGGCCCAGACCATCAGGCAAGCCGCCCCAAGGCTCAGCGCCCCCGCCACAATATAGGCGGGGTGGCTGCTTGTGCGGGTCAGAAGATCGAAAATACCCGCCGCTCCGGCCAGAAGTCCGGCGAACATGACAAAGCTGAGCGGGCCCCATTGCACTTCGCGGGTGAACTGCATGGCGATCAGCGGCGTCAGCCACAGGGCCGCCGCCAGCCCCCATACGGTCAGTCTCAGAACCTTCAGGGTTTGCGCCTTGCCGGGTTGTATCGTCACGTGCGGTGTCATGTGTTGTCTCACAGGATTTCAGGAGACAAACCCATGGGCCCACGGCGCGTGAATGGCATGAGGGGGAGGTGAGGCCCGGCTGAAAAAGCAATTTCAGCCTAAAAAATGCTATCCGCGAGGGGCGGAGCGTAAAGCTCTGGACAGCCGCAGGGCTCCGGCAATCCCGCCGCCGAACAGCGCGCCTTCGGTCATGGCGCTGGCCATAAGGCTGAGCGGGCCGAAGCCGTTTTCGCCGAACAGGTGGCCGATGGGCGCGAGGCTCAGGCGGGAATCGGGGAAATGGGCGGCCATCAGCATCAGGCTGCCTGCCAGTAATCGCCCGCCGGCAAGGGTGATGAGCAGGCCTGCGCCCGCGCCACACACGGCACCTATGGCCGCCGCGTGCAGGGCCTGCCGGGCAGGGGACAGTCGCTGCGACAGCCAGACGCCGAGCCCCGTCGCGCCGCCCAGACACAGGCCCTCAATCGCGCCGGTGATATCGCCGGGGGAGCGGCCGAACAGAAGGCTGAAGGCGTCGAGGCCGAGCAGCTTGACCAGCGTGCCGATGATCAGTCCGCCCGCTGCGCCGCCGATGAGTGCACGCGCCGGGAGCGGGCGTCTGATCGTCTCGGTAATGGCGATGCCCGCGCTGACGCCCGCGCCGCCGATCACCGCGAGGATTAGGGTCAGGCACAGCACGACCAGCAGGGCGGAGGCCGCGCCTGTGGCCGGTTCGGGCAGGGCGGCGGCACACAGGCCGTAGAGCAGGCCGCCGCTCAGGCCCGCCGCACCCGCACCCAGCGTTCCTGCTGTAAATATCCGCAGGGCTCTGCGGGAAGCGGGCGGTTGCGTCGCCCCGGCTTCGATCGTCTCCGCAGTGATCGTCTCGATCGGGGCAATGAAGCGGTAGCCGTGACGGATGACGGTTTCGATATAGGCCGGTCGG
>JASGGL010000300.1:0-2668 GCA_047605065.1 Asticcacaulis sp.
GGATCATAACCTGTCGGCAAGACCGTTGGGCGCAGCCTCCCGCTGGTGGCTCGATCAGAGTTTACGTGCGCTGGACGGCCGTCTGAAAACCCACGGGGCAAAGCTGATCGTGCAGCAGGGAAATGCTCTAACTATCCTCAAAAAATTGTCTGAACAAATAAACGTAAAAACAATATATTGCGGACAGACATTTGAACCTGTTTGTGAAGCGTTCGATGCTTCTTTTGAGGCCAAAACAGGCATAGGATTAAAGGCATTCAATACGCGGCTTCTGGCTGAGCCGGGGGATGTTCTGACTGGCGATCAGCAGATCTATCGTGTCTTCACGCCCTTCTATCGTGCGCTTGTGGCGCGTGGGTTTACCGAGGGGGTCAAAGTCAAGGCTCTGCCCGCACACTGGCCCGCGCCTTCGCAATGGCCGCACAGTCTCAACATAGACGAACTGAATTTGCAGCCGGCACTTACGCCATCGGGCCACAACTGGGCCGAAGGTTTCGACATATGGACACCCGGCGAAGTCGGCGCGCATCAGCGCCTTCGGTCCTTCATCGAAGACGGTCTCAAAGGCTATGAACCGGGCCGCGATCGTCCCGATCTGGATCTGACCTCGCACCTGTCTCCGCATCTGAGATTCGGTGAAATCAGCCCCCACCGCATTCTCTATGAATTGCAACGCGCGGCAGAAACGCAAGTCTGGCTTCAGCCCGGGCTGGAAAAATTCCGCTCCGAACTGGCCTGGCGAGATTTCAGCTACAATATTCTGAAATTAAAGCCGAACCTGCATGTCGAAAACGTCAAACCGCAGTTCGACGCCATGCCCTGGCGCGATGACCCCAAGGGCTTGCGTAACTGGCAAAAGGGACAAACCGGTTATGGCCTCGTCGATGCCGGGATGCGTGAGCTTTGGCAGACCGGCTATATGCATAATCGCGTTCGCATGGTGTGCGCCTCGTTCCTGACCAAGCATCTGCTGATCGACTGGCGGCTTGGCGAGCAATGGTTCTGGGATACGCTGGTTGATGCTGACCCCGCCTCCAATCCGGCCAGCTGGCAATGGGTAGCCGGGTCGGGAGCCGATGCCGCCCCGTATTTCCGCATCTTCAATCCGTTGACTCAGGCGGAGAAATTCGACCCGAAGGCGCTATATCGCCGCAAGTATATATCCGGATTTTCGGAAAATTACGGGTTGACCTCAACGAAACCCCGACAAAAATTTGAACAGGATCTGCTTGATTTTGCGGGTATAGATGTAAATGCAGACGCGCCATCGGGCGGCATGATTGTTGACCATAGCTTTGCCCGTCAACGCGCGCTCGATGCCTATGCGCAGTTAAAAACGTCAGACTAAGGGATGATCATGACCGCCCAGATTAGCGTTATCGAACTGAAAGAGGCTCTGGATACAGGCCATGTCCGCGTCGTGGACGGCAGTTGGGCGCTGGACGGCACCGATATGAAGGCCCTTTACCTACAGGATCATATTCCTTCGGCGCAGTTTTTCGATCTCGACGCCATTAGCGACCCTGCCTCAGGCCTGCCGCACATGGCACCTGCACCCGAAGTGTTCGCTAAGGCGATCGGCGGTATGGGCATCGGCGAAAACGACAGGGTGGTTATTTATGACCGGCAGGGGCTGTTTTCAGCGGCACGCGTCTGGTGGACGTTCAAGCTTATGGGACATAAGGCGGTCTATGTGCTGAAAGGTGGCCTCCCCGCCTGGCGCGCGGCGGGCTATGCAACGGAGGCCGGTCAACCGACGGCTGCCCCTGTCGCCTACTCAGCCACCCCACGGCCGGAAATGGTCGTTGACCTTACCGAAATGAAGCGCATCATCACGGGCGGAAGTCATTCCGTTCTCGATGCCCGTCCGGAGGCACGGTTCGCCGGTCTTGCGGCTGAACCGCGCGCGGGTCTGCGTTCGGGGCATATGCCGGGAAGCCACAACCTGCCTTCCGGAGAGCTTATCGCCAACGGCGCGCTTAAACCGTCTGAGGATCTAAGGCGTATTCTGGCGTCGTTCGATCTGAAGCCTGAGACGAACATTGTCACGACCTGCGGATCAGGCGTGACGGCGGCGATAATCGCCCTGGCGCTTCATGAAACCGGATATACGAACGTGCGGCTCTATGATGGGTCGTGGGCACAGTGGGGACAGGACGCGCTGGATACGCCCGTGGTTGGCGTCTAGAGCGCCGATCTGGTTGAATCAGATCGGCGCTCTACGCTTTTATTGTAACGCGCTTCTTTTCCGAAAAGTGGTATCCACTTTATCGGGAAGCGCTTTAACGCATCGGCGGCGAATAGATCAGTCCGCGTTCAGGGGCGTTCCATTGCGCATTCAGCCCGCGCGACAATCGCAGCGCAGAGTTTTCGCCGACATTACGCTCGAAAATATCGCCGTAATTACCGACCTGTTTCAGTACGTTATAGGCCCATTCCGGCCCAAGCCCCAATCCGCCGCCCAGATTGCCTTCGACGCCCAGAAGACGCCGGATTTCCGGGTTTTGTGTTTCCTGCTGAAGGTCGGCGACGGTCTTTTGACTAACGCCCAGCTCTTCACCGATGATTGTGGCGTTGAGCGTCCAGCGCACAATATCCGCCCACTGATCATCACCCTGACGGACAACCGGTCCAAGCGGTTCCTTGGAAATGATTTCCGGTAAGATCA
>JASGGL010000301.1:0-2666 GCA_047605065.1 Asticcacaulis sp.
CACGCAACGTTCGGACACACCCCGATCCGAGACCCAGCGTCCGCAAACGCAGCGCCCCGAGGCGGCAACGCAGCCAGCCCGTCAGGAGACTCCACGTCAGGAATCCGGGCGTCAGGGCGGCGGCAACCGCGACAATGATAACCGTCAGGACAATCGTCAGTCAGGCACCCGCCCGTCCGACGATAATCGCGGCGGCTGGCAAGGTCGCCCCGGAACGTCTCAGGGCGCGACGCCCTCGACTCGTCCCGGCAATACGCAAAGCAACCGTCCCGACAACCGGCCCGATAACCGAAATGACAACCGCGGGCCTCAGGGCGGTGACCGCAACTGGGGCTCCGATAACCGAAACGATCGCAACAACGACCGCGGCGGTTGGGACCGTGACCGCAACGACCGCAATGACCGCGGCGGCTGGGACCGCAACCGTGACAACCGTGATCGCAACAGCTGGTCCACGCGCCATAGCTATAACTGGCGCAGCCACAGCGATTTCCGTTCCTACACCGGCATTCGCATCGGCTTCTATTTCGCCCCGCGCTACGGCTATTACCGCGTGCCGACGGAATATTACGGCTATCGCTACAGCTACGGCGACTATCTGCCGCGTTACTTCTTCAGCTACCGGGTCTACGATCCGTACTTCTATGACCTGCCCGCCCGCCCCTATGGCACGGAATACTATTTCGTCGGCAGGGACATCGTACTGGTCGACGTCCGCACAGGCCTGATCATCGACGTCTTCTACGACGTCTTCTGATCCGGATGTTTTAGAGCGGAATGATTTTCCAATGGGATCATTCCGCTCTAAGCCGCCATTGAGGCGGCGGCCAAGGTGGCGGAGCCACCGCCCGGCGAGGGGCTAAAAAATACAGATCATTATGCTTCCATCAAAAAGCATAATGATCTGGTCCACTACCCTACCACACCCCCTTCGGTCCGCCGGAGGGGGTGTTTCGTTCTTACCTGTCATTTATGCGGGCGCGCAGCCTTCACATGCCGCCTTGAGCTTTTGGGCGCATTTCCGCCCGGAAGCCGGGTCCAGATGCATCTGTCCCGGACATGCCTCCGGACCCAGAGCACGTTTCGTTCAAATTGAACCACGAACGTGCTCTGAATTTTTGTTTTACCGCATTTTTTAACGCTCAACCGCCAAGACAGCTTTTTGGCACTTGAGCGAAAAATGCTCTATCGCAAAGGAACTGTCATGAAGCCCGTCACCACGCTTTCCGCCATCGCCCTCACCGCCGCCCTTTCCGTTGCCGCCGCCCTTCCGGCCTCTGCACAGTTGTTGGGCGGTCAGGGTGGCGTCACCGGCGGCCTGACCGGTCAGATCGACCGCAGCCAGACCACGGTCAACGGCGCACTGGGCGCACAGGGTCAGGTCTCCGCCAATCCGGGCGACACGCTGGATAAGGCGACCGACCGCACGCGCGACACGCTGAGCGACACCAAGGCCAAGGCCCAGACCACCACGGACAACGCCTACAACACGGCGAACAAGGCGCAGAAGGAAGTCCGTGGCGAATCGAAGGAAGCCGTCACCGCCACCACTGACGCCCTGCCCTCGGTCGACGCCAACGCCACCGTTTCCGGCGACGGCAATGCCTCCACCGATGGTGCATCCGCCAATGCGACGGTCAAGGCCGACGCCAAGGTCGAGAAGAAGTAAAGGCCTGCGCCTCTTCCGGTTCGCCGGAAGAGGCCGCCACCTACCCGCGCGCCAGACCCAGCATAGTCTTCCAGCTAAACTTGCCGCCGCCCAGAGCGCCCTGTTTGAAGGCCCGCGCCCCCAGCCGGACCATGATGTAGGCAAACAGCCCCATCCCGGCCAGCGTCGCCAGCACCTCCCACCACGGCGTACCCGACATGACGCGCAACGGCATCAGGAAAGGCGTGAAGAACGGTACCCACGACAGGTAGCGGATGAACGGCAGGTCCGGCGACATCATCGCCGCCTGAAGCGACATCATCGGGATCATCAGCACGATGACGATCGGTCCCATGATCGCCTGCGCTTCCTTCTGCGTCTCGCAGAACGAACCGATGGCGATAAAGGTGATGCCGTACATCAGATAGCCGCCTACGAAATAGACCAGCATGGGCAGCATGTGCTGAAGCGCGAAGACCTCGCCCACCACCTCGCGCATATGGCCCAGTTGTTCCGGCGGCATGAAGGCCAGACCGTAACTGAAGGCTGCCGCACCGACACCGCCCCAGACGGCGGCTACGGTCAGCATGACCATGAACACGCCCAGCACCTTGCCCACTAGCAGGCTACCCGCCGGAGCCGAGGTCAGCAGCACCTCAAGCACCTTGGACGATTTTTCCTCGATCACACCCGACAGCAGGATCACCGAGGACGAAAAGATCGCCATCCAGGTAATATAGCTCATAAAGACGCCCGCAATGCGTGGCGCATTTTCTTTCAGCTTTTCAACAAAACCCGCTGCCTTGGCGTCATCGGCGGAGGCCACCGCCGGGGTCAGGCTGTTGATTTCGGCACGGCTGTGACGCAGCGCATCGATCACCACCGGATCGACGCCCTTCTGCCGGGCCACGTAATCGAACTGCAAGCTGTTCAGGTCCCATTGCAGACGGTCGGCCAGCCGCCCACCCTTCTGCCCCGCCGACCAGAGATTGAAGGCCAGATGCGGCTCAGGATATTC
>JASGGL010000302.1:0-2662 GCA_047605065.1 Asticcacaulis sp.
TCGACATCCGGCGGCACTGTATGCGTAGCGTGACAGGGGATACACTCACGCTACGGCATTCAATCTCCGTTTTCCGCCCGCTGCCGAGCGTTTGAGCAGGTCTGTGCGCGCCCATGCCCCGATATCGAGGTCGTCGGCCACGGCCCTGCGCCCTTTCAGCCAGCCCAGAAGCCCGTCAAGGTCGGCCAGCCGCCAGTCTTCGGCCCCCAACGCCACTCCGTCGGGGATCAGCGCACCATAGGCGTCGATGGCCGACTGAGGCTCGACCTTGCCTTCTTCGGCAATATGGCTGAGCGCCTGTTTCGGGAATTCGCGCGCCCAGTCGGCGGCTTCGTCCAGCGCCTCCAGAAGCCGCGTCACCACGCCTTCATTGGCTTCCAGAAACGGATAGTCGATGCTGAGGCTGCGCAGTTCGATCAGGCCGTTCAGACGCGGATCGCTGCAGATGGTTTCCGGCGCGAAGGCGTGGACCACCTTCAGCCCGGCATGACGCGCCAGCTCAAGCCCCTTGGCCCCGAACAGGAGCCCGGCATCGGCCTGACCGCTCAGCACCGCCTCGATTTCCCGCCGTGAGATATCGCCGAAGGGCGCAGAAGGATGGTCGGCGACGACATTGGCAAAGGTCACATCGGCGGGTTTCAGTTCGACCAGACCGAGCACGCTTTCCCACGCCCTGAGCGCCCTGACCCGCGCGGGCGAGAACGGACCGGCTTCGCGCGGCAGGGCCAGGGTGTGGCCTTTGAGGTCTTCGAGGCGCGACAAAGGGCTGCGTGATGACGCAACCACCAGCACCGTGTGCCAGGTGTGCCCCACCGCCAGCAGGCGCGACCGGGCATTCAGCCCATAGGACCACAGGGCCGTCGCCGCATCGCCTTCGCGCACCAGATTGGCCAGCGAATGATCGAGATAGCCCTGACGCACCGACGGCAGCGAGGTTTCGCGCACCGAGACGAAATTGACCGGATCGCGCCGGAACGCCCGTTGCAACACCCCGCGATGCGCCAAAAGGCCCATGGCCGTCAGGGTCGGGCAGCGCGCGTACCACACCAGCTGCGACGGCATGGACGCGGAAGCGCCCCCATCGGAAGCTCTCCTGTCGGAAGCGGTGGCGGCGGGCGATGCAGGCGGCCTGACGGGCATGGGAGTTACCTTCTGTGAGTGACGCGACCGAAACCGCGTCAAAGGGAGGCTGCGTCGGAACGCCCTTTATTCCTACTTAAATGATTTTATTTTGTCCAAGCTGAATTCACCTTCGGCGTGTGATTAATTCTGAACCATCAAATCAGATTTTTTAAATGCAAAGCGCCCTTGTTTAATTTCGTAGTCTCTGGATCGCATATCGGCACAAAAAAACGCGGCCCCTTGCGGAGCCGCGTCAGCTTTTTATCGCTTTTAATCTGTTACGTCTTAGTGCCCGGCGACCTGACCCGCCAGCATATTGCCTATGCCGATAATGACGGTCGAACCGACAAGGGTGGCGATCCCGCCCCAGACCAGCGCGCGGGTTTTTACCGACGTGCCCGCCCATTCCTTCAGCGCGAACCCCCACAGGGTCGAGAAGAGGATGATCGAGGCCATGTGCAGGGTCCACGACGAGAAGCCGTATTCGCCCATCTGGCTTTCGCCCATGGTGTAGAAGAAGAACTGGAAGTACCACAGCGTGCCGCCCAGCGCCGCCAGCAAATAGTTGGTCAACAGCGGAATTTTAGCCGCCTTACCCTCACCGAAGACCTCTTCGGCCCCAGGCTTCGGCTTACCCAGCCACTCCGAAGCCGATTTGTTCTTGAGGATCAGATAACCTGACCAGATCAGATTGGTGGTCAGACCACCCAGCAGCACCATACACAGTACCGGCAGACCCACCCAGAGCGGGCCGGTTCCGGCGGCCGCCGAGGCTTCGCGCACCGGCGCACCCGCCGCCAGACCGAAGGCGAAGCACGACGACATGACGCCACAGAAGATGGCGACCATAATCCCCTTGGTGAGGTTGAATTCCTTAAGGCTTTCGGAAACCTCGGTGACTTCTTTTTCCTTGTTGTGACCGGCGCGCGCCACCAGCACGATACCGCCCAGCACGACCAGCACGCCGAACAGGGTGACCTGACCGCTCAGGGTCTGCGCCAGTTGCACGATCTTGCCGGTGAAGATCGGCTCACCCAGGGTGCCGATCACGGTCGTCAGGCCCAGCGCCACCGCCATGCCGAGGCTGAGGCCCAGATAACGCATGGTCAGGCCGAAGGTCAGGCCGCCAAAGCCCCACATCACGCCCCAGAACACGCACCAGAACCACACCGAAGGCGAGGCGCCGCCCAAAACCCCGAACAGGTCAGACGTCTGGAAATAGGCGAAGATCCACGGCGCGATCAGCCACGAGAAGATCCCGCCGGTCAGCCAGAAGATTTCCCACGACCACAGCTTGATGCGTTTGTAGGGAACATAGAAGGAGGCCGAGGCAAGACCGCCCAGCCAGTGAAAAAAGACGCCGATCAGCGGGTTGGGAGTCATGAGGGAACGTTTCCTGAATTATTGTTAGCGTTCCCTCATGCTAACCGCATGTCCCGATATGCGCAATGACGTTTTAACAAAAACGTTCACGATCAATCACGTGCAATCAGGTTCAAACCGCCTTCTTCAGCGCCCCATAGGCGGCCGACAGCACATC
>JASGGL010000303.1:0-2654 GCA_047605065.1 Asticcacaulis sp.
TCCACATCTCGACCGACACCAGCGACAAACCATAGGCATCCAGCAGGGCCATGAACACCCCCCCGAGGAAGTTGTTGAAGGTGGCGAAGAAGATGAGCGCGAACAGTCCCGGCACGGCAGCAATCACCCTTATGGTGCCGCGAATATCCATGGATTTCGGCAGGAAGGACTCTGCCTCCGCAGGCGCGGGGCGCGGTTCGTCGACGCGGACGAAAAGAAGATGCGCCCCCGCCACAAGGCTGAAACCAATGGCCAGTATCAGGGTCGCCCACATGCCGCCCCACGCCACCAGAAAGCCGCTGATGACCGAGGTGGTCAGAAAGCCTATGCCCGTGACCATACCCACAAGGCCGTTGGCGCGGTCGCGGCGGTCTTCGGGCACCAGAAGCGTCACCAGAGTGGGCAGGGCGATGGCGCGGATATTACCGGCAATGACCCCGAGCATGACCAGCAGCACGAACAGCCACAGCCGATAGTCGTAAGGATCGGCGAACACCGCCTGAGGGAAGATCACCAGCAGACTCAGGGCGAGGGCGTAAAAGACGACGGACACCAGACTGGAGCCGAGCATGGTCAGCTTTTTGGCGTGATGATCCACCAGACTCCCGAGCCAGAAGCCGAGACCGGCGGTAAAGGCCAGATAGATACCGGCAACCATGCCGGTGGCGAAGACCGACTGCGTTTCGATATAGACCCAGAAGGTCAGCGCGAACCACACAGTGAAATTGGTGATATTGGCCACGAGATTGTTGCCCAGCAGATGATAAAGCGTACGCATGCGGTCGTTTCCTTGCCGGAAGGGATCGGGGGTACGCCTAACGGGTCTGCCTGCCTTCGGGGGCCTGAAGCGGCGGTCTGAAGCGGCTTTGCGGACAAACGCCGCCCGCCGGGCCGAGGGTATATACGTCAAATACGGGCATTATAACACATTAAAAAAACAGGCCCTTTCGCTCAGACCGGACGTGCGCTCGCCCTCCTGAAAAACGCAAATACGGGCGCGCACCTACGGTCTGATCCCCAGGGTTCGGGACGCCCTGAAGGCATCTGCCCGGCAGGATTTACCTATGTTCGTCGCCGTCTTTTGGGGTGTCTGAAAAATAATGAATGATATCAAGTGGTAGTTATCATTGTGGCTCTGGCATGCCTTTTGCTTAACCTTACCCGTTATGGTTAACGCCGCCGGTTATGGCAGCAGACGGAAGAAAGGACGCGCCGGAATGGATAATACGACCTATGTCGCTCTGTCGCGTCAGTTGGTGTTGCGCCGCGAACTGGATGTGACGGCCAACAACATCGCCAATATGAACACGACGGGCTATAAGTTCGAGCAGCTTCTGATAAGCCCCGAACGCGGTCGCCCGACCTTCAACGACCCCATTAAGACCGCCGCCCATTTCGCCTTCGACAAGGGTATCGGCCGCGACTTTTCGCAGGGCACCTTCCTTCAGACCGGCAATGCCTACGATCTGGCCATCGACGGTGAGGGGGCTTTTTTCGTCGTCAACGGGGCCAACGGCAATCTCTATACGCGCGACGGGGCGTTCACGGTCAACAGCGAAGGCGTGCTGACGACGCAGAACGGCCTTGTGGTGCAGGGTGACGGCGGCGGCGAAATCCGGCTCAATCCGCAATATGGCGAGCCGACCATCTCACCGGACGGCATCGTCACTCAGCGCGCCGAAGACGGCGCCGTGCGCGTCGGTAAGGTCGGGGTGGTGCGTTTCGCCAGTCTGTCGGAACTGGAAAAGCGCGGGGACAACCTGTTTGCCGCCACGACCAATGTGCCGCCTGTGCCCGCCACCGATGCGCGCATACGTCAGGGCCTGCTTGAGGCGTCGAACGTCAACGCCATCGCCGAAATCACCAAACTGGTCGAGATCAACCGCGCCTATGCCTCGGTGTCGAAGATCATCGAACAGAATCAGGAACTCAACCGCACCGCCGTCGAGCGGCTTGGCCGCTCGGCCTGAAGCTAGGAGATAAACTATGCGCGCCCTGAGAACCGCTACGACCGGTATGTCCGCCCAGCAGATGAACGTCGAGGTCATCTCGAACAACATCGCCAACATGAATACGGTGGGCTTCAAGCGCCAGCGGGCCGAATTTCAGGATCTGCTTTATCAGAACATCGAACGCATGGGCGCGCAGTCGTCGGAAACCGGCACCGTCGTACCGACCGGCATTCAGGTCGGTGCCGGTGTGAAGACGGGCAGCGTCTACCGCATCATGACTCAGGGGTCGCCGACGCGTACGGAAAACACCTACGATGTCGCCATCGACGGCAAGGGCTATTTCCAGATCCTGCTGCCGTCGGGGGAAACCGCCTATACCCGTGCCGGTAACTTCGCCGTCAACGATCAGGGGCAGGTGGTCACCAAGGACGGCTATCTGGTGCAGCCGAACATCACCATCCCTCAGGATGCGACCGATGTGTCGATCTCTAAGACCGGTCAGGTTCAGGTCATTCAGGACGGTGTGGTCACGCCGGTCGTGGTCGGCCAGCTCGAGATCGCCACCTTCTATAACGAAGCCGGCCTTGAGGCCATCGGCGACAACCTGTTCCTCGAATCCGGCGCGTCCGGCCCGGCCAATATCGCCACACCCGGCGAGATTGGCTTCGGCACCCTGATGCAGCACTATGTCGAAGCCTCGAA
>JASGGL010000304.1:0-2588 GCA_047605065.1 Asticcacaulis sp.
CGCTGATGGGCCGCCCGGCGGTTCAGGAGGTCATGCTCGGCTATTCGGATTCCAACAAGGACGGCGGCTATACCGCCTCGCGCTGGAGCCTGCATAAGTCGTCCTCGGCCGTTAAGGCGGTGTGCAGCCAGAAAGGCGTGGCGCTGCGCCTGTTCCATGGTCGCGGCGGTTCGGTCGGTCGTGGCGGCGGGCCGTCGTTCAACGCCATCATGGCCCAGCCCGAAGGCACGGTCGGCGGTCAGATCCGCGTCACCGAGCAGGGCGAAATGATCGCCCGCAAGTTCGGCAACAAGGTCACGGCGGGCAAGACGCTCGATTCGTTTGCCGCCGCCGTCTTCCTCGCCTCTTTGCCGGTCAAGGAGCGCGACGCGCACCACACCAAGGAGGCCGAGGCCGAGGCGAAGTACGCCTCGCTGATGGACCAGCTGTGTCAGGCCTCGTTCGAAGCCTATCGCGGGCTGGTCTATGACGATCCGCACTTCCTCGACTTCTTCCGTTCGGTGACGCCGATTTCCGAAATTTCCGACCTCAAGATCGGCTCGCGCCCGGCCTCGCGCACCAAGTCGGGGCGGATCGAGGACCTGCGCGCTATTCCGTGGGTCTTCTCGTGGTCGCAGTCGCGGATGGTTCTGCCGGGCTTCTACGGCTTCAACGCCGCGGTCAAAAAGCTGGGGGTCGACGATGAAACCCTGATCGCCATGTGTCAGGAGTGGGACTTCTTCGAAGTCTTCCTTGCCAATATGGAGATGGCGCTGGCCAAGTCGGATATGGAGGTCGCCGCCCTTTATGCCGATCTGGCGCCCGATCAGGAACAGGCGCAGCGCATATTCAGCGTCATTCGCACCGAGCACGAAGAGATGACGGCGCTGGCCAAGCGTATCCGTAAGGCCGGGACGCTTCTGTCGACTCACGAACAGTTGCGCGGCTCCATCGAACGCTCGCACGGCCTGCTTCAGACGCTGAACCGCATGCAGGTGCGTCTGCTGAAGAAACGCCGCGATGGCAATCAGCACAAGCTGGTCAAGCTGGCCATGCAACTGACGGTCAATGGCATCGCCTCGGCCCTGCGGAACACGGGCTAATACCCACGGGGCGATAATACCAATTTAATACCTTGTCGGCGGCAGTCAGGCCCCTTATACCTGCCGCCAGACGTTCCGCTTGGGTCAGGTGTGAAACGCGCTTGACCTGAGGGCGGCCGGGGGTTATGACAGCGCTGTCAAAATTTTTTGACGCGGGATTGACGCCTGTAAAAACCGCCGGTTCATAAGACGCCCGGACGCAGCCCCGCAACGTTCCAGGAAGCCCATCGTGACCGTATTGACCCCGTCCGCATCGCGCAAACCCGTCTTCGTTCTGGTCGGGGGCACCGGCGATCTGGCCCTCAGAATGCTTTGGCCGTCTCTGGCCATGCTGGATCAGGACGGTTTTCTGGCGTCCGACCTGCGCATCATTTCCGTGGCGCGCGAAGCGGTGGATCGTCCGGCCTTTGTCGAGCGCGTACGCGCCGCCGTGCAGAAACGCATCGCTGCCGATCTCGAACCGGCCACGCTGGAACGCTTCCTGCCGCGTCTCAACCATATCGCGCTCGACGCCTCCGATCCGCAGTGGGGCGACAAGCTCAAGGCCGAGCTGGGTGAGGTCGATCAGCTTGAAATCGTCTACTTCCTGTCGGTGTCGCCGTCGCTGTTCAAACCGATCTGCGAGCATCTGGAAAGCGCAGGCCTGAGCAAGGCACCGAACCGCGTCATCATCGAAAAGCCGCTGGGCCGCGACCTGCCGTCGTCGAAGGTGATCAACGATTCGGTCGCCCACGCCTTCGATGAAACCCGCACCTTCCGCATCGATCACTACCTGGGCAAGGAGACGGTGCAGAACCTTTTGGCGCTGCGCTTTGCCAACACGGTGTTCGAGCCTTTGTGGAATGCGCAATCGATCGACCACGTTCAGGTCAGCGTGTCGGAAACCGTCGGCACAGGCGACCGTCTGGGCTATTACGACGATTACGGTGCGTTGCGCGACATGGTGCAGAACCACCTCCTGCAACTGGTCTGCCTGCTGGCCATGGAGCCGCCGTCGAACTTCAACGCCGACGCCCTGCGCGATGAAAAGGTCAAGGTGCTGCGATCGCTCAAACCCATCACGGCGGACGTGGTGCGCGACGTAACCGCGCGCGGACAGTACGGTCCGGGCTTTGCCGAAGGGCATCAGGTGACGGGCTACGAGGCCGAAAAAGGATCGCCTTCGAATACCGAAACCTATGTGGCGATCAAGGCGGAAATCGCCAACTGGCGCTGGGCGGGGACACCCTTCTACCTGCGTACCGGTAAGGCCCTGCCGTCGCGGACCACCGAAGTGGTCATCCAGTTTCGTCCCGTGCCGCACTCTATCTTCGGGGCGGCGGCGCAGCCCAACCGGCTGGTCATCCGCCTGCAACCGGACGAAGACATCAAGCTGACGGTGATGAACAAGGCCCCGGGGCTTTCGGCTGACGGCATGCAGCTTCAGCCGCTCGACCTGTCCCTGTCTCTGCAGAGCGCCTTCGATGGCAATGGCGACAAGCCGCCGCGCCGCCGCATCGCTTATGA
>JASGGL010000305.1:0-2578 GCA_047605065.1 Asticcacaulis sp.
AGCCTTCACGGCGAATTCGGGCGTACCCATAAAGGCCAAACGCATGGGGTGATCCTCAAAAACAAAAGCGCATCCGGTGGGATGCGCTTTTGGCTCAATTCAAAAGGCGATGCAAGCTTAGGCGGCCTTGCGCAGCTTCTTCACCTTGGTCACGGCACGATCGCGCTTCAGCTTCGACAGGTGGTCGATGAACAGCACACCGTTCAGGTGATCCATCTCGTGCTGAATGCAGGTGGCATAAAGGCCGTCGCATTCCTCGATGATTTCTTCGCCCTGATAGTTCAGGTATTTGATGCGCACACGCTCCGGACGCTTCACCTCGTCATAGACTTCGGGCACCGACAGGCAGCCTTCGTCATAGGTCGACAGCTCATCCGACGCCCAGACGATTTCCGGGTTGACGAAATAGCGCGGGTTTTTCGGTGCCTCGGCATCTTCGGGCAGATCGTCTGGACGCTCCTGAAGGTCCATGACGATGACCCGGACCGGCTCGCCGATCTGGATCGCGGCCAACCCGATACCGGGGGCGTCGTACATGGTTTCCAGCATGTCATCCATCAGGGCGCGCAGATCGTCGGTCACGCCGCCTTCGACGGGCCTGGACACCTGCTTGAGGAGCGGGTTCGGAACAGTGATAATTTCGCGTATAGCCATGGCTCTAAAATAAGAACCCTGCCCATCCGGGTCAAGCCGTCGGCGCTTCGTCGGATACGATTGCTTTAAATTCAGCACCTTAACACCTGCCATTCACGAAGCGCCAGTCGCAGGCCGGTCATTGGCGAACCCTGAAGCCCCGTTCGCGCATCTTTTTCCAACCGCCTGCCGCCGGGCTCTACACCGAGATCATTCCAACGCCAGCCAATGGAGACCCACATGTTCAAACCCGCTCTTCTCGCCGCCCTGATCGGTTTCGCCGCCCTGCCCGCCGCCGCCGACACCCTGACCGTCAAGTTCACCGGCCTTGCCCCAAAGGGCGCGCTGATGGTCGCCCTCTATAAGGGTGCGGACGGATATAATGGCGGACAGCCGGTCAAGAGCCTGCGCATCGACATCACCGCCGATACGGCCACAGCCACCTTCGATGTCGAACCCGGTCAGTACGGCCTGAAGCTGTTCCACGATGTCAACGGCAATGGCCGCATGGACACCAACCCGTTCGGCATGCCGACCGAACCCTTCGGCTTCTCCAACAACGCCAAGGGCCGCATGGGACCGGCCAAGTGGGAAGACGCTGCCTTCGAGGTCAAGGGCGACACCACGCAAGACATCGCCTTCTGATTTTTGCCACGACCTGCTTCCGGAGCCCTTCCCATGACCGACCTGTCACGTCGCCACTTCCTTTCCGCCGCCGCTGGTGCAGGCCTGATGGCCGCCGCCCCGAAATCCTGGGCCGCCGCCGCGGTCGACGCCATGCCTGAGCTGACCAGCGACTGGCGCATCGGTGTCGCCAACGCCCCGGCCGAAGGCTATGCGCCGTCCGCCCTCACCCGGCTGAGCGGTAAAATGCCCGCCGGACTGACCGGAACGCTCTATCGCAACGGTCCGGCATGGTTCCGTTACGGTGACGACGTGACCGGCCACTGGTTCGACGGCGACGGCATGATCCAGAAATACGACCTCGGCACCGACGGTGTGCGCCACACCGGCCGCTTCGTCGATACGGTCAAACACCGCGTCGAACAAAAGGCGCAGGCCATCGTCATGCCGGGCTTCGGGACAAAGGGCCGTCCGGACGCCCCGGTCACCAGCAATGACGATGTCAACGCCGCCAATACCTCGGTGCTGCGTGTCGGCGATGAACTGTGGGCGCTGTGGGAAGGCGGCTCGCCCTACCGCCTCGATGCCCAGACCCTCCTGACGAAGGGACCCAAAACCTTCCGCGACGACCTGAAAGGTCTGGCCTTCCTCGCCCACCCCAAGGTCGAGCCGTCGGGACGCATCTGGAGCGCAGGCTTTATGGGCAATAAGGCGTGGATCTGGCAACTGAGCCCGTCCGGCGAGATGGAACAGGGCACGCTTGTGCAACTGCCTGCGGCCGGCTACGCCCACGACTGGGTGGTCAGCGAACGCCATCTGATCCTGCCCATGCAGCCCTTGCTGGCCGAACGCCAGACGCCGCCCTTCGTCGACAGCCTCGTCTGGCACGCCGATCAGCCGATCCGCATTCTGGTGCTCGACAAATCGGACCTGAGCAAACGCCGCCTCTATGAGTTGCCTGCCGCTACCTATTTCCACACGGGAGATGCGTGGGAAGACAGCGACGGCACGATCCGTTTCGATGTCTGCCTGTCCAAATCCCCGGAGTTCGGCCTCAAGGCAGCGCGCGATCTGGTCAAGGGTATCTACAAGGGTGACGCCTATACCGAAGCGCACATGGCGCTGGTCACCCTGCGCCCGGATGGTCGCGCCGACATGCAGGCCACAGGTATATCTTCGGAATTCCCTCAGACCGACCACCGCTATCAGGGGCAACGCCGCGACCGTGTGGTGCATGTCGGCGGCTATATCAAAGGCCGTTTCGGTGCCCACGCCCTGTCGGCCTTCGACTGGCGCACCGGAAAGGCCGACAGCCACGATT
>JASGGL010000306.1:0-2556 GCA_047605065.1 Asticcacaulis sp.
ATGCGCACGAACTCACGGCCGGTCGCCTTGGCGATCGACTTGCCCAGACTGGTCTTACCCACGCCCGGAGGACCGACGAGGCAGAGGATCGGTCCTTTGAGCGTGCCCATACGCGCCTGCACCGCCAGATGCTCAAGGATGCGTTCCTTGACCTTTTCCAGACCGTAGTGATCGGAGTCCAGAATATCTTCGGCCTTACTCAGATCGATAGGTTTCGGCTTGGCCGCACCCCAGGGGATGGCCAGAAGCCAGTCGAGATAATTGCGGACAACCGTCGATTCCGCTGACATGGGCGACATATGTTTCAGCTTGCCAAGTTCGCTCATCGCTTTGGCGCGGGCTTCCTTGCTCAGCTTGGCGGCCTTGATCTTCTTTTCCAGCTCAAGGATTTCATCCTTGGCTTCGTCCTGCTCACCCAGTTCGCGCTGAATGGCCTTCATCTGTTCGTTCAGATAATATTCGCGCTGGGTCTTTTCCATCTGGCGCTTAACGCGTGAACGGATCTTCTTTTCGACCTGCAGCACGCTGATTTCACCCTCCATGAGGGCGTAAATCTGCTCCAGACGCTTGGCGATCGAAAGCTCTTCCAGCAGGGATTGCTTGTCGCTGATCTTGATGATCAGGTGCGCGGCGATGGAGTCGGCCAGTACATCGGCCTCTGACACCTCGCTCAGCGCCTGCATGGCTTCGGGCGGAATCTTTTTGTTGAGCTTGATATAGTTTTCGAACTGATCGGTGACAGCGCGAACCAGCGCTTCGAGGTCCGGTCCCGGAGTCGCCGCATGATCGAGCGGATAGGCTTCGGCTTCATAAAACTCAGCGCGTTCGGTGAAACGCTTGATCTTGGCGCGCGTCTTGCCTTCGACCAGCACCTTCACCGTGCCGTCCGGCAGCTTAAGCAACTGAAGCACATTGGCCAGAACGCCCACATCGAAGATGGCGTCGGCTTCGGGATCATCGTCGCCGGAATTTTTCTGGGTCGCCAGCAAAATCTGCTTATCGCCCTTCATGACTTCATCAAGCGCCTGAACGGATTTTTCCCGACCGACGAACAATGGCACGACCATGTGCGGGAACACCACGATATCCCTCAAAGGCAATACGGGTATGGTCAGTACATCAAACATTACTCACTCCTGAGCCGGACACGGGCCGCAACGGGGCATCATCGACCACCCCGCCCGTCATCGACAACGGGCCACCTTGTCCTGAAATTATACGCGCAATCTCTGCGCAAAGGTTCACCATTCACCTTAGACGATTCCTCGGCTGAACCTAAGGTGAATGTGGGACTTATCCGCCCATATTCAAGTCAGGCCCCCGAACCGCACACAGAACCGCACACATGTTGCGGCGGAAACTTTCCCTTGCTTCGCGGTTACGGAAAGCGTATGGCGAAGGCGCATCAAGAGTTAAGCGACGCGCTTAACGCCAACCTGCCCTTCCCGGCAAGGTGGCGACTCATAGGAATGAGGATGCGGCCGACTGGCAACCAACGGGATAACCCAGGCTGACTTTTGGCAGGCGCGTCGTAAGACCCGATTTCAGTACGAGACGTCCCATGCCTGATTCCCCCGCCCTAACTCCCCCTGCCCTCGCCACTCTCGCCCCGCAGCAGTTCGCCAGCGACAATTACGCCGGCATCTGTCCCGAAGCGTGGAACGCCATGCATGAGGCCAATGCCGGCTCGGTACCCGCCTATGGCGACGACCCATGGACCCACAGGGCGGCCGATGCCCTGCGCGACCTGTTCGCGCACGATGCGGAGGTGTTCTTCGCCTTTAACGGCACCGCCGCCAACTCCATGGCTCTGGCTGCGCTTTGCCAGTCCTACCACAGCGTCATATGCTCGGCCTCAGCCCACGTCGAAACCGACGAATGCGGCGCGCCGGAGTTCTTTTCCAACGGTTCGAAACTGCTGGTCGCCCCCTCGCCCGACGGCAAGCTAACGCCCGAAGCCATCCGCACCCTCGCCACCAGCCGTTCGGACATCCATTTCCCCAAGCCGCGCGCGGTGACGATCACTCAGCCTACGGAAACGGGCCTTGTCTATTCGATTGCAGAAGTGACCGCGATCGCCGAAGTCTGCCGGGAACTGGGGCTTCGCCTGCATATGGACGGCGCACGTTTTGCCAATGCCTGCGCGGCACTGAACTGTGAGCCGGCGGATATTACCTGGAAGGCCGGAGTCGATGTTCTCTGTTTCGGTGGCACCAAGAACGGTATGGGCGTCGGCGAAGCCATCCTGTTCTTTGATCGCGCTCTGGCCGAAGATTTCGATTATCGCTGCAAACAGGCCGGTCAACTGGCGTCGAAAATGCGTTTTCTTTCAGCGCCCTGGCTGGGGATGTTGAAGGACGGGGCATGGTTGCGCAACGGCCGTCACGGCAATGCCTGCGCACAAAAAGTCGCCGATGCGATTGCTGGACTGCCCGATGTCGAGCCTATATTTCCGGTTCAGGCCAATGCCGTCTTTCTGAAAGCGCCGGAGCGTGTACTCGATGGCCTGCGCATGCGCGGATGGCGCTTCTATACCTTTATCGGCGGTGGCGCGCG
>JASGGL010000307.1:0-2553 GCA_047605065.1 Asticcacaulis sp.
TCCGCAGAGACGCGGGCATCACCGTCTTCGCCGAAACGTGGGATTATCGCGTCAAGCGTGGCGAAATTCAGTATTTTCAGTATGATAATAACAACACCCTGATCGGGTCCGGGATGGCGCTCAGCCAGCCCTTTCACCTGTCCTATCCCTTCCTGATCGAGGATAATAACGCGCTCTACATGCTGCCGGAGGCGCATAAGAGCGGCGTCCTGACCCTCTATCGTTGCGTCTCCTTCCCGGACCAGTGGGAGCCGGTGAAGGTGTTGCTGGATGTGCCCGCCATCGACGCGACGGTGGTGCGCCACAATGGCCTGTGGTGGATGTTCTACAGTCTTCCGGGCGCTGACCGCCGCGCCATGCGCGAACTGCATGTGGCCTGGTCGACCGAGCTGATGGGGCCATGGCAGCAACACGCCGCCAATCCCGTGCGCGCGGGCCTTGAGACCTCACGCCCCGGTGGGACGCCGTTCGTCATCGATGGTAAGCTGCACCTGCCGATGCAGGATTGCGTGGAAACCTATGGCGGAGCGGTCAATGTGCTGCGCATCGATACGCTGACGCCGGAACGCTTTGCGGCGACACCGGTGGCACGCTTCGACGGGAAGGGGCTGCTGGAAGAGTATGGTGACGGCTTCCACACCCTGTCCGGGCATGACGGGCTTACCTTCATCGACGTCAAGCGTCTGCATCAGTCGGCCGCCGAGCCGCTGATCAAGATGCAGTTCAAGCTGAGGAAGGCGCTGGGGATGAACGCCCCGCAACGCCGCCGGGCTTAAACCAATCCTTACTGTGCTGATGGGGTAAAGGTGCCGCCGCCGGTTTGTCCGCGGTGACGCAGATAGGCGTCGAGAAGCGTGCAGGCCATCATGGCTTCGGCCACCGGTACGGCGCGCAAGCCGACGCAGGGATCGTGGCGGCCCTTGGTGCGCAGATCCACCTCATGACCTTCGATATCGATCGAGCGGCGCTCCGTCAGGATCGAGGAGGTCGGTTTCAGCGCCATGCGCGCGACGATGGTCTGCCCCGTCGAGATGCCGCCCAGTATGCCGCCCGCATGATTGCTGAGGAAGACCGGTCCATCCGGCCCCATGCGCATTTCATCGGCATTGTCTTCGCCCGACAGGGTGGCGGCATTGAAGCCTTCGCCGATTTCAACGCCCTTGACGGCGTTGATCGACATCAGGTTGGCGGCGAGGTCGGAATCGAGCTTGCCATAGATGGGGGCGCCCCAGCCGGCGGGGACGCCTTCGGCCTGCACCTCGACGACTGCGCCGACGGAGGAGCCGGCCTTGCGGATACCGTCAAGATAGTCCTCGAACAGGCTGAGTGTAGTCGGGTCGGGTGAGAAGAACGGGTTCTGATCCACCTGCGCCCAGTCCCACTGCGTCGCGTCGATCTTATGTGCGCCCAGTTGAACCAGAGCGCCGCGCACCTCGATCCGAGGGCCGATCAGGGTTTTCAGCACCTTGAGCGCCACGGCGCCTGCGGCCACCCGCGCGGCGGTTTCGCGCGCGCTGGAGCGTCCGCCGCCGCGAGGGTCGCGCAGGCCGTATTTGGCGAAATAGGTATAGTCGGCGTGGCCGGGGCGGAACTGACGGGCGATTTCGCCGTAGTCTTTTGAGCGCTGATCGGTGTTTTCGATCAGGATCGAAATCGGCGTGCCGGTGGTTTTGCCCTCGTAAACACCGGACAGGATGCGCGCCTCATCGGCTTCGCGGCGCTGAGTCACAAAGCGCGAACCGCCCGGCTTGCGGCGGTCGAGCGCCCCTTGCAGATCGGCTTCGGACAGTTCGATCCCCGGAGGGCAGCCGTCGATCACGCAGCCGAGTGCAGGCCCGTGGCTTTCGCCCCAGGTGGTGACGCGGAAAAGATGACCGAAGCTGTTGTGCGACATGAGGTTTAGCCCTGATTTTGTCACTGCCCCTTAAGACAGTTGAGGGGGTAGCGCAACTCATGTCTGCTGAACCGACGGTTCAGCCCGGCTTTAGGTGGCCATTGAGGCGGCGGCCAGGGTGGCGTAGCTACCGCCCGGCGCTTAGGCCCACTTCATGTGGAATTCCGCCAGAAGCTCCGAGGCGGGACGTGACGGCGGCACAATGGCCTCGATCGTCAGGTGCAGGTCGCCCTGAGGGTGTTTCGCGGTCGCCGGAAGGCCAAGTCCGCTCAGTTTCAGGTGCGCGCCATCGGGCGAGGGCGCAAGTTCGATGTCTCGCTCACCGTGGGGCGTCGGCAGGGTGAGGTGTCCGCCACGACGCAGGCGGCGGGCATCGAGGGCAAGCGTCAGGAAAAGGTCGTTTCCTGCGGCATAAAGGCCCTCTTCGCGGCGGATTTCGATGCGAAAGACGTGTTCGGTACCGCCGGGGCGAGTGGCTTTCAGGCGCAGGCGGTCGCCGTCGCGCAGACCGGCAGGCAGGGTGAGCCTCAGGGATTTGCGGTGCATCAGGCTACGGCCCGGACCGGCATCGTGGATCAGTTCCAGCGGCATGGGGACGTCGACACGGGTGGGGCCGCCGCTGATCGCCTGAGCCACGCTGATCGGCAGGGGTTCCGACA
>JASGGL010000308.1:0-2530 GCA_047605065.1 Asticcacaulis sp.
CTGTGGCTCGTTCGGCGGTCGCACACCTGCGCAAAGCCGGTTGGCTGTAACCCGGGCTGGTCGGGCATAGTTGCCATGGTCTAAATCATCGTATACGGTATTCAATATTGCGCGTTACGGATCGTGAAGCGCGCCCTTATTGTTTACGGAGCGATTTGCCTATGGTCGATGTGACGCTTACCCGCCGCACCAGTCTGATGGCCCTGAACGCCGCCCTGACCACTGCAGCCCTATATCCCAGCTCTGCCATGGCGGCGGATTATCCGTGGAACAGCGATGAGGCGCGCACCCTGATCCACGAGACGCCGGACTTCATGATCGAGCTTCAGGAAAGCTCGCAAACCCTTGTCTCTCTTGCCCCTAAGGGAGTGGGCGGTGGGTTCGACTTCGCGCCACGTCATCGCTTTACGCGCCGTCTTGGGGATGGCTGCTACCGTCTGGGCGATCTAGACCTGAGGGTGCGGGCGCAGGGTAATTCCGAGTGGCAGGACCATTCGACGGCCTGGCGGCGCGCGAAAATACACCCTTTGATGACGCCGAAAGGCGCGCTGGCATCGGCGGATATCTCTGCCGCCCTGCAATCGCCGCAAGGGGTGTCACTGCCGCTGAAGGTGGTGCGGACATGGACCCTGACTCAGGGCAGACTGTGCCTGCGCTTCACAATTAGCAACCCTACTCAGACGGCTATCGAGATCGGCGGTTTGGGCATGGCGATGGTCTTCGACAACATCATTACCGGCCGTCATCTGGAGGAGGCGCATGATGTAGCTTCCTTCTACGATCCCTATGTGGGGCTGAACGCGGGCTATCTTCAGGTCTGCCGTCTGAACGGGCAGGGACCGGCGCTTCTGGTGCTGCCGGAGGGCCGTGATACGACGTTCGAGCTTTATAAACCCATCCTCAATGAGCAGGATGAGCACAAAAAACCGAAAATCTATAATGACGCCGAACGCCGGAACATGACGTTCGAAGGCTTCTATAGCTGGATGGTCCACGCCAGGGGCTTTGCCGACAGCGACTGGAAAGGTGTCGAACAGTGGAACACCCCGACGACGCGTCTGCTGAAACCGGGTGAGGCGGTGACCTATGGGCTGCGCTTCGTGCTGTCGCCCTCGATCCGTGAGATCGAGCACACCCTGATAGAGCATAAGCGACCCGTGGCGGTCGGTATTCCGGGCTATGTCGTGCCGACGGACCTGTCCGCAGACCTGTTCCTGCACGCGCCAGTGGCGGTGAAAAGCCTCAGCGTGCATCCGGAAGGGGCGCTGGAGGTGCGTCCGGGCGCAAAGACGGCGGATGGCTGGCGGCGCTACCTCGTTTCGGGTCAGAAGGCAGGCCGGGCGCGCCTGAGCGTGACCTATGTCGATGGTACGCAGCAGACCATCCATTATAAGGTGACCAAGCCTCAGGCCGAAGCCGTGGCCGATATGGGGCGCTTCCTGACCACAAAGCAATGGTACGACCGGGCGGACGACCCGTTCAAACGCGCGCCATCCGTCATGATCTATGACCGCGAAAAAAACGCGCTGGTACTTCAGGACAACCGCGTGTGGATTTCGGGCCTGTCGGACGAAGGCGGCGCGGGGGCGTGGCTTGCGGCGATCATGAAGCAGCTCGATAACCCTGAGAAGAGCGAGGTCGAAAAGTTCGAGCGCTTCGCCAATCAGACCCTGTGGGGCGGCCTTCAGGTTACCGAAGGCCCGGACATCTACGGTGTGCGCAAATCGCTGATGTATTATGAGCCGGATACTATGCCCGCGGGCACCTATGATCCGGCGCTCAACTGGAAGGTCTGGTCGGCGTGGAACAAAAAGCAGGCCGACAGTCTGGGGCGCTCCTATAACTATCCGCATCCGGCGGCGGCCTGGTGGACGCTTTACCGGTTGGGTCGTTACCACAGCGGGCTGACGACCGGCGAAAGCTGGCAGACCTATCTGACGCGCGCGGCGGGCACCATCCGGGCCATGATGAGCAAGGCCCCGCATTACACGCAGTTCGGGCAGATGGAAGGCGATGTCTTCATCTACATCCTCGACGCGCTCAAGGCCGAGGGCTGGACGCCGCAGGCGCAGGAGATCGAAACCCTGATGAAGGGCCGCGTCGAGCACTGGAGGACGCTGAAATACCCCTTCGGCTCGGAAATGCCGTGGGATTCGACCGGTCAGGCCGAAGTCTATATGTGGATGCGCTATTTCGGTCATCAGAAACAGGCGGATGTCACCCGCGAAGTCATCATGGCCTACGATCCCACCCTGCCGCACTGGGGCTATAACGGGTCGGCGCGGCGGTTCTGGGACTTCCTCTATGCGGGCAAGCTGTCGCGTATCGAGCGGCAACTCCATCACTACGGCTCGTCGCTCAACGCCGTGCCTTTGTTTGATGCCTATCGTGAGACGCCGGACGACCTCTATATGCTGCGAGTCGCCTATGGCGGGCTGATGGGGTCGCTGACCAATATCGATGAAGAGGGCTTTGCCTCGGCGGCCTTCCACTCCTTCCCCGATGCGATGAAGTGGGACGCCATCAATGG
>JASGGL010000309.1:0-2513 GCA_047605065.1 Asticcacaulis sp.
TAGAGATCCCGACGCATAATGAATTCGAAGTCGGTGGTGCTGCCGACCTTGAAGCCGTAATCGCCCACGCGGCGGAAGCCGTAGCCGGCATAAAGCTTTTGCGCGCGGTGATTTTCGCTCCACACGCCGACCCACTGAGAGGTTTCGCCGTAGCGGGCCTTAAGGAAGGTCAGGCCCAGTTCGAGCAACTGTTTGCCCAGCCCTGAGCCCTGAGCGTCGGCGCGTACATAGAGCCGCTTGATCTCGCCCTGTGTTTCGGGGCGGGCTTCGATATGGGGCAGGCTGACCGGACCGGCCTGAAGATAGGCGATGGCGCGACCGGTATCGTCACGCACCATGCGCCAGAACTGGTCCTCGCCTTCGACTTCGACCGCCAGCACATCCGCGGCATAAGCCTTCTGCAGATAGGCGCTGAGGTCGTGCGCCGGATAGAGATGGCCGAAGGTATGGGTGAAGGTGTCGCAGGCCAGTGCGGACAGGTCGGCTATGTCGGCAGCCTGAACGGATTGAATCAACATGACCTCTGTATAGACGCTATTCTTCGCCACCCAAAGCCCCCTCCTTTAGAGTATTTTTCGCTCAAGTGGGCACCGGTTGAGCGTTAAAAAATGCGGTAAAACAAAAATTTAGAGCACGTTCGCGGCTCAATTTGAACGAAACGTGCTCTAAACGGGAGGGGGCGTCAGGAATTTAGGCCTTAAGGGCAGCGGTCAGGACGTCTTTCAGGGATTTAGGGGCCGTGCCGGTGAGGGTTTCGACGGCTTTGGTGACGCCATCGAGCTGACCCGCACGTATGGCCGCTTCCGCCGAAGCCAGCATGTCGGCGACGAAGTCGGGCAGGCCCGCCGCCTTCAGGCCGCCGGCAAACTGCTCATCGGTGACGGCGATGATGCTCACGGGTTTGCCCGTGGCCTCGCTGGCGATGGCCACGACCTCGCCATAGGTCAGGGCGTCGGGTCCGGTGATGGTATAGGTGCCACCGGGCGCGGTTTCCAGCGCGGCAGCGGCGGCACGGGCGGTGTCTTCACGCGCGACATAGGCAACGCGGCCTTCGGGTGCGGAGGTGTAGAACTGACCGCTTTCCAGCGCATGCGGCAGGCTCATCAGCAGGTTTTCGATATACCAGTTATTGCGCAGAATGGTGTGCGCGATGCCGGAAGCCTTCAGCGCCTGCTCGGTGCCGTAGTGGTCGGGGGCGAAGGAGATCTTGTTGCCCGGTTCGGCGTTGGGCAGGGAGGTATAGACGATATGCTGCACGCCTGCGGCTCTGGCGGCTTCGATGGCGGCGGTGTGCTGCTTCAGGCGCTGACCCGGTACGGCGAGGGCGTCGGTCGAGATGAGAAGGACGCGATCCACGCCCTTAAAGGCCGAGCTCAGGGTTTCCGGCTTATCGAAGTCGGCGGTACGCGTCTCGAGGGTGGTGTTCAGCTTCGACGGATCGCGCGAGGCGGCGATGACGGTGTGCGGGCTTTGGCTCAGCGCCTTGAGGACGAGCTGGCCCAGTTGGCCGGATGCACCGGTGACGAGGATGGTGGACATGGAAGGCGCCTTTCGCTATATATTTTCCAATAGTCTCAAATTGAGATCATGTGCAAAATAGGAACCTTTGCGCGCCTGTAAAGACGGCACTATTTCGGGAGATAGGGATGAAAAGGGAACTATTGGAGCGCAGCCCAAAAAGTGGGAACCGGTTTTTGGAATCAGCTGCGCGAACAGGCGAAGATTCACAGCGCAGCCCAAAAAGTGGGGACCGGTTTTTGGGATCGGCTGCGCGACCACTCGTGGTCGTGGATGCCGCAGAGACAGATGTCGCTGATCGGGTGCTGAATGCCGGGTTCGATATGTCGAACTGCCCTGTGCGCGACGTACTGGATCAGATTGGCGGTAAGTGGTCGAGTCTGATGCTCCTGACCCTCTCAACGCGTCCGCATCGTTTCGGTGAATTGAAGCGCGCCGTGCCGGATATTTCGCAGCGCATGCTGACCCAGACCCTGCGTGATTTGCAACGTGACGGTTATATCAGCCGCCACGTCTTCGCCACCGTGCCGCCCAGCGTCGAATACCGGCTGACGCCGCTGGGGGACTCGATCATGCCGCCGTTGTCGGCGCTGGTCGGCTGGGCGGTGGACAATCACGACCGCATCGTCGAAGCGCGCGCCGCGTTCGACGATGCAAGTTAATCCCTCTCTCCTTAAGGGAGGTAGGATCAGGCCTTGAGGGCGTTCCAGCCCTCGACGAAAGCCGTGGCTTTGGCATGAACGATCTCCGGCGTATCGCCGGGCTTATAGACGCTGGAGCCGATGCCGAAACCGGCCGCTCCGGCGGCGATGAATTCACCCATATTGCCGGGTTCGACGCCGCCGACCGGGAAAACCGGCATCATCTTCGGCAGGACCGCCTTGAGGGCCTTAAGCCCCTTGGGGCCGGCCAGTTCGGCGGGGAACAACTTCAGCGCGTCGGCCCCGGCGGCGATGGCCTGAAACGCTTCGGTGGCGGTGAAGAAGGCCGGGAAG